>CAISCV010000198.1 GCA_903883945.1 uncultured Chitinophagaceae bacterium | reverse complement strand
TATTGAGCAGCCTGGACGATCCGACCGAGGGGAGTGTGGAGATTTCAGGAGCAGACATCACGAAAATGTCTTCGGAGGATCTGCACCGTTTTCGAAACCAACAGATGGGGTTTGTGTTTCAGTTTCATTATTTATTGCCAGAATTTACTGCTTTAGAAAATGTGATGATACCAGCACTTAAATTAAATAAAAAATCAAAATCAGAAGTAGAAGAAAAGGCCTACCAGAACTTAGAATTGTTAGGATTGAGAGACCAAGCCTTGAAAAAAGCTAACAAACTTTCTGGCGGTCAACAACAGAGGGTAGCCATTGCACGTGCATTGACAAACGATCCTTCTGTAATAATGGGCGACGAACCAACAGGTAACCTTGATTCTAAAAACACACAAGTAGTTTTTGATATCTTTCGTCAGTTAGCCAAAGAACGCCAACAAACCATTATTGCAGTAACCCATGATGATGAATTTGCCAATAATTGCGACAGGATTATCGAGATGAAAGATGGGCTGATTATATAAACCAAGTATAAAATGAAGTACAAAAAAACACCTCTTTTTTGCAGAGGTAAAGTGAAAATATTATTTTTAGTCGCTGTAGCTTTTTAATTGGAAAGACATTAACGAATACACAGGCTATAGGCGAAGAGCCGGTTCTTATATTATTTAACTATTTGGCGTGGACTAGCTAGGCAAAAAGTATTAAGTATAAACCAAACGTTTTTGCCATTACGCTATTTTATAATTTGAATATTACTAAATTACAAGCTCTGATAATAAGTAAATGACCCAAAAAGTTTGATTGGGTATAATACTTTTACCAAGGTCAGTTGGTGGAGGTAGTATAAACAAAAGTGATAGTATCCAAATAAGTGTTCAAGCCCCAAAGTAGTTACTTCAGCACCCAAAGTAGCTACTCCAGCCTCCAAAGTAGTTACTTTAACACCTAAAGTAGTTACTTCAGCCTTCAAAGTAGCTACTCCAGCCCCTAAAGTAGTTACTTCAGCACCCAAAGTAGTTACTTCAGCACCCAAAGTAGTTACTTTAGCACCCAAAGTAGTTACTTTAGCACCTAAAGTAGTTACTTTAGATTTTATAGTAGGCATTTCTAACTTTTATTGTTTTTTCAAAAAAATAAATTCTTCAAAAGTTAAACAAGGACTAAACTCAATAAAAAAAATTTTAAGCATTGGTAATATGAAAAATTTTGTATAAGACTACCTCTAATAAAGCTAAAAAATGGTTTTTTACGAAATGAACGCGTACATTAGGATTTGAATTTACTTATCAATTTTCATTTATCAATTATCAATTCCCCCTCCCCTCTATATTTGCCGCCTGTTAAAATGGATTATGGGACACAAGAAATTAGTGAGGTTTGAGGCGATAAAAAATTTTTCCAATGTATTGGAATATCCCGAGAATATGCAGGGACAATGGTACCAGCATTTTGGTAATAACAACCCTATTACGCTGGAACTTGCCTGTGGAAAAGGGGAGTATGCCGTTGGTTTGGGCCGGATGTATGCCGACAGAAACCTTATTGGTGTAGACATTAAGGGCAATCGTATCTGGCGTGGTGCCATCACCGCTTTGGATGAAGGATTGACCAATGTGGCGTTCTTACGTACCGAAATTGATAAACTCTCCAACTACTTTGCTCCCGGCGAAGTGAGTGAAATATGGATTACGTTTCCCGATCCGCAGTTGCGCTTATCCAAAGCCAAAAAACGCTTGACACATCCCAAGTTTCTTCGCTTATATCAACAATTTTTGAAACCCGATGCCATCGTGCATCTAAAAACTGATAGTCCCGATTTATATGTGTTTACAAAAACAGTCATCAACTTATTTGATTTGCCGTTGTTAAAAGATTTTGATGACGCCTATCACCAGGCTGGCATCAGCGAGGAACTGCAAATTAAAACGTACTATGAAAGTTTGGATATAGCCAATAGTAAACGGATACACTATTTGCAGTTTCAGTTGACCAAACAATTGCCAGTTGATAAAGACGAAGTACTAAAACAGCTGATACATGAACACGGAACTGATTGAGAATGTAGATTTCTATTATGATACAGAGGGATTTGTGGTACTTACCCAACAATACCACGAAACACGCGGCTACTGCTGTGGATATGGATGCAGGCATTGCCCCTATCAGTATGAGTCGGTCCCCGAGCCTAAAAGAAGTAACCTATTGGCGCAACAACAACAGCAACAGTGATAAATATGATAAAAAATTCAACACAAAGAAACATTGGTAGATCGTGCATGTAGGTTTTACTCCCTCTGTGTACTATGTAACTATGTTTCTATGTGTTAAAAAGAAAAAATTGGCTAAAACAGAACATACTTCTACTAAACTCCCTTCGATATTGCCTAGCGGCAGTAAAGAATCCTCATTTTTTGAGCAGGTGTATGCTGTTGCAAGACAAATACCTAAAGGAAGGGTCACTACTTACGGCGCCATTGCTGCTTTTTTGGGTGCCAAGAAAAGTGCAAGGATGGTTGGATGGGCCATGAATGGAGCACACAGTCAGACAACACCTGTGCCTGCACAAAGAGTGGTGAACAGAAATGGGATGTTGAGCGGAAAAGCACATTTTGCAACCTCCACTTTGATGGAAGAACTGTTGGCAGGAGAAGGGGTGATGGTAGAAAAAGATATCATCGTGGATTTCCAACAAAAGTTTTGGGATCCTGTTATTGAGTTATTAATAGATTAATGAATAAACAATCTTAATTGCTTACAGAACTAATTTATTGAGTATAAATAAATCTAATAAGTACTAAAGACATTAACCTCAAGATATAATAAAATGATAAGTGTAAGAAAACAGACGAATTTTGGTATTGGATACCCAACAAATGAAAAAAAATTTTGGATTATTGATTGTTTGTCACGCTACTGTCATATTTTCGCACCCCGAAAGGATATTTTTCTACTAAAGAAACAACAGACTGTGTATATGGCATTTCCTAAAAGTCTCTCGATACCGTCCCTGATATTGTCAATATTATTATTGACTACTACTATTACTAATAAGGTTTCGGCTCAAGATGGTAAGTCTTTATTTTCCCAAAATTGTGCTTCTTGTCACGCAATCAATAAAAAGTTGGTTGGTCCTGCACTTGCAGGAGTAGAAGATCGTTGGCCAGATAAGGCCAAGCTACATTCTTGGATTAAGAATAATGCTGCTTTCCTTAAAACAGGAGACCCTTATGCCAATAACTTGTACAACGAGTACGGCAAAACGGCCATGAACATCTTTACACAGTTAAGTGATAAAGATATAGATGCTATATTGGGTTATGTAAGCACCGCTGCAAAAGCTAGTTCTGCAATGCCTGCTGCAGGTGCTGTAGATCCAAATGCTGCAAAAGGTGAGGAAAGCGATAACTCATTGCTATTTGGTATATTAACGTTGGTATTGGCAGTAATTGCACTTGTTCTTCTACAGGTTAATAGTAATTTGAAAAAATTAGCCGATGTTAAAGAAGGTATCCGTTCTGCTGAGCCTGTTCCTTTCTGGAAAAATAAAGCATACATCGCAATTGTAGTTGTTCTACTCTTTATCTCTGGTGGTTACATGACTACTAGGGGGGCTATCAGTTATGGTCGTACAAAAAATTATCAACCAGTTCAACCAATCTACTATTCTCACAAGGTTCATGCTGGCGTAAATCAAATCAATTGTCAGTACTGTCACATTGGTGTTTATCAAGGCAAACAAGCAACTATCCCTTCTGTAAATATTTGTATGAATTGCCACATGGCTATCAATGAATACAAGGGTGCTAAGATTTACAATGAAGAAAATGAAGAAGTAAATGGTACCGCTGAAATAAAGAAACTATACAAATACGCTGGTTTCGAAGAAGGCAAACCATGGGATGCTACCAAAGCACAACCTATCGAGTGGGTTCGTATCCACAACCTGCCAGATCACGTTTATTTCAACCACGCACAACACGTAAAAGTTGGTCAGGTTGCTTGTCAAACTTGTCATGGAGAAATCCAGAAGATGGGAGAAGTAAAGCAATTTGCTGAGTTAAGCATGGGTTGGTGTGTTAACTGTCACAGAGAAACAAAAGTTCAGTTCAAGGATAATGGTTTCTATAGTATCTACGAGAAATATCATGCTGATCTAAAGAGCGGCAAGATAGATAGCACGAGAGGTGTAACCGTAGAAATGATTGGTGGTACAGAGTGTCAAAAGTGTCATTATTAAAATTGGTTAATTTAGTAAATCTGTTAATGTGGTGCGCTAATACAGATGATATAGTAAAAGCAATCTACACATTATCGAATTATCATACTTATGAGTAAACAGCATTGGCAAAGTTTTGGAGAATTGAATAATTCTGATGCTTACAAGCAATCGGTAAATGATGAATTTCAAGAACAATTACCGTTTGAAGCTGACGATAAGGGCTTTTTAGAGGCTAAGCATCCACGTAGGGATTTCTTAAAATTCTTGGGTTTCAGTACAGCTGCTGCTACTATAGCTGCAAGTTGTGAAATTCCTTTTACTAAAGCAATTCCTTTTGCCAATAAACCAGAAGATATTGTTCCTGGTAACTACATGTACTATGCTACAACTTACGTTCAGGACGGAGATGCAGTTAGTGTACTAGCAAAGGTTAGAGATGGTCGCCCTATTAAAATAGAAGGTAACGATTTAAGCCCCATCACTAAAGGAGGTACTTCAGCAAGGGTTCAGGCTTCGGTCTTAGACTTGTACGATACTGCACGTTTGCGTTTTCCTACCATAGATAACCATGAAGCTAGCTTTGAGGATGTAGATAAAGCTGTTGCAGCAGGTATTGCTGGAGTGGGTTCAGCACCAATTGTTATTTTAACAAGTACTGTTGTTTCTCCTTCTACAAAAGAAGTAATTGCACAATTTATCGCTAAGCACCCTGGTGCGAAGCATGTAGTTTACGATGCCATTTCTTACAGCGGTATTTTGTTAGCTAATGAAGCTACTTACGGCAAAAAAGCTATCCCTTATTATCGTTTTGATAATGCAAAAGTTATTGTTAGCCTTGCTGCAGATTTCTTGGGTACCTGGTTAAGTCCTATAGAATTTGCAAAACAATATGCGACAGGTAAAAAAATAGACGAGAAAAACCCTGAAATGAGCAAGCACATTCACTTTGAAAGTGTTGCAAGCTTAACAGGTAGTAATGCAGACGAGCGTTTCTTACACCGTCCATCTGAAACAGGTGCTATTGCAGTTGCTTTATTGGCAGCAATTAATGGTCAGGCTGTTACAGGTATCGGCGATGTTAAACTAAAAGCAGGTATCGAAAAAGCAGCTAAGGAATTGGTTGCTAAGAAAGGTGAAGCTTTAGTTGTTTCTGGTAGCAATGATAAAAATGTTCAGATTATAATCAATGCCATCAATGAAGCTTTGCAAGCGGGTGGTAAAACAATAGATTGGTCTGCTACTTATAATACAAAAGCAGGTATCGATGCAGACTTTGCTAAGTTGGTAGATGATATGAATGCAGGTAGTGTTGGTGGGTTATTAATATTTGGTGCTAATCCTGCCTACACCTGGTATGACAGCAAGAAATTTGTTGAAGGATTGAAGAAAGTTAACCTAACAGTTTCTTTCAGCGGTAAACTAGATGAAACAACTAAACTGGTTAAATATGTTATTCCTAGCAATCACTACTTAGAAAGTTGGGGAGACGCTGAGATAAAGACCAGTTACTACTCTTTCCAACAACCTACTATTTATCCATTGTTCAAAACGCGTCAATGGCAAGATAGCTTGTTAAGCTGGTCTGGTGCAACAGGAAGTTACCTTGATTTCTTAAAACAATATTGGTTAGCTAAGGTTGGTGGTGCTTCAGGTTGGGATAAAGCATTACAAGAAGGGGTAATCAGCCCTGCTACTATTGCTGCCGCTGCTGCCTCTTTCAACAGTTCAAGTGTTGCTGGAGCAACTTCAGCGATTGGTGCTTACAAAAAAGTTACGACTACAGAATTATATTTATACCAAAAGGTTGCAATTGGTGCTGGAGAAGGAACGGCTAATCCTTGGTTACAAGAAATGCCAGATCCTGTTACTAAAGCAACATGGGATAACTACTTAGTCGTATCTCCTGCTAAAGCAAATACTTTATTAAACATCGATTTAACCAACAATGGTCAGGCAGATGCGTATGAAGTTAAACCTCCAAAACATGTAGTATCTATTACTGCAAATGGCGTTACCGTAAAACTTCCAACGTTAATTATCCCTGGTACGCATCCTGATACAGTTGGTATCGCTCTAGGATATGGACGTAACGTTGAATTAGGAAAGTCTGTATTTGATGATGAAGCGGGTATTCCTGTGGGCGCTAATGCCTTCCCTTTTGCTTCTTTGGCTGATGGTACCGTAAGTTTTACTGTTGCTAATGTAGATCTTAAAGATACAGGAGATAAATTTAAGGTAGCCCTTACACAAACACACAACATCTATAATACGGCTCAAGGTAACCGTACCGAAGTAATGAAAGAACTTACTTTGGCAGAATTCAAGGCTAAACCTACAGAAATATTAGAAGATAGAGAAGCAGAAGTAAAACCTTATGGTGGTTTAGAAAATTATAGAGCCCAGGGTACTATCTATCCTGATTCTATGAATGACCGTCCGGGTATTAAGTGGGGTATGAGTGTTGATTTGAACACTTGTAATGGTTGTGGCGCTTGTGTGGTTGCTTGTACAGCAGAAAATAATGTGGCAATAGTAGGTAAACCAGAAGTATTGCGTGGTCACGAAATGCAATGGTTACGTATTGACAGATATTATAGCGGTGAAGATTTAGAGAATCCAAAAGTTGTTTTCCAACCATTAATGTGTCAACATTGTGACAATGCTCCTTGTGAGAATGTTTGCCCGGTTGCAGCAACCAATCATAGCAGTGAAGGGTTAAACCAAATGACTTATAACCGTTGTATCGGTACAAGATATTGTGCCAACAACTGTCCTTATAAAGTAAGACGTTTTAACTGGGCTGATTATACAGGTGCAGACAGCTTCCCAGACAACCAGAAGGGAATTGTAAATGATGTTGTTCTAAACATGAATGACGACTTAACCAGAATGGTATTAAACCCAGATGTTACAGTTCGTTCAAGAGGTGTTATCGAAAAATGTTCTTTCTGTGTTCAAAGATTACAATCTGCTAAACTTTCTGCGAAGAAAGAAAGCAGACCATTGGAAGATTCAGATATTAAAGTTGCTTGTCAGCAAGCTTGCCCTACCAATGCAATTGTTTTTGGTAATGCAAACGATAAAAAGAGTAGTATAACTACCATGAGAAAAGATAATCCTAACCGTTTATTCTTGTCTTTGGAGCAATTACACGTTCTTCCGAATGTAACTTATCTAGCTAAGGTTAGAAATATTGAAGAAGAGAAAAAAGAAGCTTAGTCGTTCTTGGTATATAAAACAATAAGAAAGGAATTTTATTCCTAAACTGAAAAATAATAGATACAAATGCATCTAAAATACGAATCACAGCTTAGAGAGCCTCTTGTAAGTGGAAACAAGGATTACCATCAGGTAACAGAGGATATTATCCGCCCGATTGAGGCGAAGCCTTCCAAGTTATGGTATGTTGGCTTCTTCACTGCAGTTGCCCTTTTAATGTTTGGGGTATACAGTGTATACAGAGAAGTTACCTATGGTATCGGACAGTGGAACTTAAATAAAACCATTGGATGGGGTTGGGATATCACCAACTTCGTATGGTGGGTAGGTATTGGCCACGCAGGTACCTTGATTTCTGCCGTACTATTACTTTTCAGACAAGGTTGGAGAACAGGTGTAAACAGAGCTGCGGAAGCGATGACCATCTTTGCGGTAATGTGTGCTGGTCAGTTCCCAATCTTCCACATGGGTCGTGTCTGGATGGCTTTCTTCGTAATGCCTTATCCTAATAGCCGTGGGCCATTGTGGGTAAATTTCAATTCTCCATTACTTTGGGACGTATTTGCGATTTCTACTTATTTTACTGTTTCTTTATTATTCTGGTACAGTGGTTTATTGCCTGACTTTGCAACAGTAAGAGACCGTGCTAAAACTAAATTACGTCAGAAATTATATGGTACTGCTGCCTTTGGTTGGTCAGGAAGTGCTAAACACTGGCAAAGACACGAAAGTCTTTCTTTAGTGTTAGCTGGTTTATCCACTCCGCTAGTACTTTCGGTACACACAATCGTATCTTTTGACTTTGCTACTTCAGTTATTCCTGGATGGCATACCACCATTTTCCCTCCTTACTTCGTAGCAGGAGCTATCTTCTCAGGATTTGCAATGGTGCAATCGTTACTATTGATTGTTAGAAAAGTATTTGCTTTAGAAGATTACATTACCTTGGGTCACATCGAAGCAATGAATAAAGTAATTGTATTGACAGGATCTGTTGTTGGTATTGCCTACCTTACTGAATTGTTTATGGGATGGTACAGCCAAAACAAATATGAAGGATATACTTTCTGGTATAGTCGTGCTTATTTGTTTAGCCCTTATGGTTGGAGCTATTGGGGTATGATGGCTTGTAACGTGATAAGTCCTCAGATTTTCTGGTTCAGAAAAATGAGAAGAAACATTTATGTTACTTTCTTCATGAGTATCATCGTAAATATCGGTATGTGGTTTGAGCGTTTTGTAATTATTGTTACTTCATTGTATCGCGACTACCTACCTTCTTCTTGGAGTGTTTATTACAGTCCGACTATCTATGAAATAGGATTTTACCTAGGAACTTTTGGCTTATTCTTCACTTGTTTCTTCCTTTTTGCTAAGTACTTCCCTGTGATTGCTGTTGCAGAAATTAAATTTGTTCTCAAAACAACCGGTGAGAATTACAAAGAAAAAATGGGGCACTTGGAGCATGTGCCAGCTGAAGTATTTGCACACAGTGGTCATGGTCATACATTGGTTGAGAATCACGGATCAAATTAAATTTCAGGTAATATAAAAGTCGAATTTCTATAATTTGAGTTAATAAAAATATATGGCAAAAAAGAAATTTGTAGTTGGATGTTTTGATGATGAAGACTTATTGTTCCCTGCAGTGAGGAAGGTGAGAACAGTAGGTTACAAAATTCATGACATATACACTCCTTTCCCGGTTCATGGTCTAGATCATGCAATGGGTTTAAGAGAAACTAGCTTACACACAGCAGGATTTATCTATGGCATTACTGGAACTACAACAGCATTGAGTTGTATCAGTTGGATTCTAACTAAAGACTGGCCACTGAACATTGGAGGAAAGCCGCATTTTGCTTTGCCAGCTTGGATACCCATTACTTTCGAGCTTACCGTACTTTTCGCGGCTGTAGGAATGGTACTTACCTTTTGTTATTTGTGTCAGTTGGCACCTTTCGTTAAGAAGCACCGTTTTCATTTGCGTGCTACGGATGATTTGTTTGTAATGGTTATTGAATGTACCGATAAGACAAATACAGATGACTTAAAATCTTTTTTATCAAATGCAGGTGCGGTAGAAACAGAATTGCAGATAGCAGAAGCTGATTGGTGGGTAGGTAGTTATGATAAGGACGAAGTTCCTTTTGAAAATACTAATGAAATTGCTGCTTAATATTAATAAAATGAAGAAATATATATTCATAGTTGGGTTTATTAGTCTTTCGCTGTTGATAATCAGTTGTAGTGATGTTAAGCGTAAGCCAGGTGATATCTACATGCCAGATATGGCTTACAGTAGAGCGTATGAAACGTATGCAGACCATAGTTTTTTAAAGAATGAGGGTATTAATTATACCAATCAACCAGTTAAAGGAACAATTGCACGAGGAGAAGAATTACCTTTCTCAATTGCTAAAGATAAAGCAGGAGATACAACAAATTATATTCTCTCCAAACAAGTTAAAAGTCCAATCGATAGTTTGTCTCAAACCGATTTGAAAGAAGCTGAAAGATTATACTTAGTAAACTGTGGTATTTGTCATGGACTAAAACTAGATGGAAATGGTCCATTGTACAAAGGTGGTGACGGACCATATCCTGCAAAACCTGCTACATTGGTAGGTGATGTCAAGTATGAAAGTATGCCTGAAGGACAAATGTTTTATTCTGTTACCTATGGTAAAAACTTAATGGGTAGTTATGCTTCTCAGTTAAGCAGAAAACAAAGATGGATGGTTATTAAGTACATTAAAACCAAGCAAGTTAAAACAACAGCATCAACGACAGCGGTAGTAAGTAAATAATTTAATTTATAATTTAATATTGGATTATCCAATACAAAATTAAACTGAATACGATGGCATCAATAAAAGAACAATTTGAAGTTCCTAGTAAATTAAAGACCTGGTCTTATGCTCTGATAGGAATAGGGGCTCTTGCATTATTAGCTGGTTTCTTCAAAAGTGGAATGAGTAAAGATGAGCATGAACAAGCCATTTTCATTGGTACTGTAATGTATAATACAATATTCTGGACATTGGTATGCAACGCATCAATGTTTTTTATCTGTATTACTACATTAGCAATGGGTGGATGGCAACAATCATTTAGAAGAGTACCTGAAGCTATTTCTACTATGGTTCCAATTTTTGGCTCAATTACACTAGCAGTACTGCTTTATGTAGCATTTGCTGGAAAACACCAGATTTATCATTGGTTAGATACAGATGCTGTAAATAATGATCCTATTCTGAAAGGAAAATCTGGGTTCTTAAACTTGAAATTCTTTGTGTTCTGGACTACGCTGGCTATTGGTTTGTGGAGTTTGCTTGGATATAGAATGCGTATATTAAGCAGTGAAGCAGATAAAGGAGCTTTTGATAATGTTAGTGGTGCAAAATTCATATTTCAGAATACTGTAAGAGCATCAATGTTTATTGCATGGTTCGGTTTAACAGTTGGTTCTACTATTCCTTGGTTATGGATGATGAGTATTACACCTCATTGGTATAGTACCATGTATAGCTGGTATACTTTCATGAGTTCTTTTGTTAGTGGAATGAGTTTAATAGCTCTTTGGGTTGTTTATTTAAAAAACAAAGGATACTTAGAGTATACTAACCAAGAACACTTACACGATTTAGGAAAGTTCATGTTTGCTTTCTCAATATTCTGGACCTATTTATGGTTTTCTCAATATATGTTGATATGGTACGCCAACATACCCGAAGAGACTGTATATTTCAAAACAAGAGTTCAGGGCGCGTACAAAGGAATTTTCTTTTTCAATTTAATAATCAATTTCCTTTGTCCGTTGTTAATCTTGATGAAGAGGGATGCTAAAAGAAATTACACTCTAATAACCTTTATGGGTGTACTCATTTTGTTTGGGCATTGGATAGATTTCTATCAGATGGTAATGGGTAGTATCAGTAAAGATCACGTTACGCTTGGATGGTTGGATTTTGGTGTTTTAAGTTTATTTGTAGGTTTAATGATATTATTTGTTGCAAAGGGGCTTGCTAGTAAGCCGTTAATAGCTAAGTATCACCCATTCTTGAAGGAAAGTATAATTCATCATACTTAATTTCTAGGTTTTAATTTTAAGAAAAAGTCGTAAATAAATTATTTGTATGACCATGTATTTAGTAATAGCTGTAGTAATCTTATTTTTTGTAGTGATTTTTCAAATTGCCAAAGCAAGTGAATACGTTGCAGTTTTAAAAGGTGAAAAAAATAGCAAGCTACAAAGTAATAAAATTAATGGGTTTTTAATGGTTGTTTTTTTGGTTTTAGGTCTTATTGGAGTTTGGTATTGCAATGAATTGCTTTTTCCTAAAACATTATTCCGATTTGGATCTGCTAGTGTTCAAGGTGAAAAAGTAGATTCTATGCTTTGGGTTACAATTGCTGTAACAGGCAGTGTTTTTATTGCAACTCAAATTCTTTTATTTTGGTTTGCCTACAAGTATCAAGAAAAGCCAGGAAAAAAAGTATTCTATTTTCCCCATAATACAAATTTAGAATTATTATGGACTGTTGTTCCTGCAATTGTACTTACCGTGCTGGTTGTTATTGGCTTACGTAATTGGTTCTCATTTACCAGTGAGGCTCCAAAGGATGCAATGGTGATTGAAGTTACAGGAAAGCAATTTGGTTGGATTTTTAGATATCCTGGGGCTGATAATCAATTAGGAAAAAAATATTATAAAAATATTGATAATGCATCTAACAGTCTAGGTTTAGTTTGGGATGACAAGATGTCTCAAGATGATATAGTAACCGAACAAACGGTTTATATTGTAAAAGATAAACCTTGTAAATTCATCATTGGTAGTAGAGATGTAATACACGATGTTGGGTTATCTCAATTTAGAATGAAAATGGATGCGGTTCCAGGTATTCCAACTACTATGTGGTTCACTCCAAAATATACAACTAAGGAAATGCAAGAAAGAACTGGTAACCCGAACTTTGCTTACGAAATCAGTTGCGACCAAATGTGTGGTAATGGACACTATTCTATGAAAGGTATCATACAAGTGGTTACCCAGTCTGAATATGATGAATGGATGGCAAAACAAAAACCTTACTATTATACTGCATTTCCCGACAAAGAACCATCTAATTCAAAACCTTCTGTTGATTCTACAAAAAAGGTTGTAGTATTCAAAGAAATATCAAATACTCAAAAGAGTAATTCAAAAATATAATATATTTTTAAACCAGTTCTGTAATTGGTTGTAATAATTGATAAATATTAATTTATGAGTAGTGAAGTAGCTTTAGACTTTCATAGTGGCGTTTCTAGTTTACACGATACCCACCATTCACATGATGAACATCATCATCATGAGACTTTTATTTCAAAGTATGTGTTTAGTATGGATCATAAAATGATTGCTAAACAATTTTTGATTACTGGAATGTTTTGGGCAGTTTTAGGTGGATTTATGAGTGTACTTTTCCGTCTTCAGTTAGGTTATCCTGATTCTACTTTTCCTTGGTTAGAAGACATTTTAGGTAAATGGGCTAAAGGTGGTCACATTACCCCAGAAGCTTATTATGCACTTGTTACTACACATGGTACTGTGTTGGTTTTCTTCGTTTTAACTGCAGGTCTTAGTGGAACTTTCGCTAATTTTTTGATTCCTCTACAAGTAGGTGCTAGAGATATGGCTTCACCATTTATGAATATGCTCAGCTTTTGGTTCTTTTTTACTGCTGGGATTGTTATGTTGTCATCTATATTTGTAGAAACAGGACCATTTAGTGGTGGTTGGACTGCCTATCCTCCTTTGAGTGCTTTGGGTGATGCCTCTCCAGGTTCAAAGACTGGTATGGACTTATGGATTGTAAGTATGGCTTTATTTGTGGTTTCATCTTTGCTTGGTGGATTAAATTACATTGCTACTGTATTGAATATGCGTACTAAAGGTATGAGTATGACAAGATTGCCTCTTACTATTTGGGCTTTATTCTTCACAGCTGTGCTAGGAGTTCTTTCATTTCCAGTTTTGTTTTCAGGATTTATACTTTTGATTTTTGATAGAAACTTTGGAACAAGCTTTTACCTGTCGGATATTTTTGTGAATGGTGCTGGTGCACTTCCTAACGAAGGGGGTAGTGCTATTCTTTACCAACATTTATTTTGGTTCTTAGGTCACCCGGAAGTTTACATTATTCTTTTACCAGCAATGGGTATGGTGTCTGAGATTTTAAGTACCAATGCACGTAAACCAATCTTTGGCTATATGGCGATGATTGGATCTATGTTTGCTATCGCAATTCTTGCCTTTCTAGTATGGGCTCACCACATGTTTGTTACTGGGCTAAATCCTTTCCTAGGTTCTATATTCGTTCTGTTAACATTACTCATTGCTGTCCCCTCTGCTATTAAAGTATTCAATTGGCTAACCACACTATGGAGGGGTAACATAAGATTTACACCTGCTATGTTGTTTGCAATAGGGTTTGTGAGTTTATTTATTTCTGGAGGATTAACTGGTATTTGGTTAGGTAATTCTGCACTTGACATTCACTTACATGACACCTACTTTGTAATTGCACACTTTCATATTGTTATGGGGGTTGCAAGTATGTTTGGTATGTTTGCTGGCATCTATCATTGGTTCCCTAAAATGTATGGTCGTTTCTTAAATAATACACTTGGGTATGTTCATTTTTGGATAACTATTGCTGGTGCATACCTCATATTTTGGCCTATGCACTACGAAGGTTTAGCTGGTATGCCTCGACGCTATTATGATTACAGTATTTGGGAAAGTTTTAAACAATTTAGTGATTTAAATAGGTTTATAAGCACTGTGGCTATGATTGTTTTTGCTACACAGATACTATTTTTAGCTAATTTCTTTTATTCTATCTTCAAAGGTCGTAAATTACGTACAGCTAACCCTTGGGGCTCTAACACATTAGAATGGACAACTCCTATTAAACCTGGACACGGAAATTGGCCCGGTGAAATACCAGAAGTTTATCGTTGGGCCTATGATTATGGTAAAGATGGTACTGATTTTATTAGCCAGACTACGCCTGTCGGGGCTGATGAAAGTGTTCACTAACAATAAAGACTTTTAATATACTAATGCCCTGATCTTTCAGGGCATTATTGTTAATGGTACGCAAAATATTTTATATCAATAGATGACAGAATTAAATACAACTTCTTCTTTTTCATTTTCACTCGCTTCTAAAGTGAAGGATTACTTCTTGTTGATGAAGTTTACCCTCAGTTTTACGGTTGTTTTTTCTTGTGTTATATGTTATCTTTTAGCTCCTAATATAGTTTCTTATAATTGGCTCTTAATTACCTTTTTGTTCATTGCTGGTATGCTTATTACGGGTAGTGCAAACGCAATAAATCAGGCTGTAGAAAAAGATACAGATGCACAAATGGCTAGAACAAGTAAAAGACCAGTGGCTAGTGGTAGAATGAGCCAAAATGAAGCTTATACCTTTGCAATAGTTTCAGGTTTGATAGGTGTTGTTATGATGTGGTATCTGTTCAATCCAGCATCTGCTTTACTTTCAGCATTTAGTTTATTCTTGTATGCATTCGTTTATACCCCACTTAAGAAAATAAATTCTATTGCGGTTCTAGTGGGTGCTTTCCCTGGTGCATTTCCTTGTTTAATTGGATGGGTAGCTGGCAACGACAATTTTAGTATCGGTGGTTGGATACTTTTCGGAATCCAATTCTTATGGCAGTTTCCTCATTTTTGGGCTATAGCCTGGGTAGCTCATAAAGATTACAGTAATGTAGGCTTCAAGTTATTGCCTGCAGATAAAGGACCAACAAAGTTTACAGCTATACAAGGTATTATGTATAGTGTACTCATGATACCTGTTGGTATCTTACCTCATTATTATAACATGGCAGGAAACGTAAGTATGATAATCTTATTGTTATGCAACCTATTTATGGTTATTCAAGGAGTTCGTTTATACAATGAAATGAATGTAATTGCAGCTAGAAGGGTTATGTTTAGTAGTTACATTTACCTTCCAATCGTGTTGCTCAGTTTATTGGCAGATAAAACGCATTAGTGTATTTTAAATCTTTATTTATAATTTTTAAACTATAAATTATGGTATTAGTAAAAAGTAGTCAAGCTGATGGTCGGATACATCCTCAAAAATTTGTTTTGTGGGTTGCAATGGGTAGTATTGTGATGATGTTTGCGGGTTTAACTAGCGCTTATATTGTAAAAAAAAGCCAAGCTAATTGGTTAGAGTATTCATTGCCGTTAGTTTTCTGGTATAGCACCATAGCTATTATTACAAGTAGTATTACAATCAATATGGCTTTAAAAGCATTTAAAGCTAGAGAAATGAGGCAATACCGAACCCTTATTACGGTAACATCTCTTTTAGGATTGTTATTTATGGGATTACAAATTTCAGGGTTCGCTAATCTAGAAGCACGTAATATCCCATTATTCGGTTCTAAAAGTAATTCTGCGACATCTTTCTTAGGGGTAATTACAATCTTACACATGCTTCATGTTTTGGGTGGGGTTATTGCACTGCTTGTTATTTTCATTAGAGCGTATGTTAGCAAAATAAAAAATTATAGTAGTTTACCCATAGAAATTATTAGTACTTATTGGCATTTCGTAGATTTTCTTTGGATTTATCTATTTATTTTCTTCAATTGGTTAAGATAATATACAAAAAAATATATTTTATTTACATTTATTCAACACTAGCCAATATTTTTGCGGCATAATTTAGAATTAACTTATGAGTACAGTAACAGCTACAGCAGCACCAACTAAGTTGTGGGGTGGAGGTAAGAGTCCTTTCGATGTGGAGTATGGCAAATTGATGATGTGGTATTTCCTGATGAGTGACGCCTTCACATTTGGTGCTTTTTTAATTTCTTATGGCACTATTCGTTTTTCATCAAACGGTTGGCCCAATCCAAATGAAGTATTCAAAAGTTTTCCATTTGCTCCCGAAGGCGTTCATGCCCCATTGGTATTTGTGAGTATAATGACCTTCATATTAATTATCAGTTCAGTGACAATGGTGCTTGCAGTACTAGCTGGAAAGCAAATGGATAAGAAAGCAGTTGTTAGAAATTTGATTCTAACTATCATTGGTGGTATAGCTTTCTTAAGCTGTCAGGCTTGGGAGTGGAATCATTTGCACAGCGAAGGTGCTTGGTGGGGTGCCAATCCTTTCTTAAACGCAGATGGCACACAGTCATCTACCAATTTCACCAATTACTTCTTTACCATCACAGGTTTTCATGGTTTTCACGTTTTTAGTGGTGTTGTTATTAATATCATTATGTTGATCATGACATTAATGGATAAGTTCGAAAAACGTGGACATTACCTAATGATCGAAAAGGCGGGTTTATACTGGCACTTTGTTGATTTGGTTTGGGTATTTGTATTTACTTGTTTCTATCTAATTTAAAAATCATTCATCAACTAACTAACTAATTAAATTTATAAAATGTCACATTCAGCACAAGCATTACACCACGACGACGGTTCCGCAGTTAAAGAAATCTGGAAAGTAACCGCTATACTAAGTGTTCTTACAATTATTGAACTGATTCTAGGTTTCTGGATGATGGGTATCGAAAGTGAGTCATTTAGATTAGCTATAAAAGGTTCTATTGTTATCCTGATGATTGCAAAAGCTTTTTATATAGTAGGTTACTTTATGCACTTAAAACACGAATTGAAGAACTTAATAATGACAATTGTAGTTCCTTTAGCCTTGTTTATTTGGTTTATTACTGCTTTTTTGTATGAAGGAAACTCCTATAAGAATTTAAGAAATAGATATGACCCTTACAAGAAGGCTCAAACAGAAATAAAGGTTCATAAGAACGAAGAAGTAAAAGAGGGTAAGCCTTCGGCTGAATAATTTTATTGATTATACGCATTAATATAAATTCTTTAATAAGTGAACCATCGCAGTAGGCGATGGTTTTTTATTAATCTATATTTCTTTTCTTTATTTATCGGATGTATAATGAATAAAAAAGCTTTGTTAGCGCTTTGTATAGCAGTTCTGATTCCTGCCTTCTGCTATCTATGGTTAAAACAGGCAAGTGATAAGGCTGTAATAATGCCGCGTCATTTTTTGATGGATACTGTAATAGAAAGCATTAAAGATGGCAAACAGATTAGTGATACAATATGGCATAAGACAGCTAATATTACCCTTGCCAATCAATTAGGTGATACTGTAAGTTTATACGACAAGCCTGGAAAAATTATAGTAATAGATTACATCTTTACACATTGTCGAAGTATATGTCCTATCTTAACTAGGAATATGGCAAAATTGCAACACTCCTTTATACTAGGAGGGGATACCCGCAACAAAGTCGATACAACGGTAGTTCAGTTTGTTTCTTTTACCATAGATGCAAAAAGAGATACGGTAAAAGCTTTAAAAGATTATGCGGATCGATTTGGCGTAAACCACGACAATTGGTGGATGCTTACTGGTGATGATAAAAAGATTGCCAAGTTTGCTTTCGAAGAATTAAAAGTCGATAAGTTCAATGAGACCCCTGTTGATTCAGACTTTGTGCACACCAATTTATTTGTACTATTAGATAAGGACTATATTGTAAGGGGGTATTATAATGGTCTGGATACATTGGAGGTTTCAAAACTTGCTAGAGATATTGGAATTCTAATGTTAGAAAAGGATAAGAAAAAGAAAAGCGAACTATTTCTTGAAATTATCAATCTAAAATGGCTTTGGCTAATCATTGTTTTATTGGTAACATTTTTTGTTATCTATATGACTAAGCGGCAGAAGCTAAATGGATAGACTTAGCACTACTCAAAATAAAATTAAGTGTAACTAAGTAATTAAATATTTATGAGAATAATTGAACCTACATTAAAGAAAAATGACAACCTAGCTAAGTGGTTAATTTGTATCTTTTCTTTCGTAGTATTTGCAGTAGTTGTTTTATTAGGTAAGTTCAAACTTACGCTAGACCTCGGGTTTAATGTCCACATTTTTGCTACGCTCAACGCCTTTCTCAATGCCTGTACGGCTTGTTTACTAGTAGGGGCATTAATTTCGGTGAAGATTAGTAAAAACTTTTATTTACATAAAAGGCTTATGCTTACATGTCTCATTCTATCTATACTTTTCTTGGTGTCTTACATAGCCCATCATTTGTTGGCTGCCGAAACTAAGTTTGGCGATACAAATCATGATGGCATTGTTTCCAACGAAGAAAAACTACAGGTTTCAAGCTTACGATATGTTTATTATACAATTCTATCCACTCATATCTTCTTAGCTTCTGTTATTCTTCCATTCATTCTATTCACAGCCTACAGAGGTCTTACAGGAGAATATCCTAAGCATAAGAAGTTGGCAAGAATTACTTGGCCATTATGGTTTTATGTAGCCGTTACTGGCCCTGTGGTTTATCTGATGATTAGCCCTTATTATCATTAATGCAAACAGCTTCTCGAAATCCTTTATCAATTTACTGCGCCGTTTGCTGCTTGAAGCATCCGCTCAATACGAAGAATGCTTTTGGTTATCAAAAACAGATATACTCCGTTTCCTAACCCCACAAATGCATCTAGCCACGAAAGGGTTTGATGATAATAAAGGATGTCTATTCCATATAATATATTGGTAATTATTATCGCGATTACGCCAAATAAGAATAAGTAATAGTTGTTTTTAGCCCTCATATTTGCTACGCTATAAATTATGTAAATCAATACCAAAGAATGTGTACCAATCAGTACTGGATAGGTTTGCTTGTGTATTTCGGGAGCATATTTCCATAGGGTATTTAGTAAAGAAAGAAGTAAGACTGCTGTTACAAACAGTATGTTGCTATTGCTATTATTTTTTAATTGTTGAAACCAGCAAGCCATACATATATAACTAAGTGTATAGAGACTAAGCCCAATTGAACCCAAGGAATAGTTGCCAAAAATGGTAAAAGTATCAGCGATAAAGGATAGGGCTAGAAATAGAAAAAAGTATAACCCTATGTTTCTAAAGGCGGGAGAGCGAAAGGTACGCACAAGTAATACCGGTACCACCAACATTCTGGCAACTCCATATAACAGATAGACACGTTTATACAAAGCAATACTTTCTACTAGTACCGCTCCCCAAAAGACAACAAACAACAAAGCCTGCTCATTGGAGTCGTCTTTTTCTTTTCTTACTCGCTGTTTTATAACTGATGGCATTGGGCAAATGTATAGATGGTTATCAAATGAAATTAGTTTGGGGGAAAGAGAAAAAACTATTCGCTGTTATAGGGTGGTCTACAGCAACATCAAACGACTGCATAAGTGTTTGGTGTAAGCCGTTCTCTTTTGTTTATAAATTGAAGCAGGTTTTAAATGGAATTATATGGATATATCAAGTCCACTTTAAGCCATCCATCTTTTAGTTTTGTATTGTAATGAATGGTACTACTATACTTGTAATCCTGCGTTTGTTCTACTAGTCTTGCTTTCACTGGATTCTTCTACATGTCCCCAAATAGGCGTCTAGTAATGCGATCATGTGCACGCCGTTATTTAAATTATACTATTAAACAACTTAAACGTATTCAAACTTTTGTAATGAGTAGTAAATGATGTAAGTCATGAATATTAATAATGCACCCATATAATCGAACTAACCAAATCTATATGATTCCGAATTTATGTTGAATGAACCTTTATTGCAATTGAATGATATTTTAAAGTTAAGAACGCAAAGGCTGTCCTAGTAGCAATTAAAAAAATCAAATTAATGTATATGGAAGAGATAGCGATTCCTCATACTTTGATAGCACTATCCGAGATAGCGATATTCCACACTTTGATAGCACTATCCGATACTTTGATAGCACTATCCGATACTTTGATAGCACTATCCCACACTTTGATAGCACTATCCGATACTTTGATAGCACTATCCGATACTTTGATAGGATTTGACAACTTTTTAGAAGTTGTCAAATCTGTAATCAAGGCAAGGGTAAAAAAAACGAGACGTTCCGCCCAAGAAGTAATACTTTGCGTCTATACGGGTGATTGCAAAAACTTTATTTTTGTATATTTTAAATTAATGATTTTTAAATGAAACAATATGCGATACCTTTGGTATTCTGAAATTTTGGATACGCCCTTGGTTCGGCTACCTAAAACTTTCGCTTGTTATAATTACCATTCCAATCTGATACGAAAAGAACCATTACGCATGTCTCTACAGCTAATTTTCCCAGCGTTTTAGCAAAAGAAAGAAATGGTAAATTTTGAATCTTAAGTTTTGAATTTTCAGGGGTTAAGCAAAAATTCTAAGTTTTCCGTTTCAGGTTTTACGGTTTGATTATTTGAGTGCATTAAAGCTTTTTGCTGTCAAACCTTATCTTTTCTTTCATCCTCAATCCTTCTTTACTAACAACTAACAACTAGCCACTTCTATTCATTTTTTTTACAAATAAATTTACTCAACATGAATAATATTCAAGTAGCACAAGGAACAAGAAATTTAGGCGTTTGTGCTTTTTTAACGCTTCCATCCAATTTGGCTATTTATAATGCCGATATAGCTTTTAGTGCCTGTGCCACTAAAACAGAAGCAGATTGTTTGGCGGCAGTGCTTGCGGGTGATAAAGCTGCGGCAGACAATTCGGGTTATAGTTTAGATAAATTAATTAAAAAGCAGGAAGTGTGTGAAGTAGCTGCAAATTTGTGTTCAAGGAGTAGGGTAAAGCTCGATATGCTTGGCAATCATACATTAGCTGATGCACTCAATGGTACATTTACTTTTTATTCGATAGCAGCAGACGTACAGTGTGCGAACAGATTAATGAATGTGTATGATGTAATGAATGATAACCTGCTATTGATAACTGCCGACTATTTAACTGCTCCACAGTTAACTGGTTTTTTGGCTAAGATAAATGGTTTTAAAGCAATGAAGGGGTCTGCTGTTTTGGTAAACACAAACAACCCTGTGCTTACCAAAGCTTTCGATACCGCTATGCGGCTTACTACTGCCGATATTGCCGATCTCAAAAGTTTGGTAAAAGATTATAAAATTCCGCATCCCGCATTTTATAATGGACTGATGAAGGCATGTAAACTTCCTGACATTACTGTGAGACATACGCCAGTTGTAATTACTATTACCGACGCAAACACAGGAGTTGCACTTGCTGGCGTAAAGGGTACCATGCTAGCTACGAAGGAATTGCCTATGAGTAACGTGTCTGGCATTATGGAATATGCCACTGTAAAAGATGGGGCAACAACTGGCACTTTTGAGAAGGTGGGTTATATTACCAAGATAATGGCTATGGGCATTGTGCGGGGCAAAATGAATAGTTTTACAGTTTCACTTGTTCCTGGTATAATGACGGAAGCCCAAGAAAAAGCAATAAATGCCACTATTGCTCAACTAATTGCGGACAAACAGGCTAAGGCAGATTTGAGAAAGGCTGCTAAAATAGCTGCTTTGGTAAAGGAAGTGGTTGTTAGTTTTTAGTTGTTAGACACCACGCTTGAGGCCATTGTAACCAAACACAAGTAAAACTTCTAAAGTTTCTACGTGTACTTTTAAGATAAACAAGTATGATGCGGAGCTTTATGCGAAGGTTACGAACGCAGTTCAGTAAGTTTGGATTGTTTTCACGCAACGGTAAATCCATTACACTCAAGGGAGTTAAGCCAGATTGTCCTTTTGTACAAGACTTTAAGAATACTTATCTGTTTGGCGCATTTTCTCCCATAACGGGCAGTAGCCTATTGTTGGATATGCCTTACTGCAATACGGAATGTTTCGAAGTTTTCTTGAATGAATTGTCCAAATAGCAACCCGATGAATACAAAATATCATTCCTCGATAAAGGTGCTTTTCATAAGGCAACAAGACTGGTAATACCCAATAATATAGCATCATTGTATACAGTCCTGAACTTAATCCAGCGGAAAAAGTATGGGCTTTCCTGAAAAGAAAAATTACCAACAAGGCATTTACAAAACTTGAGGATTTGCAAAAATTCATGGACAACATTATTCAAAAGTATTTAGAAAAGGAGAGGATAAAATCAATAACACATACGACTACTTATGAAAGACCTATCTATAAGACTTTTATTAAGTAAATTGGTATAATTGAGTAGAGGCATTAAATTTTACGTCGCCAAAATGATCCCACACCCTTTATTTTATTAAATGCTCCTTTATTCAAATAATTAGGGTATGTAGTGAGAACCGTTAGGTTCTTACGATAACTATTAACAGGATTTAGAAACCCTTTTTATTAAGATATAAATAATTAGTGAAAGGGAAACGTTTTTAAAAGATTGGTAAGGTTTATTTTAGCACACCTAGGGTTTATTTAATATTGTTTGATCGTTATTTGAAGTTTCCTGTCCATTATTGTAAGTTGGATGTGGTTTATTTGAAATTTGGTGAGCCTTTGGCACAAAACCTTCTCAAAAGGGTGAGTGAGTGGTGAGCAGAGTTATAGTGACTGATTCTATCTATACATAGCATTTGCTACTGCTTATTTCCAAAAACCTTTTTAAGTAAATTTGAAGTTTGTGCTACAGGATCTTTTCTAATTTGTTTTTCTTGCTGTGCAACCTGTACAAACATACCATACAATGCCCTGTCTGTAACATAAGCAGCCAAATCGGGGTTCATCTTTTTTACAAATGGTATCTTATTGTATAAGTCAATGATGGTTGCCCATTTGCTAGTGGCATCTACCTTATCTAAAGATGTTTTTATTACAGGCTTGAATGCCTCGGTAAGTTGTGGTGTAGTTTTACCTTTCAAATAATCAGTTGCTGCCGAATCATTACCCTGCAAAATACCAGCAGCATCAGAAATGCTCATATTTTTAATGGCATCTATAAATATGGGGGTAGCACTTTGAGCTGCGTTTTCTGCAGCTCTGTTCATACTCAAAATGGCATCATCCACTTGCTGACCCATACCAAAATCTCTTAGTTTCTTTTCTATTTTTTGCGCTTCGGGTGGCATCAATATTTTCACAGCTGCATTACCAAAGTAGCCATCGGTAGCACTTAGTTGTTTTGCTGCTGTAGTAGCACCCTTAGATAAAGCTTCTTTTAATCCTTTGCCAATGTCCTCACTAGAAAGTCCCCCTTTTAATATGCTGGTAACACCCGAAAGCAAGCCCCCATCCTTAGATTGGGCAATAACATTACTTGAAAGGATAAATAGTGCCAATATTGGCAAAATAACTTTGAACATACAATGATTGCTTTGTTTTGAGCCGTGAAAATACTGTGTAACTGCAACAAGAAAAGTTAAAATAAAATTACGCAAGAGACTCGTTTCGAAAGGCTCAAAATCAAGAAATGCAAGTGTTTGAGCAGATTTTATGACCGAAAACATAATGAATTCTGTCAAAGTAGAATAAGTCAATCAAATAGTTGTATTTGAAGTAGTAGAGACTTGCACTAGAGTCTTATTGTATAATTTGGGTTGTTGTATACTATTTCAGGTACAATTCTACTTCAACCCTTCGGTTTAATGCACGACCTATGGCAGAATTGTTATTGGCAATTGGATGCGTTTTGCCATACCCTATTGCCTCCATTCGGCTAGCACTAATGCCTTTATGTGCAAGATACTGCATTACTTCATCTACCCTGCTTTGTGAAAGTGACACATTGTAAGCATCGTTACCTACATTATCTGTATGGCCAGTAAGACGTATATTGTAGTCGGGGTATTGGTTGAGAATATCAACAATCTCATCTAGCATAGGAAACGATTGTTGCTTGATGATTGCTTTACTTGTTTCGAAGTAAATACCTCGGGTAGCAAATTTAAGTCTTGCTTTTACCGATTCTTTTATTTCTGGACAGCCCCTGTTAGATGCCGGTCCGGGTGTATTCGGACATTTGTCAATTTTGTCTGGCACACCATCTCCATCAGTATCTAGGTCATTATTTGTTTGAACAACAGGACAACCATTTATATCTACGGGGGTATTGATGGGGGTGTTGGCACACTTATCCCTGGAATCGGGGACGCCATCGCCATCAGAATCCGGATCTAGATTGGTTGTAGGGTTGTAGTTGTTATTTCCTGTAGGACATCCCTGATACATCGCAAGCCCTGGAACAGTAGGGCATCTGTCTAGATAATCGGGAATGCCATCTCCATCGCTATCTATGGGGCACCCATTGGCATCTACTTGTACCCCTTTTGGTGTACCGGGACACAAATCGCGTTTGTCTGGAACCCCATCATGGTCTGCATCCGAATTTCTACCTAATGGTACCGTAAATCCAATACTTTCTTGCGTATAAATGGCATTGCTCCAGATATCATTGTTTGCTTGATAGCGACCATCCCACCCATTTAACATCGGCATATATACCTTACTGGCAATTTCGAAGTTTACAGATTCATTCAAGCGAAAACAAAATCCTATTCCTGCCAAAGCATTCAAACGCGTTTCATCGGCAATGCCTATTCCGGAATGATCTGCCACAAACTGCCGAGACTTTATATAGTTGCCGCCCCCTCCAAACTCTATAAAAGGAGCAACATCTGCATCAATGGGAAGGGCATAGCCATTGGCAAATTTGTATCTAAAAATTAAATCGGCAGAAAGAAACTGAGCATCTACACCAGCAGTTTTGGCAGGTGTCTCATACTGCACCCAATCGTAAGCAAAGTTTTCTTTAATGTCAAAGAAAGGACTGAGGTATTGTTGAAAAGCAATTTGTGGACCGGGTTTGTAATAATTATACCGAAGAATGCCGTAATTAAATCCATTTAATCCACCGGTATAATCGTTGAAAGTACCATAAAAACCAATATAATTCGATTGTCCCCACGAAGCAAGAACAAGGAAATAACTGATTGAAAACAGTAAAGTTTTTAAGTACTTATTAATAAGCATACCATTGTGATTTTGCAACTAATAAGAATTTTATGGGTAGCTATCTGAAAGCCAAGAAAGCCTGATGCTACCCCTAAATTTCATTATAATCTATTCAGACGATTTTGTTATAATAAAGCCTGTAGGCAGTATAACGTAATATAGGCGCAATTTATTCTGTAAATTGGATTTATGTTTCAAAAAATATTTTGCTGTTTGAGTTAAATATCTGATATTACTTAAAAGGTGTTTTAGATTGACTACAACAGCTTTAAATTTTTTACCTTGGTCATTGGACTTTGGCTATAAAATTTATTTTGTTCCAATCAAAAAAACGTACTTAAGTAATACTAATCATTTAACTCAACAGCTTCTACGCTCAATCAAAACAAAATCAACCAATCATCCTCTCTTGTTAAAGAATAATTATTGGGTAGCTTGTATCATTCTATTAGAATAAGAAACTGCTTACTTCTTTTTCTTAAGGGTAAGTAAAGGAACTTCCAACCCGAAATTGATTTGGCGGTTTTTCCAAGCATCGCCACCTAATTTATTAATGTCGGTGAAGCCATTGTTGTATCGTAGATAAAAGTTCACACCGGCCAGATCTAGTTTGCCACCTATACAACCCCAAAAATCGGTTTGATTAAATGGAACCAATCCGTTTACAAACATATTTTGGTCGGTATATACATTGTAACTGAATTGTGGTCCAGCACAAAGCGAGAAAAAGTTGTTTAATTTATAAGTAATTAAAAATGGAACTGTTACGGCACCAATAGTTGCACCATTGTTGATAGTTGACTGGTTTGCCCCTTGAGAGGGTAGATAAATTTGGGTGAATCCTGTACTATTTATTGCTTCATTCCCTTGGTTATATACAATTTCAGTTTGCCAACCCCATTTTGCATTGAATTTGGAAGTAGCATACACTCCCGCATTGAATGAAGCAGTGTAATTGCTGCCAAAAGACTGACCGGTAAGCTTAGTCATGTCTAATCCTCCTTTCAACCCAAAAACAAGCGGTTGCGCATAGCTAGTAATCGAAATTAGAAAGATGCAAGCAACAAGTGGCAGTAATTTCTTGACCATATTCAAAATATTTTGTTCAAAAAAACCCAATATCTCAGTTATAACACTATTTAGTGTTGGTTTATAACAAAAGTTTTGCTTTATCGGGCTAAATAAAATTGAAACTTATAACTGTGCCGATTGAAAAACTTTGTTTACCGAACCTGAATGTGTTTAGATTTACTTCAGAAGAATAAAATAATATCATTACTTATAAACTTTCATCAAAAAGTTTTTGTAAAATAGCGATTGCTGACACTTTTGATGCCTCTTTTCTGCATTTTTGTAAATATGAAACATTCTATTGTACGTTTAATTGGTTTTTTAAGCCTCGCATTTATTTTTACCACCACCTTTTCTCAATCTTCTAGTCCGGAAGACAACTTTAAAGGATGGCATTTAAAAGACAAAACTGTAGATAGCTTTGCTGGTATCAGCCTTAACAAAGCCTATCAATTCTTAAAAAATAAAAAAAGTACCCCCATTATTGTAGGGATAGTCGATTCGGGAATTGATACCCTTCATGAAGATCTAAAGGGTGTTTTATGGACTAATCCAAAAGAAATTCCGGGTAATGGCATTGATGATGATGGTAATGGATATGTAGATGATGTACATGGATGGAACTTTTTGGGTAGTAGAGATGGTACAGAAGTAGAGAAAGCGTCATCGGAGAAAGCGCGCGTATATCACGGTTTTAAAGACGAGTATTCTAATAAAAATATTGATACAAATACCCTTAGTAAAATAGAATTATATCATTATAAAATGTGGCAGCGTGCCGCAAAAGACATAGAACCTAGTGTAGAAAGCGCCACGCAAGCTAAAGCTATGAAGGGAATTTCAAAAAAGCTAAAGGGGTGGGATACCTTGATTATGCAAGAAGCAAATGTGTTGGATTATAGCGAAACAGAGCTAGAGAAATTTGAAATGAAAACTTCTGAAGGCAAAAAAGCAAAACTTGGGTTTATTAACCTGATGAAAGCATTGCCTTATGGTAGTGAAGCCAAAAAAAGTTTCATTATGGATGAACTAGGACATGAAATAGAAAGATTAAATGGGGAACTGGAGGAAAAAGAAACAGTTCCTGTAGATGTGCATAAAACGATTATTAAAGATGATTACGCCAATTTTAATGATAAGTACTATGGCAATGCCAATATAATGGGTCAAGGAAGCTTGCACGGTACCCATGTGAGCGGCATTATTGCAGCCGACAGAACCAATGGTATAGGTATAAATGGTATTGCAGACAATGTAAAGATTATGATGGTGAGAGCGGTACCCGATGGTGATGAATACGATAAAGATATTGCCCTTGCCATTAGGTATGCAGTGGATAATGGTGCCAAAGTGATAAATATGAGTTTTGGAAAAAGCTTCTCGCCACAAAAACAATGGGTAGATAGTGCATTTGTGTATGCAGCTTCCAAAGATGTTCTGTTGGTGCATTCGGCAGGTAATGATGGAAAAAATATAGACAGTACCGAAAGTTATCCCAGTACCGATTTCTTAAATGGGGGGCACGCTACCAACGTAATAACGGTGGGTGCTAGTGGAGATATAAGCATAATCAATAACTATGTTGCAAGTTTTAGTAATTATGGTAAACAAGGTGTAGATGTTTTTGCGCCTGGTAGCGAAATTTATAGTTGCCTGCCCAATGGCAACAAATACGGCTTTCTGGATGGTACAAGTATGGCATCGCCGGTAGTAGCAGGCATCGCAGCGTTGCTTCGTTCTTACTATCCCACACTTACAGCAATAGAAACAAAGAAGATTATTGAAGAATCTGTTACTCCTTTGGATAGCAATGTTACAAAACCTAGTACAGATGAAGCTGTAAAATTGAGCGACCTCTGCCGAAGCGGTGGCGTGGTAAATGCTTATTTGGCTGTGGTGAATGCAGAAGCTTTTGTGAATAGAAAAAATACTAAAAAGAAGAAAAAATAATTAAAAATCTTACTAATGGCACGTCCAATATCGGGTACTTTTCATACAATTTATCAGCAGCGGTATATTGATGCTGCAATAGGGGAGACCCCTTTGGATCTAATTGCCAACCATAGCACTTCTTTTATTACTTTCATCAATTCAATTCCCGAAGAAAAGGCCAATTACAGTTATGCCGATGGTAAATGGACGGTAAAACAGGTGTTGCAACACATGATAGATACCGAAAGAATATTTGCTTACAGGGCATTAAGTTTTAGCAGGGGCGAATCGTTGCCTTTACCAGGATTTAACGAAAATAGTTATGCTGATCATGCACCTGCAATACACCGGACACTTACTAGCTTGAAAGAAGAATTTGCATCTGTACGTCAATCAACAGATACGCTGATTAAATCTTTCACCGAAGATCAGTTAAACAGAAAAGGGATTGCTAGTAACTATGTGATTTCTGTAAATGCGCTTTGTTTTATCATTTTCGGGCATATCATTCATCACCAGCATATATTTCAAGAGCGTTATTTGATAGGATAATTGATTGTAAAAAATCAAAAAATAGGATTGATCTAGAAAACAGTGCCCAATACAGAAAAAGAATAGATTTCTATTTGTTTGAACTGTTTACAAACATTCACAGAAGATTCAAACTATATCCATACAGTTTAAATAAGCCACGAGAACGTCTAAAATATATTTAGACGCTCTAAATGGTCTTCGAGGACGTTAAAAATAAATCCAGACGCTCTAAATGAATTTTGAGAGCGTCTAAAATAAATTCAGACCGTCTAAATGAACTTCGAGGACGTCTAAAATAAATCTAGACGTTCTAAATGGTCTTCGAGAACGTCTAAAAAAAATCAGACGGTTTAAACAACTGTTCAGACCGTCTGAAAAATAAAAATAATGGTTTAGTTACTGTTTAGGAGGGGTGCACTTTTTCTTTTTTAGTACTCATTTTAAATTGTGTATATCATTATTCTAATGATGTAAAATAAGAACACTATCCAATTGATTAAATTTTACTGCATTGCAACCAAATACACCGATTACACTCCCTTGTTAACCTTATTGTCTATTATTTTCTAAACGATACTAAACAATTTCGTTCTGTTTGAGCATCTTTGAATACTATGATACAAATAGCTTTGATGGCAACGTATTATATTTTATAAGGAATGGCTTACAAAACAACAATTTTTAAATTTAGAGTTATGTCAATGGAAAATAATAGAATAGAAAGGAGTGTACCTACAATAAGAAGTATTAACACCTGCGTTTGTTTAATAAACAATTATCTAAAGCAAGGTATAACGCTTGGTAGTGGTAAAGCCGTAATGTTTGTGACGATGCGTGCCGTTATAAACACATTTTTGTTGATTGTACTTCTAACAATTACCGCCTTCTCGTCTCCCATTATTAATAAATCAAAACAATCCGGTGCATGGAAAGGAACAACCTTTAAAAGCAATTTTAAAACACTTTACCGTATAAAGAATGCTGAAAAGCTACAAGAAATAACAAGTTTGAAACAGGAGTTACACAAAGCAAATGCTACAAGTGTAGACCTTCGTTTAATGACAAAAGACTTATATATATTATTAAATGACACTACAGATGTAGATGGTTTGGATAACTCCATTCCATATAAAATGATATTTGGTAATCCGATTGAGGAAGGTGTTTCAAACAGGAATATTAGTGGATTTTTACCCAGTTCAGATGTAGTTGAAATTGTAAAGTGGATTAAGCAAAATAAAATAGACACTGAAGTAGGTTTTATGAAACTGTATGACAATACATCGGCAGAAGTAAAAGAAGAACTTGAAGATAGGGGTACCCCAAAAAAAGATGTATTGTATAAATACTACGTGAAGCCTTTAATTAACTTCTATCTGGGTGCCTTAAATGAGAAAAATTCAATTGTTATAACAGGAGAATAGGCCTTAAACCTAGGTAATGGAAACACGTTTAATTACAAACTACTAAAAGGGAAAAACTAGAATACTTCATTAATACCAAAAATAATTGAATAATAAAAAACGTAGAAAAACATACTGTTTAACAGATATGACAATAAACAATTAAATTAAAAAACTAAAAAGAACCTTAATTCTACCTAATTGTTAAAATTTCGTCATTATATTTGTTAAAATAAGCAAATATGATAAGAATTAAACACAAGCAAGCAGTGCTACTATTTAAAAGAAGTATGGTAGCACTAAGCTTTTATTCTTTTTTTAGTCTAAACGCATCTGCACAAAATGTATTAGACCCGGCTACACAGCCCAAGTTCGTAAACCCATTGCCATTACTATCAAGTATAGATATGACTAATGGGGGGAAAGTAACTATCGATGAGAAACCAATGGAACAATGGTTGGGCGTGGTAGATACCACCACAAAAGCGCATTTACAAACAAAGATGTGGGGCTATAATGGAACTTTTCCGGGACCAACGATTCTCGCAAAAAAGAATACTCCTATTTATGTGAACTGGAACAATGCACTTACAGGAATAACCCAACACTTATTGCCAGTTGACACCTCGATAATGAATGCTTTTATGGGTACCAATTATTCGTTTGCCAATAACGGAATCCCATTGGTTACACATCTTCATGGTGGTCACACAGATTATGAAAGTGATGGTTATCCCGATGCTTGGTATACCCCCAACTATGCTTTGATCGGGCCTTTCTTTGCTAAAAAAGAATACTATTATAAAAACGACCAGGAAGCTGCTACACTTTGGTATCACGACCATACAGATGGCTTTACCAGAATAAATGTAATGGCAGGGTTGGCAGGTGCTTACAAACTGACAGATGATAATGAACTTGCCTTGAAAGCAAATAATGTATTGCCAGCCGATAGTTATGATATTCCATTGTTTTTACAAGACAGACAATTTACAACAGACGGGCAAATTTTTTATCCGTCTGACCCAAAAGAATTCTATGGTAGACCATATGATACAACAGATGGATTATATGACGCTGATGCTTATATAGATCCTGTAACAAAGGACTCCGTGTTTAACAAGTTTCCAAAAACAAGTCTTATTCCTGAATTTTTTGGAAGATTTATGTTAGTAAATGGAATGACTTGGCCAGTAATGGAAGTGGAGCCTCGCCAGTATAGTTTTAGAATTATAGATGGATCTGACTCCAGAATGTATAATATGAAACTGATTAGTCAATCAGATTATTCCTTGGATAATGTAGAATTAGGTTACAATGGATTTAAACCAGGACTACAAGGTGTTCCGTTGTTGCAAGTAGGAACAGATGATGGCTTGTTACCCAAACCTTCACTATTAGACAGTATGTTTATTGCCCCTGGGGAAAGAAAAGAAATTGTAATTGATTTTTCTAAATTTGCAGGTCAAACCTTTATCCTTGCAAATAATGCAATGGGGCCTTATCCTGATGGGGATACCGTAGATGAACAATCATCGCAGATAATGATGTTTAAAGTAACAAAACCCTTGAATACAAATAATCCTTTGTCTACTGTTACTACGACTTCGAGTTTGCGCCCCGATTTAAAACCATTGGTTGCCAATGTGCCTGTACGGAAAGTGATTTTGAAAGAAGTAAGAGATGAATTTGGAAGACTAAGACCTAGTTTAGGCACGCCTGATATGGGTGCTATGCAGTGGATGGATTCAACCACAGAAAATGTAAAACTAGGAGATACTGAAATGTGGGAGATATACGATGAAACAGGCGATGCACATCCCATACATATACATTCGGTAAGTCTTCAGTTGGTAAACAGACAGCAGTATACTGCAACCCAGTCATCTGCAGATAGTCTTGTGGGGATTTTGCATGATATAAAAATGGTAGGCGCCCCTATCTTACCTACGGATGATGAAAAAGGTTGGAAAGACACTTGGATTGTACAGCCCGGGCAAGTAATGCGATTGATAGCACATTACGATATTCCTGGACATTATGTGTGGCATTGCCATATTCTATCCCATGAAGATCATGATATGATGCGCCCAATGGAAGTTGTAACAAACTATTGGACAGGAACTGTCTCAACTGATTGGAACAATGCTGCAAACTGGTCTGATAAAGTTGTTCCTACTAGTACCACGAGTATTGTAATACCCACACCGCCCATCAACCAGCCTGTAATATCTGGAGATGTAGCTATTGGTGGGATAACCTTAGATGGAAGCATTGATCTGAATGGTAATTCCCTTACTGTAAACGGAGACATCAGTGGTCCTGGGTTTTTAAAAGGTTCTTCAACATCGTCATTAACTGTTGCTGGAAATGGAAGTATCTTATATTTTGATACAGCAAACAATAGTTTAAAGAATTTAACTATTAATGTACCAAACGGCACTGTAACATTGGGTAACCATTTATTTGTGTATGGAACAGTGAATCAGGATAGTGGAAGTTTTGTAACCGCCAACAATTTAACCTTGGTATTGCCTGTCATTGGTTTGAAAGCATCTGCACTTGTGACACCTGCTAATGAAGTAAAAATTAAATGGTCAATATTAGCACAAAAGGATATTGCCAGCTTTAGTATTGAGCATTCATTGGATGGTGTTACTTTCAAAACCCTTGAAACCCAGAAAATAAGTAGCAACCAATTATATGAATACAAGGATGCCAATCCTACAAATGGAATTAATTATTATCGTGTAAAAGCTACAAGTTATAAAGGGGAAACTACCTACTCTAATGTTGTAACTGTTAAATTAATTAAGAATAATTATATAAATGTTTATCCCAACCCAATTGTTGGAAATAGCTTCTATATTAATTTTAATAGTTTAATGAACGGTAATTATAAAATCAGGATTATTAGCAAGTTGGGGCAAACAGTTTCTACGCAATCTATCACACACAATCAACCGATAGAAATGGTCAGACTTCCGCAAATAATTTCTTCTGGAATCTATGCTGTATTAGTAACCGACGAAGATGGCATTACTCATAAAGCAGATATTGAAGTGAGATAATTATTATAAATCATTCTTTAAGGATAAATAAAAATAAAGTGTCAGGTTCAATACCTGACACTTTTTATATACCCCATATTTTTATTGTCTGGTGGTTTACTTTTATTTCCCAACTGCAGGCATTGTTTCATCTAGCCATTTAAAAAACTCCCTTTGCCATACCAAGGCATTTTGTGGGCTTAATACCCAATGGTTTTCATCAGGAAGGTATAAGAACCTACTTTTGATTCCTTTTAGCTGTGCTGCTTGAAACGCTTCTTGTCCTTGCCCGATAGGTACCCTATAATCCTTTCCTCCTTGAATAATTAAAATGGGTGTATTCCATTTATCCACAAAATTGCTTGGGCTCTGGCTAAAAGATCGTTGTGCAACTGCATTGTTTTTATCCCAATAATTACCGCCTTTCTCCCAGTTTTCAAAGAATAATTCATCGGTAGTGCCATACATACTCTTGAAGTTGAAGATGCCATCATGCGCAATAAATGTTTTAAAGCGTCCTTGGTGTATACCTTCCAAAGCAAACGCCGAATACCCCCCAAAGCTTGCACCCACACATCCTCTACGGTTTAAGTCTACATACTTTTCTTTACTTACGGCATCAATGGCACTCAAATAATCCTGCAATACTTGTCCGCCCCAATCTTTACTTACTTCTTCATTCCATTTAGTACCAAAACCTGGCATACCTCTACGGCAAGGTGCTACCACAATATATCCTTGTGAAGCAATTAACTGCATATTCCATCGATACGAATAAAACTGGGTCAATGACACTTGTGGGCCACCCTGACAATACAATAAGGTTGGATATTTTTTGGTGGTATCAAAGTCTGGCGGATATATTATCCATACCAACATCTTCTTTTGGTCGGTGGTAGGTACATATTTACGTTCCACTTTGCAAAGTCCAATATTCTTATAAATGTTGTCGTTTACATGAGTCAGTTGTTGCGTTTCTCCATTAGTAAGATTCACTGTATATAATTCGGTCGCATGGTTCATATCAGTGCGGGTTACAACCAAGGAATCTCCTTTTTGTCCTACTATGCCAGTTATGTCAAAATCGCCTTTAGTAATTTGCTTTACAAACGGCAAAACCTTCGATTGTCCAGAATATTTAACAGAGAACAATTGCATGGTACCATTGATAGGCCCATAGAAATAAATAGTTTTGTTGTCTTCTGCCCATTTAAAGCCTTCTACATGGATGTTATCGCGACTTTTAGTAAGGTTGATGGTCGTTGTTCCATCAGAAACAACTAAATCTTGTTTGTCCGATTCATAGCCGTCCCTTTTCATCTGCAACCAAGCCAATACTCCCTTGCTGTTGTAGGCAGGATCTACGTCGTAGCCATTATTATTTTCTGTTAAGTTTCTGGTAGTGCCAGTTGTGATGTCGTATTCGTACAAATTGGTGTTAGTACTAATGGCATAGTCAGTCCCAAATTTCTTTTTGGTCACATACAAAATGTGTTTGCTATCTGGATGCCAGATAAAGTCTTCGCCACCGCCAGAAGGTTTCTGCGGACAATCATAAGGTTCATTTGGCATGATATCTTTTGCTTCTCCAGGCTTCCCATTAACCAATGGTGCAAAGAAAATATGCCCAAACTTTCCATCTTCCCAAGTATCCCAATGGCGATAGTTGAGCGATTCGTATACATAAGCATTCGCTTTAGGTAAGTCGGGATACAAATCTGAAGAATGCACTTTCTTTACAGGGACTTCATCGGAAGTGAGAATATATTTTCCATCAGGAGAAATCTTATTATTCGCTAAAATACTATCTACTGCATCATCCAATTCCACTGCTTTGCCACCGGTAATAGGAATTTTATAATATTTGCTATTAGAAGTGTTTCCCTGAACATCAGGTTGATTAACTGCATAAATTACATATTGTTTGTCTTTGGAAATTCCAAGTCCTGCAACTCTTCCAAGTTTCCAAAGTAACTCAGGTGTCATCTTATTTTGTGCTGCCCCAGTAGAGACAATGGCAACTGCAAGTGGAATTAATATTTTTTTCATATTGAACAGTATTTAAAAAAATGGAAGATGGCAAATCTATGGAAGTTCTGAAATATGAAGTAAGAAGTATGAAATTTGGGTTTAGAAGATTAATCATAGAAATATAAAAACCTTGAAATAAATACTTCAAGGGCTTTCATATCACCTAATTAAAACTTTTTTATCCTTTTTTCTTCCTATCGTATTGGCAACATTCATCTAGTTTATTGTAAGCTGCATCTGAAGCCGTTGCATCTTGGGTATCATACCCTGCTTCTGCAATTTTTGACTGAATCTTTTTTGAATCTGTTTTAGTAGCGTCAAAAGTCACGGTTAGTACTTTTGTATCTACATTCCATTTTGCTAGTGTTGCTCCAGCTGCCGAAGCTGCTTTTTGAATATGACTACGGCATTGTGCACAGTTACCATATACTTTTATGTTTTCAGTTTTAACCGATTGGGCTTTTACTGCAAAAGCGAACAATGCCATTGCAACTGCCAGAATAATGTTTCTCTTTTTCATGATGTATAAATTTATATTAATTAACTATTAAAACGAACGATTGTTTGTTTCTTTACAAAAGTATGGTTAAACTATTGTAATGGTTCGTACTTTAAAGCAATTTTACAAGTTGTATTTGTTACAAAACATATAATTCATAACTTTTAAACTACTTTGGTAGCTTTGCCGCCACTTACAAACAAGAAAATGAATTATACAGAGATTACGATTGATACCACAGATGCCGTTTTGAAAGACCTTTTGATAGCCGAACTCTCTGCTATTGGTTTCGATGGATTTGAAGAAACAGATACAGCCCTCAAGGCGTTTTCTTCCGAAAATACTTTTGATGATGACGCACTTAAAATATTAATTGCAGGGCATGGCCTTAACTATACCACTGCTAGTTTGCCACAGCAAAACTGGAATGAAGTATGGGAAAGCAACTTTAGCCCAATGGCTGTGGAAGATTTTGTTGGCGTAAGAGCATCTTTTCATGCGCCCCTCACAAATGTTACACACGAAATCATTATTACTCCCAAGATGAGTTTTGGCACAGGGCACCATGCAACAACTTATATGATGATGCAATTGATGCGTGATATGGACTTTAATAATAAAACAGTTCTCGACTTTGGTTCAGGCACCGGTATCTTGGCAATACTTGCAGAAAAGCTAGGAGGCATACAAATTGATGCTGTAGACTATGACGATTGGTGTATTGAAAATTCAATTGAAAATATTGCTAGTAATGATTGTAAACAAATAAATATTTACAAAGCAGACACAGCTTTCACTGCAAAAAAATTCGACATAGTATTGGCCAATATCAATAAGAACATAATACTTGCAAACCTAGATGCCCTAACCAATGATTTGGTCCCTAACGGACAAATATTGCTAAGCGGGTTACTTATTGAAGATGAAAAAGATATACTTACTGCCACTACTTTAAAAAGATGGACGCACCTGAAAACTATTACAAAAAGCAATTGGATTGCACTACAATTCCTAATGCCAGCATAAAATTGAAGGAAGGTTTTGTATTGAATTTAATTTTTTCGATATATTTGTGACAACACTACTAACTATTATTGTACAATGAGGGAGATTTTTCTAATAATTTTATCTTATTTAATTGGCTCTATTCCAACCTCTGTTTGGGTAAGCAGATACTTCTTCGAAATAGATATCCGGGATTATGGAAGTGGCAATGCAGGCGCTACAAACACATACAGGATTCTTGGAAAAAAATGGGGCACTTTTGTAATGATTGCTGATATGGTGAAAGGGGTCATTGGCACCTCTCTTTATATTTTCTTACCTTTTTATTTTACGCATGAATTAGAAAGAACCAATTTTATGATTGGGCTTGGTCTTGCCGCTGTTGCTGGTCACATATTTCCAATATGGGCAGATTTTAAGGGGGGCAAAGGCGTTGCAACCCTGTTTGGGATGGCAGTTGCCATTCAGCCTTTGGTAGCAATTTGTTGTGTAGGCGTTTTCTTATTGGTTTTATATCTCACACGTTTTGTTTCTCTTAGTTCCATACTGGCAGGAATTTCTTTTATGGTTTTCATCTTATTTATTTTTAATGAACATGAAAGATTATACAGAATATTTGCTGTTTTGGTCGCATTAATGATCGTAATGACGCACCAAAAAAACATTACTCGCATCTTAAATGGAACCGAAAGCAGAGTGCCCATACTTAAATACCGGGATCGAAGAAAACAAAGAAGGAACGCAGAAGACAAATAACCCAACTAATATATAGGAATATTAAATATGCTTTTATCTTAGCCAAATTTGTTGTTAAAAATTGCATCTTTTTTATTTATTCAATTTATTAGCATAACATCATTTATCTTTGCAATCCTCATTTACATCACCTAATACAAATTTTTAGGCATGTCTACTAGTTTATTTGAAGATTTAGAATTAAAAGATGAAAGATCCTTATTGATACAAGGGCTTCCATCATCAATTGAAAAACAATTTGTTAAGTTGTCTTACGCTAAAAACGTAACCCCTCTCCTCAAATCTAGAAAAATTGATTTTGCACTAATATTTGCAGTCAATCAAAACCAACTTAATAACATTTTAAGGGAAGTTTTCTCCGCATTGCACTCAAACAGTAAAGTTTGGATCGCATATCCAAAACAAACAAGCAAAATTGTCAGTGACCTTAACAGGCAATGCAGTTGGGACTTGTTGATACAAAGTGGCTTCGAAAACATTAATCAAGTATCCATAGATAACGTTTGGAATGCAATCCGATTTAAGAAAACAGAAGTAGCGGCACTTCCGTTGCCTGTAAAAAATGGATCTAGCGTTTCATCTGTAGAGGTAATTGAAGTTTCTACTGTAACAGCATCAGTTGAATTTGAAAAAAATCTGGTTGTTCCTCCTGCAGAATTAGAAAAGATGTTTAAGAAGCACAAAGAAGCTAGAGATTTTTTCACTACTCTTTCTGTAGCTCATCAAAATGAGTATGTTTCTTACATTGAAGATTCAAAAAAAGGAGAAACAAAACAAAGAAGGCTTGAATCTGTGGTGGAGAAGCTTACATCGAGAAAGAATACACCCTTAGAGAATTAAGAAAAGAAGGAATAATTTATATAATAAAAAAGCCCACAGCATTTGCTTGGGCTTTTTTATTACAACAAAAACACTATTACAGAACAGATTCTACCGCATCAATTGCTTTTTGCAAACGTTCTTCATAGTTTCCACTAATATCTACCCAAGGAACGGACTGATTTTGCAAGATTTCCTTATAGATTGCATACAATTCCTTACGAGGTCCTTCCTCGGGATATTCCCGTAACTCATCGCGTACCCAAGGTAAATCAATATTACATAAAAGATATAGGTCGTACTTTCTTACCGAAATCTGTTCTGCTATATATGGATGACATGCACCAAAAACATACTCACACCAAACTTTCATCACATACATATCGGTATCTATGAATAGAAGTTGTGATTCGTGATTTGTGAGTTGTGAGTTGTTGGCAAGTAAAGAAAGGTCTTGGTCATCTGATTGTTTACTGTTCAGTCTTAACTGATAACTTTCCTCCAAAGCCACCTGCCCCTTTGCAATCGTCAATAAATCATCAAAAGAATAAGCAGTGCCGTGAGTTAATAGGTATTTACGGGCATACTCTTCGCACCATTCTGTTTGATAATGTTGCGCCAAAAGTTTTGTGAGAGTACTCTTTCCGGTAGATTCAGGACCAATGATGACTATCTTTTTTAATTTTTTGTGCATATTGATTGTTAATCGCTAATCATTAGTTTATGTGATGGTGATGTAGACGAATTATCCATTGCTGCCATTTTCTTTTTCCATTCAATCCATCCCATTACAGCTAATACGGTAAAGACAACATATTGAAAACTAGTAAATACAGCTCCTTTATAAAAATACAACGGTATAGAAACAATGTTTGTAAATACCCACCACATCCAATTCTCTACTTTCTTACGTGCCATCTGCCACATGCCCGTATAGGCAGTTGCGGAGGCAAAAGAATCGCCGAATGGAACAGTACTTTTTGTGTAGTTAATCAGTACAACATATAGAATCACCCAAGATACTACAAAGAAAATGGAACAGATAAACCAGTCCCTTTTATTATTGAAGGTCATTGGTAAAACGTCACCATCTTTGTTTTTGGTCCATGCATACCAGCCATAGATACTCATGATGGTATAATAAAAATTCAGGCTCCCCTCAGCATAGAGATTCCACCAACCAAAACAGAACCAAGTATATAATATGGTGCTAATGATCCCGGTGGGATAAACAAGGATATTCTCCTTTCTGGAATACAATACGCTGATAATGCCAAAACAAACCGCAATAAACTCTTGCCAGGTGGTTGCTTTTATTCCGTTAAGAAGTTCAAGTGTTAATGTTTCTAAATTCACAAACCTTTTTTGATAATTTGTCAAAGATAGCCGCAGAAAGAATACTTACTTTGCGAACAATTAATTAACTAAAAAAATAAAAGACATGATACGTAACGCAACAGCAGTATGGAATGGTTCGGGTAAAGAAGGTAGTGGCCATTTAACTACTCAAAGTACGACATTGAACCAGACACAATATTCATTTAACTCTCGCTTTGCAGAAGGCGTAGGTACAAATCCTGAGGAATTGGTTGCAGCAGCACATGCAGGATGCTTTACTATGAAACTAAGTTTTGTATTGGGTGCAGCTGGTTTTACACCTGAAAGTATCGAAACTAAGTGCGAGATTACTCTGGATAATGGTGCTATCACTTTGTCTCATTTGATAGTAAAAGCAACTATACCGGGTATCGATGCAGCTACTTTTGAAGCAAGTGTTAAGGATGCAGAAGCAAATTGCCCTATTAGCAAGTTGTATAACACTACTATCACTACAGAAGCAACTTTGTTGTAGTAGTTTAGATTTTATTTTATCGTAAAAGGCAGGTATTTCTTTATGGGATACCTGCCTTTTTTTATACCCTACTACTAAGCTAATAAACTATAAAATAAGGATGATGCCGCAAATAATATGATATTTACAATAGCTATCCATAAACATGATATAATTTGTTTTAGTATAATCTCATAAATAATTTCTACTATAAATTTCTTCTTAACCACAATTTACACTAAATATTAGCCACAAATAGTAGGTATAAAAGTGCCATTGAATGATAAGTAGGCGCCTTTGTTTAATTATTTAAACGAACATTGACATTACCTATAAAACGTATTATTGTCAATAATCATATTAAAGAGTGACAATCATCACTTTTACCCCATAGTACGCTGATTAATTTGCACTCGATTTCAGGATGATATAACAACATTTTAATTACATTTTAAATACAAGGGCATGAAAAAGCGTATGAATTTTAGGGAAAAAATCAGCATCATGATGATGACGGTTTTATTGTTGATGATTGCTGCTGTTACAAAGGCACAAATAAAGTATAGTACAAAAGATGATTTGAATTTACTGGTAAGTGGCACTTCAACCCTTCATGATTGGGATATGAAAGCTGCAAAGGGAGAATGTGTTGCTTTATTTAGCTTTAATGCAGGTGGCGATGTAACTGCACTTACTTCATTATCCGTAATTATACCTGCAGAGGCACTGAAAAGTGAACATTCTGGAATGGATAAGAACGCTTATAAAGCCTTAAAAACAGATAAGGCACCCACCATTTCTTACAAACTGGCATCTGCAACCCTTGTAGGAAATAATACTATTAAATGTTCTGGCAAACTAACAATTGCTGGCGCCACTCGTGACGCAGACATTGTTGCAACGTATAAAGTAAACGCCGATAAGAGCATTAGCGTAAGCGGAAAGAAAAATATTAGTATGAAAGAGTTTAGTATGGAACCACCTTCTTTTATGATCGGTACTATCAAAACCGGAAACGATATAGTACTCAAATTTGATGTAACGCTGAGAAAGTGATTCCTTTTTTTTAACAATAAAAATAAAGTATATGAAAAAGACAATGAACAATGTAAGCAGGATTTGTATTTTAATCGTGCTAGGCATCGTGCCAATGACAATGATGGCACAACAACAACCAAAAATTGGTAGCCTCAGGGCTTATGATCAAACAGGTATTAATGTTTTTGAAGATTCAAAAGCTGATTCGGTGAAGTTTGATGGATTGAAAGTAAGGTGGGGTGCTGGATTCACCCAACAATTCCAAAATTTAAAAGATGAAAACCCTGGCGCACTTAAGAGCGATGTAGGTTCTTTCTCTGGCGGAGTTTCTACACCTGGTAACAAGTTGAAAGTAATTACTGCAGGCTTCCAAACTGCACAGGCCAACTTATTTATGGATGTTCAGCTGGCAGATGGAATCCGTTTGAATGTGACTTCTTATCTCTCAGCAAAACACCACAACGAAACTTGGGTAAAAGGTGGCTACATTCAGTTTGATAAACTTCCTTTCAAAGGACAATTCTGGGGTGATTTGATGAAGATTACTACTATCAAAATTGGACACTTCGAAGTGGATTATGGCGATGAACATTACCGCAGGTCTGATGGTGGACAAGCATTATACAATCCTTTCATGGAAGGAAATGTAATGGATGAATTTGCAACCGAGATTGGAGGTGAAGTTTATTTCAAGAAAAATGGCTTATTCGGAATGTTTGGATTAACAAATGGGATGATAAAGGGAAATATAGATTCTCTTTATGCTGCAAGCAATCCTGATGGCGACTTACATAAATCTCCTACCATTTTATTGAAAGCTGGTTTTGATAGAAAAGTAGCTGATAATGTTCGCTTGCGTTTGAGTGCTTCTTATTATGGAAACCAAAGTTGTGGTGGTAATACCCTCTTTGGCGGAGACAGAACAGGTTCTAACTATCAATTTGTGATGGAGGAAAATTCTGCTAATCCAAGTAGTACAACTGGTGCAGGAACCCCATTGGCATTTTCTGGTCGTTTCAACCCAGGCTTTAGTAAAAAAATTAATGCCTTAATGTTCAATGCATTTTTAAAGACAGGGGGCTTTGAGCTATTTGGTACAGCTGAAACTGCCTCAGGTCGCACAGCAGCAGAAACTTCAACAAGGAGTGCTAAGCAATATGCTGTAGATGCTATTTATAGATTTGGCGCAACCGAAAACCTTTTCTTGGGTGCACGTTACAACACAGTATCTGCCCATTTGGCAAATAGTAAAGGTGGCACAGGCGCAGGAGCAATTACCTACACAGGAGATGTTCAGGTAAATAGAATTGCATTGGCAGGTGGTTGGTTCTTGACTAAAAACGTGTTATTAAAAGCAGAATATGTAAATCAGGTTTATAATAGCTTCCCTTCAGCAGATTATCGCTCTACAGGTAAGTTTGATGGATATGTGGTAGAAGCCGTTGTTGGCTTTTAAGTTGGGGTCTTTTTTCATTTTTTGTTGGGCAGCCAGGATGATGTATTTCATTCTGGCTGTTTTTTATAAGGGAACTTACTATAATATAACAACTTCTTAGAAAACAAGAAATATGTACGTAGTTAGAGGCATCGTAATATGCTTTAGTTGGATAAATTATTAATAGACCTCTACCAATTGAAGACTAAACCAATAGTTTAGTATATTTTTATACCGAGTTATGTCATTAAAAGGGATTATATATAGCCTGGTGGTACTTGTTTTTGGAATAACTATTTTATCTTGGGATAATAGCAATGCGATTATCAAAATAAAATGGTTAATTCTAAAGGGAGGTACATTAAGGGTAAATGGCAGTACCAACATCAATACATTTAGTTGTTTAGTAGCAGATAATGCACCGATTGATACCCTAACTGGTACCTTAAACAAGGATGCGACTATCAATATGAATGGAAAAATAAACCTAGATATTTATGGCTTTGATTGTCACAATCCAATGATGACGCTTGATTTGAGAAAAACGCTTAAAGCTAAAGAGTATCCTACCATGCATATAAATTTCTTATCTCTAAACAAGATGCCCGAACTAAAGTATGTGCCCGAACCCATAAAAGGGTGGGTGAATATCGAACTGTCTGGGGTTACAAAAAGGTATGAAGTGAGTTATCGCTTTTCGATGGATAATGCCAAGGTTATTCATCTGATAGGTGACAGAAGTGTTAACTTCTCCGACTTTAACATTACACCTCCCCGAAAATTGGGTGGGATTATACGAGCAAATGACAAGCTAGAGGTAGAGTTTAGTTTAGACTTAAAAGCAGTTGACTAATATTGATTATTAACTTGGGAATTTTACGGGTTTAGTTTTGCAAACACAATACCAGCCACTGTAGCCTGAAATAATCCATACAACAGCCAACTAAAAACCATTGTAAAGGTTACATCCATTGCGCTATAAGTAATCCACATGATGGGCAGTAAGCCAACAACAGCATACACCACACCAAATTCTAATGCACGCAACATGAAATTTCCTTTTAGTAAGCTTTTAAAACGTTCCCAAAACCACGATAAAGCAAGGCTTAGAATAAAAGCGTGTGAGAAAAAAAGGATATCTTTTATACCATCTGAGTTTATGAGTGGATTGTTTGCATAAGCATCTATAAATAGTTGGGGTAAGTATTTAACAGCTAAAAATAATCCACCATAGCTCACAACAAAAAGTATTGCACCAGCAATTAACCCGATATAAAGTACCTTTTTCATAACGCACAATTAGATAAGTAGCTTTCAAAGTTAGTTTTATTCAATGGTTTAGAGAATAGTTTTCTAAAAACCTATGTTTCATTTCATATTTCTCCTCCAATGTGCCAAAAAAATGGGAAGTGTTAAGAAGCCCCTCTGTCCGTTGATTCATTTTGTTACATCGTCGTTGGGCAAGGTGAGTACCGATGGTTCATTTTGGTACACCGACAATACATGTATGGTGTACCGACCATCCATGTATGGTGCACCGTTGATTCATTTTGTTACACCGTCGTCGGGCAAGGTGTGTACCGATGGTTCATTTTGGTACACCGATCATCCATGTATGGTGCACCGTCGATTCATTTTTGCACACCGTCGTCGGGCAAGGTGTGTACCGATGGTTCATTTTGGTACACCGACCATCCATGTAAGGTACACCGTTGATTCATTTTGTTACACCGTCGTCGGGCAATGTGTGTACCGATGGTTCATTTTGGTACACCGTCCATCCATGTATGGTGCACCATCGATTCATTTTTATGCACCGTCCATCCATGTGTGGTACACCGGCGATTCATTTTTGTGCACCGTCGTCGGGCAATGTGTGTACCGATCGTTCATTTTGGTACACCGTCCATTCATTTTTTTTAGAAAGGTTTTATTTTGAAAAGGCGGCTTCGTGCCTTACAAGGACGTGCCCAATATTCAGTGAGATGTCTCCTATCGTCGACATGATGTTCACTGTGTTTGGGTCGTTTGAACAAATAACAAGTCATTCCTATTTGCAATGACTTGTTTCGGAGAGATATCTCCTAAGGTTACAATGACGTGGAATGTTTGCATCCCATTAGCTGTAGAGACGGATGATCATCCGTCTTAAATTGATTATTCAATTGATTAATTTGCTTCGCAAATAAGACGAATGATCATCCGTCTCTACAAGTTCACGTCATTCCCATTTTATTTCTGGTGCGCAATATGAACCATTCGCAGTAACGGGTGGTGGTGGGGTGATAACAGAAAATGATAATAATATTGCCTTAGTGGTGTATCAGTTTAATCTTTTCCATCTTTATTTCGTGGCAAGAATAAATCACTCCTGTAATAGGACCATGTCCCTGCAACCCATTTGACTGTTTTATATCCTTATTTGCGTTTTATAACTTAGTGTTTTGTACATTAAGTTCGAATGTATAAACTCTTTTTTCATACAGAAAGGTCTAAACAATTGCAATATCACCAACATGTGTTTGTATAACTGTAAATTGCAAGAAGAATATCCCCAAAAATTGCTTTATTTTTTACATCTATAAATCTATAATTTATAAAGACGACTGCAAATTCATTAAAAAAAGAGAAGAATTTTGTGGTTTTGTTAGGCTAGATGTTAAAATTTGCATGAAAAAGCTAACATTTAATTAATATTATTTTAACAATTAAATCTTTTGTACTACTTTGCCAACCTAAATAAAATGAATATGAAGAAAATCGTACTTTTTATGGTGATGGTTGTGGGCTTATTTGCAGCAGCCATTGCGCAAACAAAGCCCATCTCAGGGAAAGTTATTGACAAAGAAGGCAAGCCCATTGAGGGAGCCTCTGTAAAAGTAAAAGGGAAACAAGGCGGAACTGCTGCCAATTCCGACGGCTCTTTTACAATTTCAGCTAAGGCTGGAGATGTTTTAGTTGTTTCATCTATAGGCTATGATGATGCTACTTCAAGGATTAGTGCTTCAACTGGAAGTGTAAAAATTGTTTTGAGTACTAAAAGTATCGAAAATTTATCAGAAGTTGTCGTAACTGCCTATGGTATCAAACGCCAATCTAAAGAAATTGGATATTCTACCCAAAAAGTGAGTGCTGAGGAATTGACCGCTGCTCACTCCACTAATGCAATAAATGGACTTACTGGTAAAGTTTCTGGTTTACAGATTCAAACAACAAATAATGGTGTAAATCCAGACGTTAAGATAAACCTAAGAGGTAACAGATCTATTACTGGTAACAACCAGGCTTTATTAGTTGTTGATGGTGCAATTGTGCCAAACGCATATTTGGCTTCACTAAACCCAGATGATATTGATAATATTACTATCATCAAAGGGTCAGAAGGTGCTGTATTGTATGGTTCTGAGGGGTCTAATGGTGTATTGGTTGTTACCTCAAAGAGAGACACTAAAGGAAAACTTTTTGTAAAATATTCTTCAAACATTCAGTTTGAAAGAGTTTCAATTATGCCTGATTTACAATATGACTATGGTTCCTATGGTGGTGAAGGTGGTCAATATATTGATGCATTAACAGGAAAAACTAAATACGTTCCTTTCGAAAACCAAAGCTTTGGACCTAAATATGATGGAAGCATGGTTGCATTAGGTACACCAAAACGTATGTATAGAGCTGATGGTTCTTATTATGATTCCACATTGATGGTTAAATACACAGGTTTAAAGGATGCTAAAAGAAATTTCTGGAACAAAGGTTTTACTACCCAAAATAATGTCTCTTTCTCTGGGGGTGACGAGAAGAGTTCTGTATATGTAGGTATTCAAAATGTGTACACTGAAGGGATTGTTCCTAATGATGTTTTCAAAAAGAATAATGCTTCTATCAATGGATTCAGAGATTTTGGTAAATTTAAGTTAGAATATACTGCCGCTTATACCCAAAGCTATGCAAATATTGCAGGACCAGGATTCTTCCAAAGTCGTCCATTATATTTTGCTGTGCTTAATACCCCGGCTCATATAGATCTAAGAAACTTTCAAAACACTTCTGATCTAAATTCATTTGGTAATGTTAATAACTATTTCAATGCTTATTATCCAAACCCTTGGTGGCAGATAAACAATTCAAGAATTTTAGATAGGGATGAATATTTAGTAGGAAATGTAAATGCTTCTCTTAAAGTGAATGATTGGATAGATGCTAGCTATAGAATAGGTTATACAAGTCATGAAAATTTGTATAAATCTACTATAAATGGGGTTCAATATTCTGCTTATGAAATATCTGACCCTTATGGAGTTTCTAATTTGGCTTCAGGTGTAAAGCATACTAATGCTTCAATGAATGAAGGAAATGTTTTCACTTCTAAACTTACAGGTGACTTCTTAGTTTCATTGCACAAGAAGTTTGATGTATTTTCAACAAAATTAATTTTAGGTCAAAGCTTCCAATCAGACTATCTCAAGTTCTTAGGGATTGGTGCTAGCGCATTGAACTTTAATAATTTTTACAATATCAATACTAGAGTAGGAACTCCTACTGCTTTTGAAAATGATTTTCAAAGAAACTCTCAAGGCCTTTTTGCTGATGCAACAGTTGGTTATAAAGGATATTTATTTGCACATGGTTCTTATCGTCATTCAAAATATTCTACTGTTAACAACGACTTTGGTTATGGTGGAGGTGATGTATCTTTTGTGCTTTCAGACGCTATGCCAAATCTATTCAGCAACAGTATAATGAACTTTGCAAAAGTTAGAATCTCTCATGGCGTTACTGGTCAGATAAACTTGGATTATAATTCACCTTATGGTGCTTATCTGACACAAAACACATTTTCTGCTGCTGCTGGATTTCCTTATGGAAATACTTCTGGTTTCGCACTTAGTACAACAAATAATAACTCTAATATTAAGGATGAAAGAACAACTGAAAGTGAATTAGGAGTTGAACTTGGCTTCTTAAAAAATCGAATCAACTTAACTGCTGCTGTTTATAAAGAAAACACAACTAATCAAACACTTTCTTCTCAAGTTTCATGGGCAACAGGGTATAACACTACCTTAATCAATGAGGGTGAAACTCAGAATATAGGTATAGAGACAGATTTGAAATTTACCCCATTATTAAATACGAAATCTGGTCTAAGATGGGACCTTGGAGTTAATTTTAACTACATAGAGAATAAAGTAGTTTCACTTCCAGGTGGAGCTGATGTAGCTTTAGGTAATGTTTCTTATGCAATTGTTGGTAAAGCATTTCCTAGTTTAAAAGTTTATGATTGGAATAGAGACCCTTCAGGAAAAGTAATTGTAGATGCAAATGGTGACCCTTCTCGTGCCTCAACATTAGTAAATGTTGGTTCTGCCTTTAATCCTTACAGATTAGGATTCAATACCTCACTGTCATACAAAGGTTTTACTTTCTTGGCAATTGTTGATTACAGAGGTGGTGGATTAATCTTTAATTCAATTGGTCAGGATTTGGATTTCTCTGGTATTTCAGCACATTCTACTTATGGTAACAGAGAGAAATTTGTTTTCCCTAACTCTGTTTACGATGATGGAACAGGTAAATATGTTTCTAACAAAACCAGAACAATCAGCAATGTTTACAATTTCTGGTCTGGTAACATCAATAGAATTGGTACACCTTATGTAACAAGTGCTTCTTTCTGGAAGTTAAGAGAAGTTTCTTTGAGTTACAAAATATCAGACAAGATTTTGGCTAAATCAAAGATTTTAAAAAGTGCTACTGTTAGTATTTTTGGTAGAAACTTGTTAACCTTCAGGCCTAAAGATAACATCTGGACAGACCCTGAGTTTAATGATAATGCAACCAATCCGTATGGTTTTTCATTCAACGACGCAGGTTATACTACTGCTAACCAAACTCCGCCAACTCGTTTCTGGGGTTTCAATTTAGCAGTTAACTTTTAATTATAAAATATTTAAAACAAAGAAAATGAAAAGAATAAGTTATATCGCTGTTTCGTTTTTATTTATTCTCGGGGCAACTTCTTGCAGTAAGAGTTACTTCGATGTAAATACGAACCCAAATCAGCCAACCTCAGCTAGTTACCAATTGGTTTTACCAGCAGCACTCGGTTCTGTAGCTTCTAATGTTACTGATGGACTAGATTTTTCTAAATACTGGATGGGTATATGGGCAGTAAGTGGTGGATATGCACCTAATATTACAGAAGTTACATACAAGTTTAGTAATTCATACCATCAGGAAGTTTGGAGTAATTTTTATTATGCCATTAATAATTTAAATTATGTTGAAAAGGCGGCAACTGCTAGTAGTGATAATTTTTATGCAGGCATTGCTAAAACAATGAAAGTATATTGTTATCATAATTTAGTTGATTTGTATGGTAATGTACCTTACAGTCAGGCACTTCAAATTTCAGCTTATCCGAGACCTGCTTACGATGATGCTGCAACAATTTATGCAAGCTTATTCAAACAATTAGACTCTGCAAGAACATTAATCTCTTCTTGGAATGGGGCTACAGCAGCGCCAACCTCTTCATCTGATATTATATTTGCTGGAAATCAAACTAAATGGTTGAAATTTATTAATACTTTAGAGTTAAGATTGCTAGTTCGGTTTGCAGATGTATCTAAACCAAGTTATTATGCGTCTGAATTAAACTTAGTAACTAAAGATGCCAATGGATTTTTAGGAGCAGGTGAGGGTGCGTTGTCTAATCCAGGCTATTCTGGCTCTTCCGATGCAAATTTGAATCCTTTTTATTCCGATTATGGATTCTCAGCAGCAGGAAACCAAGCTACCAATTATGGATTTTATCGTGCTAATACCTATGGAGTAAATTTCTACACTAGCACAAATGATCCTAGAATTGGATTCTTTTATGCACCTTATGCAACTGGAAAATTTGCAGGAAATGATTTTGGTGTTCAAGGATCTCCAAACAATGTAGTATCTGGAATTGGCTTAGTTTCTAGTACTCAGCCAATCGGTATTATAAATTCGCCATCACAGTCTGCACCCATATTAACTTCTTTCGAAAGTTTATTTTTACAAGCAGAAGCTGCGCAAAGAGGAATAATTACTGGAGATTATAAAGCATTATATAAGTCTGCACTTCATGAGTCTTTTGCTTATTGTGGTTTGGTAGATTCTTTAGCTACTTCTTATTATTCACAATCTAATAATTTAGTAAATATAGATGCTACTCCTACGCCTTTAACAACTATTCTTACTCAGAAATGGGCATCTATTAATGCCATTAATCCCTTGGAAGTGTATGCAGATTATAGAAGAACAAAAATACCCGCAGACGTTCCAGGTTCAAAGGCTGCCAACGTAGGACCAATACCTTCTAGATTATTGTATCCTCAATCAGAGATCAATACCAATCCAGACAATGCTAAAAAGGATAACATTACTTTGTATAGTAAAATATTCTGGGTTAAATAAAATATTTTAATTAATAAAAATGACAAACATGAAAAATATATATTTATTTCTACTTGCTCTTGTTGCGGTATTTGGGTTGTCCTCATGCTTAAAGAGTTTGAATTCTGTAAACTTAGGGGATATACCCGGATACAAGTTATTTGAAATCGCGCCAAGTGAAAATCCTGCCTTGGGTGCCGCTGATAGAGTTTATTCGGTTGCCTACGGCATTTCTTCTACTCCTCAAATTTTGAAAATACCTGTCTATTTGAATTCAACTACTGGTACATTTTCAAGTGATGTAACTGTTACTTTGGCAAAAGATACCGCTGCTATTTCAGCTTATAATGCAACTGATACTACAGGTGCTACTAATTTTCAATTCTTGCCAGATTCGGTTTATAACTCTAGCGTACCATTAACCGTTGTTATACCTGCTGGTCAAAAATTTGGATACCTTACGCTAAATATTACTAGCTCCAAAGTAAATTTATTTGCACAGTATATGCTGTCTTATAAAATAGTTAGTGTCCCAACAGGTTCAGCTATAAGCGATACAAGAACTTCTGTTCAATACAAGGTTGCAATCAAGAATAGGTATGATGGTATATTTAGCGATGTTTTTCAATTAAGTGGTTGGGGAGCTTATGGTATTATTAGTGATGGCATGTCTCATGCATGGGGTAGTAATGTAGGTATTGTAACTAGTGGTCCTAATACGGTTTTAAAAGACTATGATCTTGGTGGTGATTACGGTCAAATAGGCTTTACAGCAGGGTTAGGTGCAACAAGTTTCGGTGCAACTAAACCACAATATACTTTCGATTTAGCAACTGATAAATTAACAGATGTATCTAATCTTACACCTGATGATGGTAGAGGGAGGAAATTTAAGTTGAATCCTGCAGTGACAGATAGTAGATATGATGCAACTACAGGTACTATTTATGCAGCTTATATTATGCAACAAAATGGCAGACCTGATCAACTTATTTATGACACATTGGTTTACCAAAAACCTAGGTAATCACAAATAGGTACTTAAAATAGCTAAGTTAAAATAAGTCCCAACTGATCTAAGCAGTTGGGACTTTTTTTTATATATATTCTCAAAACTATCCATCAATTAAATATTTAGGCTACTACACCTTCTTTCAATTCCCCTTTCAAGGCTGTTATCATCCCCAAAAAAGACAATAATCAACTCTTATTTTAACTAACTAAAACCTTTTACGCGTCATTTCAAAGAATGTCCTCCCTAAACAAGTCCACGTCAATTTAACTAAAAGCTACACCCGAGTAAATTACGAAACATTCCAAAAAGGTCAAAAGTCTTCAGTCTCACAACCTCCAACTTTTAACCTCTTTGCTTAACTTAAACTTATGACTTACAACTTATAACTTCCTATGCCCCCACCAATTCCACTGTCATAGTCAATTTTTCACCCGCACCAATAGTAATTATTTGTGTTTGAGAAATATGATCCAATGCCGAGAATGTCACATGATATATTCCTGGCTTAAACTCCGCTATCTGCCCGACCCCCATTATATTACTCACCCCAACTCGCATCAGTTCTGTTATCGTTAACATTGCACCCTCCATCCGAACAGTTGTTCCAGCAGTCAAGAAAGTAACTTTCAAAATGGTATGCTGCACATTACCACCAAATATAAGTGCATTATCAAGGTCAGTCACCAGTTGCAGATTTGCATTGGGGCCAATTGTATATGCCCCCCTTATTAGGTTTATCAGTGTTTCCTTTCCAGCAGTTGCATCTAAAAATGCTGGTTTATACAGGGCAGTAATAGTCTTTTGAGCGCTACGCGCCGCAGCAGGTGCTTTCTGTAAAGTTTGCAATAAGGCTATCTCTGTGTTAATAGCTGTTAGCTGTGCCGCTGTAATAGATGTCGCAGCAATAAGGGCAACTTTATTAGTGTTCAGCACGCCATAAGTGTAATTTGCTAATATCAGCATCGCATTTATTTTACCCCTAAAACTACTATCGGTAATGGTAAAATCCTTTATCAATTGCTCATTTTTCGTTGACTTTGCCCATTCCAATCCCAACAAGCATGCAGCTTCTATCTTACTCACCACACTTTTCCTTGTGTCGGTTTTCATTTTTGTTTTAGGCTTACTAGCCTTTGGTTGTTTCTTGCTAGAGACGTTGTCGATAGCAGTCACAAATCCTTTGAAGTTCCCGATGGCATCAAGCAACTGTGTGTTGCCAGCAAATGCGCTGGTATAAGCTGCCAAGAATAACAATACTTGTTGAAAAACTGAATACTCAACGTTTTGACGAGTGTTCATACTAAATGTTTTTTTAATTAAAAATGATTATTTGCAAATAAAATCTTTGATGTATCAGATATAAACACGCTTGTATCAGATAAGAACACGGCCGTATCAGACATATACAAGTATGTATCGGATATAAACACAGCCGTATCATACATGAACACGCTTGTATCGAACATAAACACACGTGTATCATACATGAACACGGATGTATCGGATATAAACAGGCGTGTATCAGACATAAACACGGATGTATCAGACATCATTTTGGGCGAAAACCCCATAAAACGGAATTTTCTAACCTATTAGTTCATAAAGTCATGGAGGAGTATGGATAGAAGATGCTAGCAAAAGAAGATCTAGCAAGTATTTATAAATAGAAGAATAAGGAGCAATCATTTTCATAACTCAAACATTCTGATGCAATAATAGCTAAAGCATTTTCGGTAACAATCATAACCTTTTGCACAATGCTGCGAATAAATCAATAATTGTCGGTTATGTAAAATAGCATGCTTCCCAAAATACCAGACCCTGGCAATTTTTAATTCTCGTGTTAATATCCAATGAATGAATTTGCAAAGAATTCTAATTGTTTTAAGCTCTTTTAGTTTTAGTCACCCAATTCACACTTTTTTTACTGCTTTTCGAATTGAATTGTTTTCCAACCATCGCTGTCTTTTATCCTTAGTACATAATTGCCTTTACTCCAGGCAGATGTAGCAATAAGAGTAGTGGTTGTATAGTTTATATTATGGTAGATTAATTTGCCTGCTTCACTATAAACATACAATTGTACAGGATTTCCCGAAGGGATAGCTACCTGTACCGCTTCTTTTGCCGGATTGGGGAAAACAACGTACTGTTTACTGCTTCCCGTTAACTGTACGGTAGTACTGTAAAACGTTTGTCCATCTTTACCAATGTGTTGCAACCGATAGTATACCGTATTGTTGGGAGCATTGGGATCCTGATAATTATACGAAGCCCCTGCATTTGCATTTACTTGAGCAATTGTGCTAAAGTTAATACCATCAACACTACGCTGCACATTAAATGCTTGCGTGTTTTGGGTATTAAGGGCTGTCCATTGCAAGAAGGGCATTTTATTTTGCCAGGTAGCTTTAAAAGAGGTAATTTCTATGGGTAGAATAAAATCAGAAAGGTATCCTGCCTGCCAGCCAGTCCCATCTGTACTGTCTAATTCTAAGAGTTGCCCATGTATGCCATTTTTTATAAACAGGTACTTGGTGCTAAAACTAATTGGAGTAAGGCTATCTATGGGGGCAATCATTTCTGTTTGTTTCAAACGAAGCACATCGGTATAGGTGGCATTGGGTAACTTCAATGTGCCAAATCCATCTACACTAGAGGTACAAAAAATGGTATCATACAATACCGCGTCATCTGTTTCTAGGATAGTATCTGTATAGGTTTTGCCATAAAACATAGGAAATTTCATTAAAGGAAGGGAAGGAGTGTAACTAACCGTAATCGGGCTGCCACTATAGTTAGAATAGATGCCGCTTATAGAAATTTTATCGTTGTTGGTTTCGAGATATTGATAGTAAGTGTTATTGAGGCTAACTCCAACTATATTAGAATAGGGAAAAATATTGGAATAAGGCATTCCAGTAGTTAACGTAAAACGAATGGTATCGCTAAATAAAACGAGGGGGAGATTGCTATAATCCCAATTAGCTTGGGGGCCACCTGCATCTGGGTTTGAAATACTTGAAATTACATAGTTATAAAAAGAGTTGTCGCCAAACTGCGGATTAACTCCTGCTGCTGTTATTACAGGTTGAGACTTTGCAATCGTTGTACCTAACAAAAACAATATTAAAAACTGTAGAAGCTTTTGTGGCATATAAATGACCTTTAGGTTGAATTATTTTTTAATAATTTAGTATTATCAGTCAGCAATAATAAATAATAATGGAGGAAATGGCGTGTGGAGAGGAAAAATAGTTTTTTATTTAATCATCGCACAGATTCAGATTTTATTTAAGGTTGATATTATGACCTACCTTACTCGCAAACCCTGAGCGTAAACCTATCATAGAAAAAAGGAATCTAAGAGGTATAGAATAAAAAAATAATCAATACTTAGCGGTTAATTGTTAATGTGGTGCAAGTTGGTTTTGTAAATTTATCATTTGCTATTAACCAGTATTAATAACCATTAAAAGTATTTATATTCGCTGCATTGCCGTGTGAAAAACCATTAATGGAATACCTCTTTTTAGTAAACAATACAACTATGCTTCAAAAGGAAAAGGCAACACTATCAAATTTTGATGAGTCGGTACAGTTGGAATGGCTAGAAACAAATGGCTTGGGTGGTTGGGCTAGTTCCACTATTATTGGCTGTAATACGCGTCGTTATCATGGCTTGTTGGTGGCGAGTACCCGCCCACCCATCGAAAGAATGGTACTTGTTTCTAAATTGGAGGAGACGATTGTTGTAAATGACCAGTTTTATGAATTAGGTGTCAACAATTTTGGTGATGCCATCAACCCCAATGGCAACCAATATCTTACTAAGTTTACCAAAGATTTTTTTCCTGAATGGACGTATGAGCTAAATGGCATTACCCTGCAGAAAACAATTGCAATGGTACAGGGAGAAAACACCACCTTGGTTATTTATACTGTGCTAAAAGCCAGCAAGCCTTTCATTTTACATTTACAGCCTTTTATTGCTGCACGTAGTTATCATACTTTGCAAAATAATGAAAGCGGTCTTTGGTGGGACGTAGATTTTGAAGTTGGTATTTTTAGCAATAATCCTTTTGCTGATTCGGCAAACATCTATATTTCTGTACCAGGGGCTACCTATGCGCATCATCCCCATTGGTTTAATCATTACCATTATATAGAAGAGAAGAATCGTGGATTAGACTTTAAGGAAGATCTTTTAAATCATGGAACACTTTCAGTAAACCTAAAGAAAGGACAATCAATAGGGATTATTGTATCTACAGAAAACCCAAAAGGAAAGAATGCGTTAGAACTATTTGAAAAAGAAATAGCCCGAAAGAAGGCATTATTGCATAAACAGCCCGAAAATGAAACGCTAAAGCAATTGATACTTGCAGCAGATCAGTTCATAGTTCAAAGGGGAGAGAACCTGAAAACAATAATTGCTGGCTATCACTGGTTTACCGATTGGGGACGAGATACTATGATTTCTTTACCCGGACTTTGCCTCAGCACAGGTAGGTTTGAGGATGCAAAAAAGATATTGGATGCCTTTGCCAAGAGCGTGAGTATGGGTATGTTGCCCAACCGCTTTCAAGATCACGACGAGACTCCCCAATATAACAATGTGGATGGTACGCTTTGGTTTTTTATTGCCGTATATAAATATTATATAGCAACGGCAGACAAAGAATTTGTACTGAAAGAACTTTTACCTGTATTTACAGACATCATTAACTGGCACTTTAAAGGTACTCGATACAATATAAAAGCAACTGAAGATGGATTGTTGTATGCAGGTGAACAGGGTCAACAGCTTACCTGGATGGATGCTAAAATAGCCGATTGGGTAGTAACTCCTCGTATTGGAAAACCGGTAGAAGTGCAGGCTTTGTGGTATAATGCCTTGCGCATTTATAGCGAATTGTTGCATTTGGATGCACAATTAGAACCCGCTGCACAATATGCTGCAAAAGCTGCTCAGGCAAAATTGAGTTTTAAGAAACTATTCTGGCATGAAGGTGGAAATTATCTGTATGACGTAATTGATAAAAACAATATTCCTGATGCCTCTCTAAGACCCAACCAATTATTCGCCATTAGTTTGCCTTTTGCTTTATTGGAAGAGAAAGAAGCAAAGGCGGTTTTAAAAATTGTAGAGGATAAATTGTATATGCATGTGGGGCTGAGAACATTACCCACCTCCGATTTGAGGTATGTAGGCGTTTATGAAGGCAGTGTAATGAAGCGAGACGCTAGCTATCACCAAGGAACTGTATGGAGTTGGCTGCTTGGTGCTTATGTAGATGCATTGATTAAAATAAAAGGTACTAAAGGTAAAGCGCAGGCAAAAGAAGTAATTGCCGAGTTTGCCTATACACTAGAGGAAGCTTGTATAGGAAGTGTTTCCGAAATATTTGATGCCGACGCGCCCAATCATCCTAAGGGTTGCATTGCCCAAGCTTGGGGTGTGGCTGAGTTGTTGAGAGTAATAAAGGACTACAAGTTGTATTAATAAAAGAGGGTACTTAATTGTAACCATTACAATTAAGTACCCTCTATATAAAAAACCAAACTTACTTAGTTACCATAAACACTTAAGAACTTGATGCGCATTATCTTTAACTGTTCCCAGGTATAATCATTATCGCTCAATTCTTTTTGGGCAATATCCAATGAAGAAGTCTCACAATTCTTAAAATATTCAATAATATCTTCTTGATCGTATTCATCCAACCAATCATCTATGGCATAATCAAGGTTTAACTTGGTACCACTAGCCGCAATAGTTTCCATTTCTTCCAACAACTGTGGAAGTTTCAGCCCCTTGTTCTTAGCAATTGTTTCTAATGGAATCTTTTTGTCGATATTCTGAATGATATAAATTTTATTGCTCGATTTGTTGGCTACTGATTTCATTACAAAATCATCTGGCTTCTCTATATTATTCTCTTCTACATATTTACCAATTAAGTCTACAAAAGGTCTACCATATTTTAACGCTTTTCCTTTACTCACTCCTTGGCATTTTTCCAATTCGGCCAATGTGGTAGGGAAAATATTACACATGTCTTGCAAGGAATTTTCTAGGAAAATAACAAATGGTGGCAGTTTCAGCTTCTTAGCCTCCTTTTGGCGAAGTTCTTTTAACATATTAAAAAGACGCTCATCCATAACTGCCCCTTGTTGAGCAGAAACTTCATTGCTAGATTCATCATCATCAAAGCCATCTCCTTCTTCGAAAATGTGATTCATCACAATCCTAAAAGAAGTGGGCTTTTCTAGAAATTTGAGCCCTTCTTCAGTTAATTTAAGTAAACCATATTCTTCTATATCTTTCTGTATTAAATTTTCTAACAGCATCTGCCTTATCAAACTATTCCAAAAGTGGCTTTCTTTGTCTTTACCAATTCCAAAAACAGGTCTGCTTTCGTGGCGATACATCAGTACTTGCGGGGTCAGCTTCCCCATGATAATATCAACTGTATATGGTGTCGGAAAGCGCTCATCAAGAACTTGTATAACCTTAATAACTTTAATAACTTCATCTTTAGCTTCCACTTTTTCTTTTGGATGCTTACAGTTGTCGCAGTTGCCACAGTTTTTGTCTCCCCAATCTTCTCCGAAATAATGCAATAATACTTTTCTACGGCAAACACTGCTTTCAGCGTAGGCTACTGTTTCATCTATCAGTTGTGCCCCTACTTCACGTTCGCTTAAAGGCTTATCTCTCATCAGATGCTCAAGTTTTGCCACATCTTTATGAGAATAATACAACACGCAAAGACCTTCCAAACCATCACGCCCTGCACGACCGGTTTCTTGATAGTAATTTTCTATAGACTTAGGAATGTTGTAATGGATTACAAAACGGATATCTGGTTTATCAATACCCATCCCGAAGGCAATAGTAGCTACTATTACATGCACATCTTCATTCAAAAACTGATCTTGCCTGTCTGCTCGTAGTTTTTGATCTAATCCTGCATGATAGGCAACTGCTTTTATATTATTTGCCATCAATACCTCAGCCAACTCTTCTGTGGTTTTTCTATTTAGTGTATAAATAATACCACTTTTTCCTTTGTGTTGAGAGATAAAGCGCACAATACTTTTTATTGTTTGCTCTTTTTCTAGCTTGGGTTGAATTTCGTAATAAAGATTTGTTCTATTGAAAGAAGATATATAAACGTTTGGCTTACGCAATCCCAAATTCTTTTCAATATCACTCTGAACTTTGGGAGTAGCTGTTGCAGTTAGTGCAATAACAGGAATCTTTGAATTGATGATGTCCATCATTTCACGTAGTCTGCGATATTCGGGTCTGAAATCGTGTCCCCACTCACTGATACAGTGTGCTTCATCTACTGCAAAAAAGGAAATTTCTATATCGCTAAAGAAGTCTAAGTTTTCTTGTTTGGTTAATGTTTCAGGTGCTACGTAAAGCAATTTTGTTTTGCCAGAAGTGAGGTCTTCTTTTACTGCATTAATCTGGGTTTTGTTAAGAGAAGAGTTAAGGAAGTGAGCAATATTATCTTGCTCGCTATAGCCTCTTACCAAATCTACCTGGTTCTTCATTAATGCGATGAGTGGCGAAACAATAATACAACAACCGGGCAACAGCAAAGCGGGTAATTGATAGCAAAGGCTTTTACCTCCGCCTGTTGGCATAATTACAAAAGTATCATGCCCTTCGAGGAGACTCGTGATACTCTTTTCTTGTGTTCCTTTAAACTCAGAGAAACCAAAATATTTTTTTAACCCAACATAAATGTCTGGTTTACTACCGTCATCATTGGTAAGTTCTTTGATTACAATATCCTCATCTGCTATCTTTTTAGGTGAAACCCGTACTTTTTTTGAGGCAGCGCTAGCTTGAGGCTTTCTTTTGTTTGTTGACATGATATGTATTCCCATAATATATTTTCCCGAAAACTCGGGGTATTTTAGATAATTTAAAAAATGCATCTAAACATGCACGTATAACGGTTGAATAATGAACCAGTTCTATTAAAAAACAATCACGTTTAATTTAAGAGGGTGACGAAGTTAATCATTAGAAACTTTTTTTCGTTGCTAATTTATTATTTTTTTGGGTTGTGATAAAGTTTACTATTTTTTATAGGAATCATGCTTGATATCAACCACTAATTCTTTCATTAACAAACAGATGATACTTGATTCCATTATGCATTAAATTATTTAAAATTTACTATCATGTATGGGGGTATAAAACTATTATAAACTTTTATACTATACTATTAATCCTATATTGTCAAAACATACCTTTGCGGCACAATGAATGTATCTATTTTACAAATTGCACAACAAACAGTTGCATTGGAAGCTGCAGCAATAGCTGGTTTGAAAGATTTTATAGACGAGAATTTTGAGAAAGCAGTAAAAGCCATAAATGAATGCAAGGGCCGTGTAGTTATAAGTGGTATTGGCAAAAGTGCCATTGTTGCCCAAAAGATTGTTGCCACCCTAAACTCCACTGGAACACCTTCCTTATTTATGCATGCCGCCGATGCTATTCACGGCGATTTGGGAATGGTACAAGAGAATGATATCGTTTTGATATTAAGCAAAAGCGGTGAGAGTCCCGAGATAAAAGCAATAGTCCCCTTAATAAAAAACTTCAATAATCTTTTAATAGCCATTGTTGGTAATACGGATAGCTTTTTGGCACAACAAGCAAATTTGGTAATTAATACTACAGTAATCAAAGAGGCTTGTCCCAATAATCTAGCCCCCACAAGTAGCACGACTGCACAAATGGTGATGGGAGATGCTATTGCGGTTTGTTTGATGGAACTAAAAGGGTTCGACAACCAGGATTTTGCCCGTTATCACCCTGGTGGTAATCTTGGTAAACGTCTTTATTTGAAGGTAAAAGATTTAGTGTCCGATTCTATTGCCCCCAAAGTATTACCTACTGCTACTTTGAAAGAAGTAATAGTAGAAATAACAGAAAAAAGATTGGGGGTAACTGCTGTAGTTGATACGAATAACAAAGTATTGGGTATTATTACCGATGGAGATTTGCGGCGTATGCTTGAACGTAGTGATAATATCAAAAATATTACTGCTACAGATATTTTGACTCTTAACCCCAAAACCATCGAACCTATTATAATGGCGGTAGATGCCCTTGAGATATTTGCTTTGTACGACATCAGCCAGTTGATAGTTGCAGAAGATGGACAATATATAGGAATTTTACATTTGCATGAATTGATAAAGGAAGGAATTAGTTAATAGCAGGTTTCAGGTTACAGGTTTCTAGTGTAAGCTACCCGAACCCTGTAACTGGTAACCTGAATACGGATAAAAGTTTATTTAAATCTGCAAATACAATAATAATTTCAATAAACCGTTACAATAAAAGACATTTTGCCACTTGAATTATCCGCTTACATTTGATTTTTTAATTAATTAATTTATTACAACTTAACAAAATGAATAATCCCAATTATTACGTAGCCATTATGGCTGGAGGAATCGGTAGTCGTTTTTGGCCTCAAAGCCGTACGGGCTATCCCAAACAGTTTCTGGATATCTTAAATACAGGCAAAAGCCTTATTCAATGGACCTATGAACGCTTCGCAGCGTTTGTGCCAAAAGAAAATATTTACGTAGTTACGGCTGCAGAATACAGTCATATCTGTGCAGAACAGTTGCCTGATATTCCAGTAGAGAACATTATTGCCGAACCTAGTCGTAAGAATACAGCTCCATGCGTTGCGTATATTGCCTTTAAGTTATTGCAAAAGAATCCGAATGCCAGCCTTATTGTTGCACCAAGCGATCACATGATTGCCGATCAGGATACTTTTATCAGCATTGCCAAAAAGGCGTTGGATTATGTAAGTAAAAACACCGCCTTTGTTACGTTGGGTATTCAGCCTACTTATCCAAACACAGGATATGGTTATATTCAGTTTGATCAGAATGATGATGCTGGCGACGGCATTTTCCGCGTAAAAACATTTACGGAGAAACCTAGTTTAGAAATTGCTAAGAAATTTTTGGATAGCGGTGATTTCTTATGGAATGGCGGCATATTCATTTGGAAAGCGAAGGATGTGGTTGATGGTTTTGAAAAATATGACCCAGATACTTTCGAATTGTTTGATGCCGAAAAGCAGCACCTTAATACCCCTGCTGAGAAAGATGCCATAGATCGTATCTATCCGCTGTGTAAGAATGTGGCTGTAGATGTTGCTTTGATGGAAAAAGCGGAGAACGTGTATGTAATACCTTCTTCTTTTGGTTGGACCGACTTGGGAACCTGGACTAGTGCCTATGATAATCTTGAAAAAGATTCTTTGGGTAATGCAGTGGCAAGTGAAAATGTGGTAATCATAGATGCCACTAAATGTATGGTGACTGCCCCTAAAGATAAATTGGTAGTTTTACAAGGGCTTGATGACTATATAGTGATAGATACCCCGGATGCTTTGTTGATTTGCAAGAAAGAAAAAGAACAAGCTATTAAAGAATATGTAGCCGAAGTAAAACGTGCTAAAGGTGATAAGTATCTTTAGTAATGATTAACGTTTAATGATAAGTGATTAATAGAAAAAGCCTGCGATTATATAATCGCAGGCTTTTTGTTTATATTCAATTAACTAAATTTTATTTCTTTATGTAAAGACCAACTATCATCAATGCTAAAGTTAGAAATACGCCAATTACCCATTTGAATTGGTCAGAAATCTTATCTTTTAATTTTATTTCTAATTGAAATAAATCATCTTTAATAACACTCCTGTATTCACTCGCATTTGTTTTCACTTCATCAATTATTACTCCGTCAATTACTTCCACAAAGCGTAAAGCTTTCTCTTCTGTTAGAGATAAATCATTCCTAAGAATATCGTATAACTTTATTTGTGCAATATTCATTTTAGAATATTTTTATTTCTGCAAATGTTACTGGTTTGTATGTTGGTATGGCAATATCATTTATTGTTCTCAAGTTTTTCACAAAAAAAAGGAATAACCGTCAAGTTATTCCTTTTTTATATCAGTTCCCTTTTCTTAAATTTAATTATTCAACATCAAAGGCATTACTAGCATCAATAGGTCTTCACCCTCTGCTTGTTCTGATGGTTTTATCAAACCTGCTTTTGTGGATGTAGACAACTCCAGTCTCACTTCTGAAGTATCAGCCGCATTTAGCATTTCTATCAAAAACTTCGCATTAAAAGCAATTTGAAGGTCTTCTCCATCGTATTGGCAATTCATACGCTCGTTACCTTCAAAATTAAAGTCGATATCTTGCGCTGCCATTTGTAGTTCGCTACCCGTAATGTTTAAAGCCACCTGATTGGTACTCTTATTACTAAAGATACTTACACGACGTAAAGCACTCTGGAAGTCGGCCTTGGTAACAATTAATTTATAAGGATTGTCTGCCGGTATTACCACTTTATAATCTGGAAAACGGGCATCAATCAAACGACAAATCATCTGTACATCGCCGTGGCTCACAAACAAGTGATTGCTGTTGTAGCTGATGGTAATTTCATCGTCATTGTCGGGCAATGCATTACGCAATAAGTTCAAAGGTTTCTTAGGAACGATAAAGCTATCAACTCGGGTAGCTTTGGTATCGGTTCTTTTATACCGAACCAAGCGATGTGCATCGGTTGCTACAAATTGTACAAACTCGGGACTCAATTCAAAGAAAACACCCGTCATGGCGGGTCTTAAATCGTCGCTACTTACTGCAAACAACGTTTTATTGATGGCGGTTACCAACGAACTACTCGTCATAGGAAAACCCGTGGTGTCGTCGTTGGAAGGCTCTTTCGGAAAGTTATCCGGGTTTTCGCCGGGCACTTTATACTTACCATTATCACTCGTTATTTCTACCGAAAAGTTTTGATCGATACTGAAAGTAAGCGGCTGATCGGCAATATTTTTTAGTGTATCTATTAATATTTTCGCAGGAATACACACTTTGCCATCTGCCTTACTTTCTACATCCATCTGCACACGCATTACCGTTTCTAAGTCGGTGGCAACAATGTTTAGTTTCTTATTTTCTATTTCAAACAAGAAATCTTCCAAAATGGGCAATACGGTATTGGCATTAATAACACCATTAATTTGTTGAAGGTGTTTTAACAAAGACGAGGAGGAAACAATAAACTTCATATCTACTAATTATAAGCGACAAACCTACTGCAAAATATCAATATTCGTTACACATACTTAAAATGAACCACCATTTGGGTGTACAATGTTGTTATTATGTGGATATACTGCACTTTTGTTGTGATTTAGATGCTTTACCACAAAGGGCACAATGGGAGATACCACTAAGTTACACAAGCAATAAAAATTAGCGTACTTGGTAATAGCTTATGAGTATCCTTTTTAGTTAAAGAGCATTAGTAACCCCTAATTAAACCAGGGGTTTTATAAATAATCACAAAAACAATGGTATGATTTACCACAAAATACAATGAGAAATAGACATCAAATATCAATAGGTTTCATCCTAGTGCCCTTTGTGAAAGTCTTTGTGTTCTTTGTAGTTAACCTTTAAGCAATATGTATTCGAAAAAAAGTTTTACACCCGATCAGGCATTTCAAAAAATAAAACAATTTTGTGCGTATCAGGAAAGAAGTCATAGAGAGGTGTCAGAGAAATTATACAGCTTTGGATTGTATAAAAAGGAGGTAGAACAACTGATTTATCAGCTTTTAGAAGAGAATTATCTGAATGAAGAACGATTTGCCGTTGCTTTTGCAGGAGGAAAGTTCAGGATGAAACAATGGGGACGGGTGAAGATTAAATATGAGCTAAAACAAAAAGGGGTAAGCACCTTTTGCATTTCCCTAGCTATGAAAGAAATAGAAGAAGAGACCTATCTGGAAACACTAAAAAGCCTTACAGCAAAAAAATGGGAAAGCCTACAAGGAGAGCAATACCTGAACAGACAAGCCAAAACGACTACTTATCTGTTACAGAAAGGGTTTGAGCCGAACCTGATTACTTCTGCAATAGCGGATATCAGGAGAGGAACTATGCCCTACTAGTTAATTTAGGATTCCAAATTGCCAATTTAGGATCTCAAATTACCAATTTAGGATTTCAAATTGCCAATTTAGGATTTCAAATTACCAATTTAAGATTCCAAATTACCAATTTAAGATTTCAAATTGCCAATTTAGGATTCCAAATTACCAATTTAGGATTTCAAATTACTAATTTAGGATTTCAAATTGGTCATTTAGGATTTCAAATTGTCAACATTTAATAGGCAATTGACTATTTTTAAGTTTATCCCCCGTATTTTATATTCTAACAAATAGATTAATAATGGAATAAATAAGGTAATATTTCTCGTTTTATTACCTTTTGAATTATTCTTAAATTACTGAAACCCTTATTTCTTCCACAAACAATGCCTATCGTATCACCATCAGCTTATTTTCCACCGTTTAAATCGGCACTTATTGTTTTGTTATCTAAGGAAGAACGGTAACGTTTTATTGCGTTTACGATAGACTGTGCTATTTCTGTTTGCCCGGTAGGACTGTTTAGGTAGTCTTCCTCTTCGGGGTTCGAGATGTAGCCTGTTTCCACCAATACAGCCGGCATTGCCACCGCCTGTAACACCCAAATACCTACTTGTCTTTGCAAAGCATCCCTGTCTATGCGACCTGCCTTTGCAAATTCTTCTTGTATAGTAAGGGCGAGATAAGCACTCCTATCAAAATATTGACGGGTTTTTAAATTGATGAAATTCATCTTCTCGGGCGAATCAAATCCCTGAATGGTACTTGCTGCATTACTATCCAAGTATAAACTCTGATTTTCACGCATGGCTATTTCTTTTAAATCATTCCGATGTGCTCCCCAAATGTAGGTTTCTGTTCCTTTGGCAGGGTTAGGGACCGAAGTTGTATGATATTCCTTCACCTGACGGGTACGTTTTTTACCATGCGAACGATAAGTCTCTGTTCTATAACCCACAAAAGACGAATGTCGAGATGGGTCGGCACTGTTGCAATGTATGCACACAAACAAATCGCCTTTTGCCTGATTGGCAATTCTTGCTTTTTCGGTAGGGTGTTGGTAAATATCTGTTCTACGGGTGAGTACAACCTCAATGTCGGGTATTTGCGCTTGCATCAGCTCCTCCAGCTTGATAGAGATGGCAAGGGATACGTCCTTTTCATTAGAATATTTGCCCGGTGCACCACTGTCTTTGCCCCCATGTCCTGCATCTATCACAATTTTTCTTAACCTCGACTTCTGAAACTGACTGTCTTTGGTAGAAAATGAAGTTAGGAAAAGCGCACAGAAAGAGAGCAGGTAAAGGGTTGAAAATTTGTTTATTGTCATATCTAAAAAAGTTAAAGTATCCTTCAATCAAACGTATATTAGGCTACAGTGGGTTTACCGACTATTTTTGCTGACCCCGATATGGACAAACGTAATAAATTTAAAGTAAAAATAGCCTGGGCATCTTTAACTTGGATAAGTTTATTCATGGTCGTCCTACAATTCACAGCAAGTGGATTACACATTCAAACCATCAGCCATTCAAAAATAGTCCTTTCAGACACGATACCTTCTAAAAAAATAGTTAAGGTAAGCGAAAGTTTTTCAGATACAACGGTAACCGACACTTCTGTTATAATTAAAAAAGATTCTGTACAACAGATTGATACGCTTTATATTTCCAAAGATAGCCTTACGTCCCCTATTAAATACGAAGCATCCGACTCGGGCGTGTTTGTAATTCCTACCAAAGAGTTCACGTTATATGGCAAAGCAAAAGTGTCTAACAAAGATGTAAACCTAGATGCAGCCACCATCAAATACAATTCAGACAAGCAATTGGTGCAGGCTTATGGGGCAACCGACACCACGGGCAACCCGTATAGTAAGCCTAAGTTGACGCAAGGAGAAATGAAAACTATCAGCGATTCTATTCTTTTTAGTTTGAAGAGTTTAAAGGGGCTTACCAAAAATACTTACTTGCAAGATGGTGAAATGTACATAAATGCAAGGGTGCTGAAGAAAGTAAACCAATCGGAGTTTTATGGGCGCGATGCGCGATTTACTACTTGTAATTTGGATACCCCTCACTTTGCTTTTAGAACCAGAAGACTAAAATTGGTTACTAATAAATTGGCTGTTACGGGAGCTGTTTATCCAGAGGTTGAGGGCGTGCCATTGCCTATTGCCTTGCCTTTTGGCATTTTCCCTTTAATACAAGGACGCCATTCGGGTATTTTACCCCCTGCCTTTGAAGTAAATGAAAGCTATGGACTAGGCTTAAGAGGTTTGGGGTATTATAAAGTAGTGAACGATTACTTGGATGTAACCACTCGAACCGATTTGTATTCTTATGGCGGCTGGACGCTAGATGTAAACCCTAGATATATGAAGCGGTATCGGTATACAGGCAACCTCGATGTATCTTTTCAAAATACAAAGTCGCTCAATTCACCTACTGCTGGTAATTATGCACCTGATGAATTTACTACGTTGCGTACGTTTATGATACATTGGTCTCATAGCCAGGATCAGCGTGTGCGCCCCGGAACAAGTTTTAGTGCCAACGTAAATTATGGAAGCACCCGTTACAATTCTACGGTGTATAATAATCCGTTTTTAACCTATCAGAATCAGATAAGTTCTTCTATCAACTACTCAAAAAATTTTAAGGATAAGGCCAATGTTTCGCTTTCCTTCGATCATAGTCAAAATAGCTACAATCATTTAGTAAACCTCATTTTGCCTACTGCAACAGGGAGCATCGTAACCTTTTATCCTTTCCAGAAGAAAGAAGCAGTGGGTACGCCCAAATGGTACGAGAAACTGGGTATTGGCTATAGTGGTAACTTAACCAATCAGGTGTCGTTTTATGATACCGCTTTCAATTTAAAAAAGGTACTCGACACCACACAATGGGGTGCTACCCATAGTATTCCTATTACTTTGTCGTTGCCTTCTTTGGGGCCTGTAACTATTTCGCCAAGTATTTCTTTTGCACAGAAATGGTATGGGCAAACGCTTTACAGGCGATGGGATGCGGTGAATAGTAAGATTGATACGGTGGTGCATAAAGGATTTTATACGGGAAGTCAGGTAAGTATGGGCGTAAGTGCCAATACCCGCATCTTCGGCACCTATCTGTTTGGAAAAAAGAGTGATATTGTAGCTATCCGTCACGAGGTGCGACCTAGTATCAGCTTTAGTTATGTACCCGATCTGGCTAGTCAGAACTATTACAAAGTGCAGGTAGATACCGCCTATGGAAAAGGACAAGGGCACGTGGTATCTTTCTCGAAGTTTGATGGTGTTATACCAGGTGCTTATTCCGAAGGAAATTCTGGATCGGTCGGCTTTGGGATAGATAACACGTTAGAGATGAAAGTAAAAGACAAAGACAACAAAGATTCTACCAATGGGCCACCTACCAAAAAAATAAAGTTGATTGATGGGTTTGGGTTTAGTTCTTCTTATGATTTGTTGGCAGCTAGTTTTGCATTAAAACCCTTTAATTTCTATGCTAGGACTACTTTGTTTAAAATAATTAATATTACGTCAAGCTTTATTCTGGATCCTTATGCAGTGGATAAATATGGGTATGAATTGAGAAAATATTACTGGAGTGGAAAGGATCTGAATTTTGGTCGTATCACTAATGGCAACATCGCTTTATCGACTTCTTTTAAAAGCAAAACAAAAGATGGTACCAAGAGCAAAGACAGTTTGCCTTCATCCGATCCTTTTCTGACTCCGGAGGAACAGCAACAACAATTGCAATATGCCCGTAGCAACCCGGCGGAGTTTACCGACTTTAATATCCCTTGGACGTTGACGCTTTCTTATTCTCTCAACTTTAGTAAGCAACTGCAGGCTAACTATGTGTATAAAAACGTATTTACGTCTAGTGTAAACTTTAATGGAGATTTTAGTCTGACCGAAAAATGGAAGATGGGTGCCACAGGGTATTATGATTTTACTGCAGGAAAACTACAACAACTAAGTATGTTTATGACGCGCGATATGCACTGTTGGCAAATGGCTATCAATTTAAGTCCGTTAGGGTATACCCGTTCATTTAATATTACCATCAGCCCCAAAGCAGGTATCCTGAGGGATTTACGTATAAACAGAAGCAGATACTTCTCCAATTATTAAGTTTTTAAGGAACAGGGTCGTGCCCGTGTCCGCCCCAAGGATGGCAACTGCTTATTCTTTTGATGGCTAACCACAATCCTTTGATGGGGCCATACTTTCTTAAAGCTTCTAGCGCATAGTGAGAACAAGTGGGCGTGTATCTGCATTTTGGCCCAATTGCAGGAGATAATACGTATTGGTAAAACTTTATCAGTAATACAAAGGGAAGGTTAAGGAGTTGGTTGAGTCGCTTCATGGAGGGCTTTTATCAATTTATCAATCACAAGGGGCATCTTTCTTTGTAGTAGTTCATTTTCGGGCAATGCTTTATCAATATACATGAAGAATACGGCAACTTGTTTGCCGTTTTCCTTTATATATTGGTGTAAAGGATGTTTGTTGAGGCGATAGTTTTCTTTTAGCAGTCTTTTGATTCTATTTCTATCTACAGCTGTTTTAAAATTCTTCTTACTAGCACTTACGCCTACTTTTATCGGAAAATCTATTGGTTCTTCTACAAGCATAAATACCACCTTAATTGGGAAAACCAAAAAGGTTCCCTTGCTTTTAAAAAGCTGTTCGATCAGTTTCCTGCTCTTAAGCTTCTCTTGCTTATTAAAGACGTATGATAACTTGTTTTCCAATTAGATATATAATAAAAGAAATAAAAAAAGACCGTTCCCAAAAGGAAACAGTCTTTGAAATATGATTTGTGAATAACCTATGCTGTAATTATTTTAAACCTTTCTCGCTAGAAACAGTAAGGTATTTACGACCTTTTGCTCTGCGGCTAGCTAAAACTTTACGTCCATTAGCTGTTTGCATACGCTTACGAAAACCATGAACTGTTTTACGACGCTTTTTATGTGGTTGAAATGTTTGTTTCATCTTTAAAAAATTTTACTTACCTGATAATTATTTTCAACTTTATAGTAGTCACCATACCACTATTTTGCGAAAGGACGGCAAATGTAGGAGTTTCATTGTAAAGTAGCTTAATAATTATTGACTTTAATGGGAGATTACTTAAATAAACAGGTAGTTTAGTAAAAAAAAGGAGCAATTGCAGGTATTGTTTTAATAAAATCACAGCTTTCGGCTCGCAAAGGCTTTTCTAAGAAGCCAATTACCTGCGGATAGGTCTTTGCTTTTTGCTTATCGCTACTATCTACAGAAGAGGTCACAATGATAACAAAAAGGTTGTTTGCAAATCTTTCTGGTTGCACGGACTCTAAAAATTCCCATCCATTTAAGACAGGCATATTAATATCCAGTAGGATAAGGTAGTTTTCGTTGGAATTATATTCACTCAATAAAAACTCCAATGCCATCTTACCATCACCAAATAGGAGTGGAGGATTAGCACAGATTTTATACTTTACCACTATTACTTTATGTAAAAGGGTAATCATTTTATCATCATCTACAATCAACACATTTAGTTTCATAAGCTGGATTGATTTTGAGCGTTTTCGGTATTAATCACAATTTTTCTTATGATATTATCTAGTTCATTGGCGGAAGAAGCGATAGCTTCAATTATTTGATTATTACTTAGGTCTTCGCTATCATGACGCTCCGATAACAATTCGACTAATCCCATAATACGAGCCAATGGTGCACGAACCACATGAGACTGTATCCAGGCAATTTCTTTTAATTTTTTATTTTGTTCTTCAAGAGCTTGTAGATGTCTTCTTCTGTAGTTAACATCTCGCTGAATATAAACCCAATGTTTATATTCACCACTTCCATCAGAAACGGGTGCGACAGAAACATTTACCCAATACTTAGTACCATTCTTTTTGGTTGTTTTTACAACAATATTACAGGGTTCAAACTTATCAATAGCGTCTTTTAATTTAGATAACTCTTCAATAGAAGCGTCTGAGTGGAAAAAGTTCAGAGGAGAAAGACCAATGATTTCATCCTTTGTAAAGCCAGACATCTTTACAAAAGCTTCGTTTACAAAAACTATTTTAGACTCTAGTTTTTGATTGTTTTCAGCAATCAAAACTCCATCGGTAGTATTTAGAATAACCGACTCAAGTAGTCTCAATCTTTCTTCATCTTCTCTTGTAGTGGTCATCATTATTTAATCTAGTTTTAGTGATGCATTAGAACTTCCAGGTTCAGTTTTAATTGTACGCACAATCTAATGTGGATACAAAAATTTAAAAATTATATCCAACAGCTTATTAAATTCAATTATCTAATTTGTAAAGTAAATTAATTTAGGTGAAAAGAACGCCTTTTTTGAAATGTATATTTTAATGTCAACTATAATAACAGATTCTGTTAAGCAATTTGCCTATTTTTTGCTTTATTTATTTTGTAAATTTATTCGATTAGTTAAAATTACTTCCTGCTTCTTTACTATTCCACATTTTGTGATGTATTTTAATTTATTTCGTGCCATGAAGAAGATCATAATGTGCTTATTTTTCTTTTCAACTATCAGTTGTTCGCACAAAAAGAAAATTCCCGATGTTTCTCAGATTAGAGTGAATCTTCAAACAGTTCGCTTTGAGAAAGACTTCTTTGCCATCGACACCAACAATATGCCTGCAAGTCTGCAATCTTTATATGCAAAACATAAAGGGTTTTCACAAGATTTCTTTTTCAATATTCTAGGCATTCCTCCTTTTCCTGATAGTGTTGCACATGATGCCAAAATGTTTTTAGCAACTTACAAAGGCATCTATGCATCATCAGTAAAGCCTTTTGAAAATTTTGAACCCATACAGGAAGATGTAAGAAAAGGGCTTCAATATGTTAATTATTACTTTCCAAAATATATACTTCCTAATAAAATAGTTACGTTTATTGGTCCCCTCAATAGTTATGCAGGTATCATAACACCCGATAATTCTATTGCTGTTGGGTTGCAACTGTATTTGGGTAAAGATTATAAAGTGTACCAATCTGATGAAATTTTAAATATGTATCCTTTTTATGTATCTCGCCGTTTTGAACCAGCTTATATTCCTGTTAATTGCATGAAAAATATTGTAGATGATCTTTTTTCAAGTAATAAACCAGCAAAGAAGAGTACACAATTAATAGAGCAAATGGTGGATGAAGGTAAAAAGCTATATCTGTTGGATGCGTTCTTGCCATATACCCCCGACAGTTTAAAAACTGGTTATACGCAACAACAATTGACTAATAGTTTTGCAGCAGAAAAAGAAATCTGGACATATTTTGTCGAGAATGATCTTCTATACCAAACCGACCCAACTATTGTGAGTCCTTATGTAAATGATGGGCCAAAAACAACTGAATTGGGGGAATGGTCCCCGGGTAATATAGGACAGTTTGTAGGATGGCAGATTGTAAAGAAATGGATGGATAAAAATGATAAAGCTTCACTTAAGCAACTGATTCAAACTCCATCAAAACAAATTTTCGAAGAGGCAAGATATAAGCCGCATTAGTTTTAAAAAGCTATTTCTAATTTTAAGTTTTTTATTTTTAAATCAATGAGCTCTTTTTCTATTTATTTAAAAGTTCAAAACTTACGGAGCTTAATTAAACTTGCTAGTCGCGATCATTTCAAATGCGGGGATTTGCACTTGAAACTTTTGTTTATTGTTTTGATTTTCCATAAAGTATATGCCGTGCATCTTGCCCATTTCAGTTCTTAGATTACAGCCACTTGTATATTGAAACTCTTGCCTTGGTTCAATTAAGGGTTGTAAGCCTACTACACCTTCACCTTCAACTTCCCGATATTCACCATTGCTGTCAAATATGTTCCAACGACGAGTAAGAAGTTTTACTGCAAAATTATTATGGTTCTCAATAATGATCCGATACGCAAACATATACTCGTTTCCAAGTGGATTGCTATAAGCGGGCTGATAGAAAACCTCTACAGTTACAGATATCCCGGATGAAATTTTTGAAACCATTCTTTAAATATTTTGAAAAATATAATTACAAAACTAATTGAACTAAGTTTTATGAATGAGGAATGTATTTATAGCGTAAATTTTTGGGTTATCATAAACAACTATTGATACATATTAACATAAATGATAAATCTATTGACACCTTTCTTTTGTCCTAGTCAATTGAGAATTAATACATTAAAAACACCATAATTACCAACTTTAAGTGTCTTAGCATATCTCCCACTTCCGTACATTTGCGGGCAATCAGTTTAACAAATATAACAGATTTTTGAAGGCTTCATCGTTTTCATTTAAATCATTTAATCATAAATTAGTCATGGAAATAACCGTACAGACTGCACAACAGCTTCGCTTGACGCCTGAGGAATTTGAGTTGATAAAAACCAAATTGGGTCGTACCCCAAACTTTAATTAACTCTGTTGTTTTAGTGCCATGTGGAGTGAACATTGTAGTTATAAAAATAGTATTAAATGGTTAAAAACGCTTCCACGTGATGGCGGGAAAATGTTGGTAGCTGCCGGAGAAGAGAATGCAGGGTTGATGGATATGGGCAATAACTACG
>CAISCV010000197.1 GCA_903883945.1 uncultured Chitinophagaceae bacterium | reverse complement strand
CCATTATCATAGTGTTTTATATAAATCGTCCTTTACATTTGAGCACTTATTTATTTATTATGTACATCATAGAATTAACCTACAAAGTGCCTGTTATTGATATTGAAAATAATATGGCTGCACACATTAAATATTTAGATAAATACTATCACAGTGGGCATTTCTTAGCTTCTGGCAGAAAAGAACCGCGGGACGGTGGAATTATCTTTGCCACTGCCGAAAACAGGCAGGAGATAAATGATATTGTTGCCGAAGACCCCTTTAATACGTTAGGGCTTGCCGATTATAAAATTATCCATTTTAAGGCTACCAAAAAGGTGAAAGCATTTGGCGCATTAGAACCCGAAGAAGAATAAAGCCTAATCTCGCTGAGGGAAAGTAATCGTAAACGTCGTCCCCTCTCCTACTGTGCTATCCACAGAAATAGCGCCGCCGAGTGCGGTTATCTGCGAATGAATCAGGTACAACCCAATCCCTTTGCCATCGGGGTTGTTGTGAAAGCGTTGGTATAAACCAAATATTTTGTGTTTTACTCTATTCAAATCCATCCCCAACCCATTATCGGTGAAGCTTAGCTTTAGCATACCTTCCTCGTCTGTAAAACTCTTGATGGTTATGATTGGATATCTTGAAGGATGGGCATATTTGATGGCATTGGTCAACAGATTGAGCATTATACTTTCTAGATAAATATTATTGAAATTTACCGTTGGTGCAGCTGTGAAGTCGACCACTAGTTTTACCACATTCTGAACAATACTTACAGAAACGGTACTTTTAACCTTATCCAATATCTCTTCGAAACGTACATTGTTGGTCGTAATACTTGTATTCTCTTTGATAATAAGTATCTTAATTAAATCATTCAATGTATCATTCAACAATTGGGTAGATTGTTTGAAACCTTGTATTAGTTGCTTGGTTTGTTTGTCTTCAAAATTTTCTATGTGTAGTCTTCTACAAATAGCAATGAGGTTGGTAACAGGTGCCCGTAGGTTGTGGGAGGTAATGTAACTAAACTGTAACAATTCCTTATTGGTCTCTAGTAGTTCATTAATTAACTTTAATTTCTCTTCCTCTTCTTTTTTCTTCTCGGTAATGTCTATAATAAACGCACAGTTAATTTCGAGGTCTCCAATTATTAGTAAGTTGGCACGTATTTCTACCAAAATTATGGTGCCATCTTTGCGCACCATTTGCCGCTGTTGAAGTATGGTTTTTTGGGCTCTTATGGTTTCCCAAATTGTTTTTCGTTGCGTATCATCTGCAAATGGTGCTACATCTTTTACTTTTAATTGTAGCATCTCCTCACGGGAGTAACCTAGCAGCGTAAGCAAAGCACCATTAAAATCGTAGAAAGTGCCATCGCTTTGGGTCATTAATATAGGCGTAGACACGTGTTGAAACGAGTAATCCACCACATTCAGCCGATCTTGTAATTTTTGTTTTTCGGCAATATCGTTTATAAATACACAACTTAGCTCTATGCCATTGTAGGTAACCAAATTGGCTTTGATATCCAGCAACATCCAATTGCCATTTCTATGATTCATGCCACGTTGCAACATCACCGATCCTTTTGTGCGGAGATCTGCCCAAAGTTGTTGCCTACATTCCTTGGTAAGTAGGGGATTGAGCTGATAGGATTTTAAACCTAGCATCTGTTCTTTGGTGTACCAAAACAAATTGAGTGCTGCCTGATTGCAGTCGTATATCGTACCATCTTCCTTTATCAACAGTATTGGGGTGACCGCATTATGAAAAGCGAAATTGACAATTTTTAGTCGTTCATCTATCTTTTTTTTATCGGTAATGTCATGTACAAAACAGCAAATGAGTTCTTTACCTTCGAAAGAGATAAAACAAGCATTAATTTCTACTTCTAGTATGTTACCATCTTTGGTTATTAGTTTCCGATAGATAATCAGGTCTCCAATAGTTTGTAGGTTTTTCCATAAAATAGTATATCCCTCCTTGTTTTTATAGGGGTCGGTATCATAGAAAGTAATATGCTTATATTCTTCGATGGTATAACCAAGCATGGTACACATCGCATCGTTGAAATCGTACATGCTACCATCTTCTTTAACGAGTTGAATGGCGTTATTTGTTTTTTTAAAAGTATAGTCCAACAGCTTCAGTTGCAAATTGGCGGGTGTAGCTAGTTTTTCTACGTTTTCATCCCTATGTTTCCAATAAATAGTTGCAAGACCACTTGCATGTTGGCAGCCAATAAGTTGTATGGGTAATGCATTTACAAAAAGGGCATATTCTACCGGAAATGCCGAAGCAAATATTTTGTTTATGAATGCGGTAAGTTGTTTGTTGGTAGTAGCATCTGCAAAAGTAAATAGGCAATCGCCTTCTATAGGAAGGACTGATTGCCAGAAGGTAGTCTGTTCGGTAGCAACAGTAATAATTATTCCAGTTTCATTTATTTCGGTAACTGCTAAAGACGTCATTCAAATCAGAATGGAAAGTTATAAGTCATAAGCTATGTGTTATGTGTTAAAGAATTTGCAACAAAATATTCAAATCAACCATTGATGTTGCCTTACTTACAACCAACAACTCACAACTTACAACTATTAAATATGATTCATTACCAGATCTACCACCAATGCCACGCCATCTTCTTTGGTGAAGTCGGTAATATTTTTTTCGTAGTTAAGGTGTGTCGCTTCTATTTCCAGGTCGCCATAAAGAGATGTATTAAGGGAGAATTTACCAAAAACATCCGATAAAATACTGAAGCTAGAACCTAGAATGCGCACTTTTACCCCTACCATTGGCACGCCTAGATTGCTTTTGCAACTACCTGTTACCACCGACATTATACCTGTACTCCTGTAACCAATACCCCACAACCTTCCTTGTGTTCTGCGTGCGGCAGCGGCTATGCGACTGTAATAAGCTTCTACATCATCCCAAACGTGGGTAATGATATCCTTTACTTCTGGTGTTTGTTCCTCTAAGTTTGTGGTCGCAGTTGTATAATTAGAAAAGGCGGTATTAATGGCAAATATCACAGGGTTTGCTGTATTATTCACAGTGGTAAACTGTGCAATAGTAGGATTACTCATAGCAATACCACCCGCTGTTTTGCGGGCAAGATCGCCACTTATTACGATAGCTGCCTGTGCAAGTAGCTTATCGTCGGTATTCATAAAGGGCATCTTAGCTTTGTTTACGGGCAACCCATAAAAAGCCCTTGCCGAGGCCGGTATCGTACCAAGTTTGATGCAGTTGTTAAGAGAGGTATAATACCCGTTTACGCTTGCTTTTAGCGCAATACGTTGTGGCCGAGCCAATTCTACCGCCGCATGGTATAGCTGATTGGTGCTAATAACTTCCGCAACGCCCAAATTGTAATTGGCATTGTCTATATTAAGTCTGTCGGCATCGGCAGGAGAGAGAATAACGGTACCCACAGGTAGCGAATTATTTTTGGCAACGGCTTTGTTGAGTGCTTTTTTACGACCTTTAATAGACTGCGGAAATATTCTTGTTGTGCCCATGGTATAACGTTTGAAGGTGATGTAAAATGATTTAACAAAATCTATTCAACCAACCATCGCGATATCCCCTGCTGCGGCTACACTGTGCTGAAGTGGAGTGGTAACCTAATATGAGCGACAATCCTTTTTATGAACTTGGTAAAGGTATAGGTTGTTTTGTATATTATTTTTTATTAATGCTATTTATTTTTTTATTAACAGTTTCTTTTTTTTGCTTATCCCATTTTTATAAAATAAAACACCCTTTTTTGACCTTTCTGGTGATTTTATAATTTTGATAGACCATCCGTTGGTACTAACAGGTGCTTAAAAACATTAATTATACCACCTGTTAGCAATAACAGGTGGCTGGTGGCGTTCGATAAAGCATCTGTTAGTACTAACAGGTGCTTAAAAATATTAATTATACCACCTGTTAGCAGTAACAGGTGGCTGGTGGAGTACGATTGCCCACCTGTTATTGCTTTTAGGTGCTTTTTTTAGCTTTACAGCACCTAAAATTCCCAAACAGGTACATACAAAAACCACTACCATACGGTTGAATTTAGTAGCAGGTTGATATTTTTTTTAGATTAGGCAACTATTAATAATAAAGCGGAAAGTTTATTGTAGGTTTACCCCTACAATACGAGTGGGCGTGATTACAGCTACAGGAGAAAGTTGAATAATATAATAAACGTTGTGATAATTTTCTAATGTGGACCACCTTAAAAAGAAGGTGTATAACGTAAACTTGTAGAGACGGATATTAATCTAATGTCGTTTAGTTAAGCATTTGCCACTAATTACACTAATAAGCACGAATGTACATTATTGGTATTTATTAGTGAAATTAGTGGCAAACACCAGTATCTATTTGTGCATCTTTCTGCTTTTGAGTGTTTGTGGCTAACTCTTAACTAACTAAACGACATTGGATTACATCTGCCTTATTAACGTAGAGAAGATTACAATCCGTCTAACCCATTCCAACCTCATAAACTTGCAGATAAGCAGCAATTTATGGGGTAATGTAGCATTTAACAGCGATGCTGTTATCCATTTTTAACGTCAATTAAAATCTTAATAAACGCCGAAGGATTCTCGTACCAATCCTTTAACGCCTGCCCTGTTTCTTCCATCGGGTAAATCTTAGTAATCAACAGATTACTATCTATTGTCTTGTTTTCCAACATCTGAACAACGGGTCTGAACTCAAATTGAGCATTGCGGCTACCACAGATTGTTAGTTCTTTTTTCACAAAAAGACTAGTATTAAATAGTATATCACTCTTTGCATAGCCAATATATACAACACGCCCTGCAAAGGCAGCAGCCTCAATGGCTGTGGTATAGGTAGCAGGTGCGCCAACTGCCTCGATACACACATTTGCACCCTCGCCATTTGTAATTTCACGCACTCGGCTTACCACATCCGTATCCTTGGCATTGATTACATGCTTTACTCCGAAAGACTTTACCAAGTCTAATTTTTTGTCATCAAGGTCAACCGCTATTACAGTTGCACCCTTACGGATAGATGCCAAAATGGCTCCAATACCAATCATCCCACAACCAAAAATCAACACAGTATCCGTTTCAGAAACGCCTCCCCTATTTGCCGCATGATAACCTACACTCAATGGTTCTACTAAGGCAAACTCCTTTTCTGTAAGGAGGGTACTCTTAATTAATTTGCTGTGGTGAATGGTAAAATATTTCTTCAAGGCACCATTACGTTGTACCCCTAAAGTCTGGTTATACTCACAGGTGTTTGTACGCCCCACCCGACAGGCAGGACATACCCCACAGGAAGAATAAGGATTTACAGTTACCCTATCACCAATCGAATAGGTGTCAGGAACATTTGCCCCCTTGCTTTTTATCACTGCACTCACTTCATGTCCTGGAACAACAGGATACACCACCATCGGCGACATCCCTTTATAAGAACTCAAATCGCTACCACATAATCCGATGTAGTAAATTTCGAGTAGCACCTCGTCATTTGAAGGAATAGGCTGGTCAACTTCAATCACGCTTACCTTGTAAGCTTCATTAATCAATACTGATTTCATAATTTTCTTTTTTTAACTTTTACACAAGACGAATAAGTAAAAGGCATGAAGCACAAAAAGTTACTTTTCAACGAATAAATAGTATATTTTTTAATCTTCTTTCCTTGTAATTAGGAAAAGTATCATAAAATAGTACAAATTTCTAACCTTAATTATTTGCATTGTGTTTTTGTGGCAGCCCAAATATAAAAGATATCTATCACTCTAAAAGACCTTCAGCTTTTAGTGCCTCCCAAAACGCTGTTGGTATTTCCCGATTCACCAGACGGATTAATATCCAATGTCGTTTAGTTAAGGATTTTGTCATAGTGGTTTGTAATTCATGTGAAAAGGTCTTTTTTGTCTGTTGCTTCTTTTCTCTAT
>CAISCV010000196.1 GCA_903883945.1 uncultured Chitinophagaceae bacterium | reverse complement strand
TTTTTTATCGTTTAGGACGCTATTGGTTTGAAAATAGCTTTGATAAGTGCTGTAGGCATGAAATATTGGTAGTAAACACATGAATAAGATTGATTTTACCTGTTCGAAAATTAAGCATACCTGTTTTTATTTTGAACCATCTTGAACTTTATGTGAGTCTTTGCGAATGTCTCATCTGGCGCGCCAAAAAAAAGTGAATGACGCTCACTGGGTTTGGAATAGCTTCAGTAAATAACAGGTCATTACCGATTGTTTTAGATGTACAAATATTTAAATAAAAAAACTACAATCATACGACTTCAAGGTATTCTCAAAATAAATAGCTTAAAGTCGTACGGCTTTAACGTATTCTCAAAAATAAATAGCTCAAAGTCGTACTAAGTTGGGTTTTCTGAAATTCAAATAATGCAACTCCTTTTTGCTTAGGCAGGTTCTACCTCTTAAAAAACCTGTATTTCTACGGGGCTTGATAACTAACTATTGTTTATTAAGGATTTGATTGAAGCTTATAGAGGTAAAGAGTTGTTAGGAATAAAAATTTTATTTAGAGTCCGATGTTAATATTCTTCTCCAACATTTTTTGCAAAAAGAAGAGCCATAGAATATACAGTTGTTTACACTATTGATGTTGGTGAAGAATACCAATATTGCCGAGTTTGGAACACCAACAAAAAGGTCAAAAATTAGAAGTAGAGAAACCGAATACTTTTGTTTTTTTTCTTTTTTTCCTGTTTCTGTTATAGAAATCATTGTCCAAAGTATGAACAATACGGTTTAGAAAATACTAGTCATAATGGTTGCTGGTGTTATAATTTGTAAATCCAATTCCTGTCAGGTTAAATTTGTTTTTATCTGATTAAAAGCCAGTTTGCAATGAACAAAATGATAATCCGAATCAAACACCAGTTTTAAAATTTCCCAAAAAGCAGGGTCGTCTTCTACCAATAAGATTTTCTCTTTCACATAAAGTAAAAGTAGGATTGTTTATTTTTTAAATTCATATCGTGCATAAAATGTCTCATTCACTGACTATTTAGTTATAAATATAATTACAAAAAAATTAATGGTGATTTTGTTACAATAATCGAATCCTTCGTACGAATAAATCTCGCAATTAAAAGTTCATTTTGTAATTGTAATGAAAACGAATGCGATTGTTAAAGAGAAGTTGAAAATTTTGTACGTATGAGCCGACTAATTAAAAAAAAAGAATTGTTTGCTACTTATGAAATGGTAATCTCAATAGCGCAACGGTCTACAGCATTTTTTCGCTTTGATATCACAATGCTTTTCGCTAAAAAAGCGAACATTAGAATCTACGAATAAACGGTTGTAATGGATCAGATGGAAACATTTAATGTGTTATTATGCTCAAAATAAATAAATGTTTATTCACTAGTGGGGGTATTAGTAACAAAATAGAAGCAAAAATATTAAGACATCATCTTATTGCGTCTTAAGATAGATTACCAATTGTCTCTTAATGTTATCAGCGTTTGAGTTAAAAACTCATTAGAATAAATTATTTAGATGAATAAAGTGGGTAAGGGAAGGGTGACTGAATTTTTTTTAACGATAGCTTGGAGGTGCATAACATAAACTTCGACGAAATTAGCAGTAGAGGTAGTTACTTTAAGTACCTATTAGCAGTAACTTTTGTGCTGATAATTATGTGCGAATATTATTGTTTCAATGATTTGTCAGATTTTGATTGGTCAACCGATTCTTTTTAAAAGCAACACTAAAGTTTTGTCGCGAAGTAGCAATAGAATAGATGTAATAGAGCAATTGTCAGACTTTTCAGGTATTGATTAAAATTAATGGTAAGCATTCTAACGATAATCAACGCTTAAGTCGTAAAATTTAAGGCATTTGTAATCATTGTAAATAGATTGATGCAATTTCAGATTAATACCTCAGATAGGGTTTAATTATATTAATGCATAAAATAAAAAGTACCACACAGGTTTATAGACCTAGCAATAAATTCAATAAGAATCAAAACTGTAGACTGCATGAAGCGTAATGCATGTAGCCTGCTAGCTTTATTATTAACCAAACCCTTAACAATAAACAATTATTAACTACCCACTTACCACCAACAACTATTACATTTGCCGCTCAAGCAAATGACAAGTTGGCAAAAAAAACTTGTAGCATTTTATTTGAAAAGCGAAATAAATCAAATTAATATAGACATAATACGGGTATGCTGAAATTTATTAGTAAGTTATTTGGGGGTAATAAGAGTGAGAAAGATGTGGCGGAAATGAAGCCAATAGTCGCTAAAGTAAATGAGTTCTTTCAACAATATCAACACCTCTCCAATGACGAGTTGAGGGGAAAAACGGGAGAATTTAAAACCCGCATCAAAGAATTTCTAACAGAAATAGATGGTATAATAGCAGCTAAACAGCAGGAAGCCGACGAATTGCCTGCCTCGGAAATACACGTTAAAGATGAAATTTACCAAGAAGTAGATAAACTTAAAAAAGACCGTGATAAACAAATAGAAGAAGTACTTAAACAGATTCTTCCCGAAGCTTTTGCAACAATTAAAGAAACCGCAAGGCGATTTAAGGAAAATGAAACCCTTACTTCTGTTGCTACCGATTTGGATAGGCAATTGGCTGTTAAAAAAGACTACATCACCATCATTGGAGATAATGTGACCTTCAAAAATACTTGGACAGCAGGCGGAGGTAAGGTTACTTGGAACATGGTACACTACGATGTGCAATTGATAGGAGGCGCCGTACTACACAATGGTAAGATTGCCGAAATGGCAACTGGTGAAGGTAAAACATTGGTGAGTACCTTGCCTGCATACCTAAACGCCTTGTCTGGCGAGGGCGTACACATCGTTACCGTAAATGATTACCTGGCAAAACGGGATAGTGAATGGAATGGCACCTTGTTCGAATGGCTTGGCCTTACGGTTGATTGTATAGATAAACACCAACCCAACACCCCCGAACGTAGAAAAGCCTATTTGGCAGACATCACCTACGGAACAAATAATGAATTTGGTTTTGATTATCTACGTGATAATATGGTGCATAATCCGGATGAGATGGTACAACGTAAGCACCATTTTGCGATGGTGGATGAGGTGGATAGTGTATTGATTGATGATGCACGTACACCGTTAATTATAAGTGGACCAATAGGAAGACAAGATAATTTAGAGCAGTTTTTTGAATTGAAACCACGTATCGAAAAACTAGTAGATGCTCAAAAGCGTGCAGTAAATGGTTTTTTGCAAGAAGCTAAAAAGAAATTGGCAGAAGGGAATGATGATCCAAAAGATGGAGGTTTGGCATTGTTTAGAGCGCATCGTGGTTTACCAAAGAATAGTGCAACCATCAAATTCTTGAGCGAGCCAGGTGTGCGGTTGCGCTTGCAAAAATCAGAGAACTACTATTTGGCCGATCAGTCCAGGGAGATGCATATTGCCGACCAAGAACTGTATTTTTATATTGATGAAAAGAATAATTCTGTCGAATTAACGGATAAAGGTATCTCATTGATTACCAAAGCAGGAGAAGATCCTAATTTCTTTATTATTCCAGATATTAGTGTGGGATTGAATACGGTAGAAAAAAGTGATTTACCTTCCGAAGAAAAGCTCCGCCAAAAAGAAACAATCATCAATGATTATTCAGTAAAAGCAGATCGTATTCATACGGTGCAACAACTATTAAAGGCATACACCTTGTTTGATAAAGATGTAGAGTATGTGGTAATGGATGGTGGTGTAAAGATTGTTGATGAACAAACGGGTCGTATATTGGATGGTCGCCGCTATAGTGATGGCTTACACCAGGCAATAGAAGCAAAAGAGAATGTAACCATCGAAGCAACTACGCAAACCTATGCGACTGTAACGTTGCAGAACTATTTCAGGATGTACCACAAACTTTGTGGTATGACGGGTACTGCCGAAACAGAAGCAGGTGAGTTCTGGGATATCTATAAGTTGGATGTAGTTACCATACCTACCAATATTACCGCCATCAGAAAAGATTTAGAAGACTCAGTTTATAAAACAAAGCGCGAGAAGTTTGGGGCTGTTATAGAAGAAATAACCAGACTAAGAGATGCTGGAAGGCCGGTACTAGTAGGTACTACCTCGGTAGAAGTGAGTGAGTTGTTGAGTAGAATGCTTCGTCAGAAACAAATTCCACACAATGTATTAAACGCAAAACAACACGCCCGTGAAGCACAAGTAGTGGCGGAAGCTGGTTTGGCAGGTGCCATTACGATTGCAACTAATATGGCGGGTCGTGGTACAGATATCAAACTAGGGCAGGGGGTAAAAGAAGCAGGAGGTTTGGCTATTGTGGGTACAGAACGTCACGAAAGCCGTCGGGTAGATAGGCAGTTACGTGGTCGTGCGGGTCGTCAGGGAGATCCAGGTTCTACCATGTTTTTTGCTAGCTTGGAGGATGATCTTATGCGGATGTTTGGTAGTGAGCGTATTGCCAAGGTGATGGACTTTGCAGGGTATAAAGAAGGAGAAGTTATACAGCACCCGATGATTACCAAGAGTATCGAGCGTGCGCAAAAGAAAGTAGAAGAGAATAACTTCGGTATAAGAAAGCGTTTGTTGGAATACGACGATGTAATGAACAAACAGCGTACAGTAATCTATACCAAACGAAACCACGCCCTTTTTGGAGAAAGGTTGGCATTGGATTTAGATAACTCCTTTTACTCTGTGGCAGAAGGTTTGGTTAGTAGTTATAAAGACGAAGGCAACTTCGAAGGGTTTAAACTCTCTGCAATCGTACACTTTGCCATAGAAACAAGTATTACGGAGAATGAATTCAACAGACAACCTGTAAATGAATTAGCAGAGCGATTATATAAGGAAGCTATGGCTAATTACCAAAGAAAGAAAGCGGAAATAGCTACCAATGCAGTGCCCGTATTCAAAGGAATCCGAAAAGACCAAGGAACAAGGGTAGAGAATGTAATTGTGCCATTTACAGATGGTAAACGTTCGCTACAAATTTTGGCTAACTTAGATAAGACCCTTGCGTCTGAAGGCTTTGAGATGCTGAATAGTTTAGAAAAAACGGTAACGCTCAACTTCATTGATGACGAGTGGAAGGAACATCTACGTGCAATGGACGACTTAAAGCAAAGTGTACAAACAGCTACCTACGAACAGAAAGATCCATTGGTGATATACAAAGTTGAGGCGTTTACCTTGTTTAAGGATATGGATTCGCAAGTGAACAGAAATATTGTTGAATTCTTGTCTCATGCTGGTATACCTGTGGAGAATGAAAGCGATTTAAAAGAAGGGCACCAAGAAAAGACAGACCTAAGTAAACTAAAAACCCGCAAGCAGGATGTAGATGCTGCTGGTAGAGAAACACCTAGTGAGGACGACTATATAGATCCTACTCCTGTGAAACAACAGCCTATAATAGTTGGCCCTAAGACAGGTCGTAACGATCCTTGTCCTTGTGGAAGTGGTAAAAAGTATAAAGCTTGCCATGGAAGGGATGAGGCTTAATGGAAAATAATATAAATATTTGATAAAAAGGCTGCCCGAAAGGCAGCCTTTTGTTTTATTAAAAAATGTAGAATAACATTTAAAATACAATTAATTGATTATAAGTACTCAGCCACAATTAAGTTTATGATAAATAAACTCTTTTCAACCTTCAACTTAGAATTTTATCTATATTATAATTATGGCTGGGTACTTAA
>CAISCV010000195.1 GCA_903883945.1 uncultured Chitinophagaceae bacterium | reverse complement strand
TATCGGTTAAAAGTTCTTTTCCCCTTTCCTTTATACTATCGCTATTTGCTTTTAACAAGATTGATAGTCTGAAACCAATCGTACCATCGTATATTCCAACGATATTATTAATAATCAAGGCTATTGTTAAGGAGCATTGCTTAGATGCATAGAAACCCAACCCAATATAGATAGCCAATGAGAACAAAACCAACGAACCATACTTGAAATGTAGCTTTCTGGAAGCTATTGCCCCCAAAGCATCGAGCAATGTAATGAGTACAAGGCCTGTAATAAGTAAAACAAAGGCTGATTTAATATGCATTTTGACTCATTTGATGATTGAATCTTTCAGATTTGATGGCGAATATAATATTTAGTGCTCACAATGCCCTACTAAGCCCCAAAAGGCAAACTAAGTAACTATTTTAACTACCAAACAAAACTTTTTAACATAAAAAACACCCACAAGTAACTCTATTAAGTACCATTGTGTATCGTTGGGGTATCCGACTAGTGCGTGAGTGATTGTAGTGAAAATCCTTTTTGCTGCCTTGGGCAAAAAGATTGCAACGAAAAGCACGACCCGCCTCGGGACACGCCCTAGATAGAAATAGGAAGTATGAAGTTTGAAATATGAATGGTATTAGTCTACCCTTTCTTACTTTCGCCATCTATTTATAAAATAATTATCATGGGAGAAATTGAAGAAACAATAAAAGAAGCCATTGAAAAGGCAGAAGAGAGTTCCATTAATTCCAGGGTAGCAATTATAGTATCGTTGGTAGCTACTTTCATGGCCTTATGCAACATTAAAAATAGTAGTATGATACAATCGATGTCCCGAGCACAAGCGCACAGCATTGATGCGTGGTCTTACTATCAAGCAAAAGGCACAAAAGAAAACTTAGAGAAGAATACCATAGATTTATTGAAGCTTCAATCTCAAAAAGTGAGTGATGTCGTTCTAAAAAGCTATGAAGACCGGATTGCTAAGTATGAAAAAGAAAAAGAAGAGATAAAAAAGCAAGCAGAAGGATACGAAAAGCAATACGATGAGATCCATGAATTCAATGATCAGTTCGAAATTACCGAGGCATTGTTATCTATTTCCATTGCCTTGTTTGGTATTACTGCTTTAACTCAAAAGAAGTGGTTATTTGGCTTTGCAGTTCTATTAAGCTTAACAGGGGTTGTATTGGGAACAACTGCTTTCTTTAAAATAAGTTTATTGGGAGAGTGGGTGGCTAAATTGTTGGGCTAAACCCCTCACCCCTGAAGGGACTTATAAATTACCGATTAATAGCACTGCATGAAATCTCAATTTCACACTTCTCTCCTACTTTTCCCCACTATTCAAATCAACCTAAACAGAATAGATACCACAGTATATTTGTCGCTATGGCAAAGGCGACATCTGAAACACCTTTAATGCAGCAACATCGGGCTATCAAGCAACGTTATCCCGATGCTATCTTGTTGTTTCGGGTGGGCGATTTCTATGAGACATTTGGAGATGATGCCGTGAAAGCTTCGCAAGTATTGGGCATCACACTCACCAAAAGAAACAATGGCGATGCCAATAGTAGCCAGTTGGCAGGGTTTCCACACCATGCACTCGATACGTATCTGCATAAACTGGTAAAGGCAGGGTATCGGGTGGCCATTTGCGACCAACTCGAAGACCCCAAACAGGCAAAAGGCATCGTAAAACGCGGCGTTACCGAACTAGTTACGCCGGGCATTGCCACCAACGACAAATTGCTGGAATTAAACAGTAACAACTTCCTCGCCGCCATCCATTTTACCGAAAATGACCTCGGAATTGCCTTCCTCGACATCAGTACGGGGGAATTTTTTGTAGCAGAAGGCAACGCCGAATACATAGACAAGTTGTTGCAAAGTCTAAAGCCTGCCGAAGTCGTCTACCAGCGAAGTCATCAAAAACAGTTTAAAGAAATATTTGGCAATAAATTCTACACCTACACCATGGAAGCGTGGTTGTTTGACGAAGCCTTTGCCACAGAGCGTCTTTTGAAGCATTTTCAAACCCATTCTCTTAAAGGTTATGGCGTAGAAAACATGCATAGTGGCGTTGTTGCTGCCGGTGCCATCTTGTATTACCTGAAAGAAACCGAACACCCAAACCTTGGACACATTACCTCTATCCAAAGAATGGAAAAGGAAGATTATTTGTGGATGGACCGTTTTACTATCCGCAATCTGGAGTTATTACATACCGGGATAGGTGATGGTAATTGCTTGTTGAAGGTATTAGACAACACCGTAAGCCCGATGGGCGCCAGAATGCTGAAACGTTGGGTAGTATTGCCATTGAAAGATGGTATTAAGATAAATGAACGGCTAGATACTGTAGAATACTTTATTCTTCAGACAGATATACGTAAGCAATTGGCCGCAGCCATCAAACAATGTGGCGATGTAGAGCGATTGGTGAGCAAACTTCCGATGAAAAAGATCAATCCTAGGGAGGTATTGCAACTTGCACGTGGCTTGCAACAGGTAGAACAGATAAAACTGCAACTAAGCCTGGGCACAAACCAGTATTTGAAAAGATTGGCTGATGCATTAAATCCCTGCCACTTTATAGTTGAGAAGATAGTAGCAGAAATAAATGAAGCAACGCCTATTGCCGTAAACAAAGGAAGCGTAATTAATCAGGGTATTCATACTACACTCGACGAACTAAGGCAAATTGCAAGTGGTGGTAAAGAATTCCTGCTGAATATACAGCAAAGAGAGGTGGAAGCTACCGGCATTTCATCTTTAAAGATTAGTTTTAATAATGTATTCGGCTATTATCTGGAAGTTACCAACCTACACAAGAGCAAAGTGCCTCCGGAATGGATTCGGAAGCAAACATTGGCGAACGCCGAACGCTACATTACCCCCGAACTAAAAGAATATGAGGAAAAAATAATGGGGGCTGAGGACAAAATGCTTGCTATTGAGGTGGATTTGTACGATAAACTGCTCCTTGCCCTACAAGACTATATTGCCCCGATACAAGTAAATGGAAACATCCTTGCCTTATTGGATTGTATGTTATGTTTTGCTGAGAATGCCTTGCAATACAACTACAAAAAACCAGTTATACACGATGGACTAAGCTTGGAACTTACCGAAAGCCGCCATCCAGTGATAGAACGCAACCTGCCACCGGGCGAAATGTATGTAGCGAATGACATTTACCTGCATCCCGAGGAACAACAGATCATTATTCTGACAGGACCCAACATGAGTGGTAAGAGTGCGATACTAAGACAGACTGCATTGATTACCTTGATGGCGCATATAGGTAGTTTTGTTCCTGCTACGGCTGCCAAGATTCCATTAACAGATAAAATTTTTACCCGCGTAGGTGCGAGCGATAACCTGAGTGGTGGCGAAAGTACCTTTATGGTAGAGATGAATGAAACAGCGAGCATCATCAATAACATATCTCAACGAAGCCTTGTTTTGTTGGATGAAATTGGCAGGGGCACCTCCACTTATGATGGTATTTCTATCGCTTGGAGTATTGTTGAGTTCTTGCACAACTCGCCTTTTGCGCCCAAGACCCTTTTTGCTACCCATTACCACGAATTGAATGAACTAGAAGATAAATTACCGCAGGTAAAGAACTTTCATGTAACTAATAAGGAGATTGCCAATAAGATTATCTTCTTACGCAAGCTCGCTCCCGGAGGAAGTACGCACAGCTTTGGTATACACGTGGCAAAGATGGCAGGGATGCCTCCCAAACTGATAGAACGTGCCAATGATATCTTAAAACAACTAGAAGCAAAGCATGTAGATGATGAGCAGTACACCGTTGACCGTTTACCGTTAACCGATGGGGACGACCAAGCGGTTAACGCTCCAGAGTTAACTGTTAACGTTCGAGATACCAGAAGGGCCGTTAAAACTATTGCTGCACCTCAGGTTCAACTTTCCATCTTTGATTCACATTCACAAACATTTGAGGAGATAAGGCAACTATTGGCTGCAATAGACATCAATCGGTTGACACCTGTGGAAGCTTTATTGAAGTTAAAGGAGGTAAAGGAAAAGGTAAAATAGGGGATGGGGGAATAAAGTACCTTTTGTTACCATGGAATAGTGCGCTTTCAATCATTTCAATACTAATAAAGGGCGATTCTTTCCAGAACACTCCCTTTTCTTTCCAAAAGTTTGTCTTTTCTTTCCAGAATAACCTATTTTCTTTCCAGAAGCCTTCCTTTTCTTTCCAAAAGAGCCCCTTTTTCACGTGAAAAACAATGACTTTTGGAAAGAAAATACGAACTTCTGGAAAGAAATTATTCTGGAATAAGCACAAAGTCACCGCTCTCAGACATTGATAGATTTAACACCGAAAAAATACTACAGCCTTTGGATGCAATCATCGAGGTTCCTGCTTTTAATAGAAAAGGAATGCCTGCAATCAGTTTTCCTTTGTATATATTCAGGTCGGTATTGCCTGTATTACTTATCGTACTACCAATTTTCACCTTTAATTGTAGCTTAATTCCTCCAAAAACTATTTTGATAGTCCGTTCTTTTGCCACTTCTACGGTATCCACTACCTCAAATCCATAGTCGCCTAACGCTTTGGTGGTACTAGCATATAGTTTCATCAGAAAACTGCCTATTTCCCGGGTGTCTTCCAGCGTTTTTGCCAGTTGTTTATCTCGCTTTTGGCGATAGTTTATGGCGATGTTGTTGGCTGCTACAAAACTAGTTTGCCTTAGTAAGGCTATTGCCCCATTATTGGCATCGGTTTCCAGACTAATGGCATTTTCTGATAAATAAGTCAACAAAGGACTCGAGGGAATGGTGTAAGATTCGTGTTTTGTTTTCAGAAGCAGCAACAGTGAGACCCTTTTTTCGGCACCTGAGGGATAAATTATCTTGCCATTGTTGGTAATGGTCGTACCCCAATCGCCTAATGATTTGGTATTGGGACTAAACAGGTTTTTTAAAAACTGATTACACCCCCTCAAGTGCTTCATGATGGGTTTCATGAGGGTATTGCGTTGCTGACAAAGCTTCTGGCTACGTTTTTCGGCAGCTAAAAATAGTTTATGGTTGTTAATGGCATCATTGCAAGCAACCATGTCCTTATCCAGATCTATCCCTTTGCTAGCAAGCATTCTAACGAGTTCGCCATGGACACCATCGGCATCTACTTTCTCTTTTATGGTTGCTAAAAGTGATATCCTACCTGTAAAATCGTTGGTATAATGAAGGTGTGGCATATCGTTGTATTACTGTAGCCTTAAAAACTACGGATGAAAGCACACAAGCTACCATTTAATTGGTATAAACAATAAATAAGGAAAAGTATTTAGGATAGAGGGGGCTGGATGTACTGATTTAAGTGGATTTTCTCTTCAAAAAGGGATAATAATTATTCGTGCGTAAGATTAAAGTAAGCTAACCGCAACAGGTATTTATAAACAGCTAAGCATTAACCTTGAGAAGCAGGATTAAATAAAGAAAGTTCCTTGTTTAGTCCTGCTTCTATCTTTTAGTCTTCGCCTACGTTTCCTTTACCAAACAATATCAGACAATTAATTTAGGCAGGTACTGCTTCAGGCGTTTTCTTAGCTGTTTTCAAGAGTAAAAAGGCACCCACTAGTACCAAAATGAGTGAAATAATTTCTGCTTGTGTAGGTTGAAAGGGCAAACCTTCATATTTGGTGTTCACCCTTATTTTTTCTATCGTAAAACGTTCGAATCCATTAAAAATAAGGTAGAGTCCCGTCATCTGTCCGGCAATTTTCAGCTTACTTCTGAGCGACCAAAGGATAAAAAAGAGTATTGTGCAGACCACTGTTTCATAAAAAGCAGTAGGAAAAACAGGAATAGGCAACTGGCTGCAATATTGAAGGGTATCGCAACCCGCAATGCGTGTTCCTTCGCTGATAACGTTGTGGGGATAGTTGTAAGCAAACAGCCAAGTGGGTAAATGCCAGAAGGGCTGTACGGAAATGTGCTTTACGGCATCTAAAGACTTAAACTGACTAAGGTAAAACTCCATATTATGACCTAAAATCATACTAAAATCGGTTGGAGTGGCAGGAACCACCTGCCCTGTTGCCGTAGAAATGAAGCTACTGTTGAGAATGCCCCAATCGCCGTCGCCACTAATGTGACAACCAATGCG
>CAISCV010000194.1 GCA_903883945.1 uncultured Chitinophagaceae bacterium | reverse complement strand
GCCTAGTACCTCCATCAAAGGGGGAATGTACATACCAAAACGGCCTCGTAAACCCTTTTTCAACCCATACCAACCCCCAACAGGATTGTTTTCTGAGCGCCCCCAGGCTTCTACGGTACCATCTTTTGCGGGTTTCTGTTCGTCGACACTGCCGAGTTCCATCCAATCGCCATGCGCTTTTAGCATAGCATGTAAATCGGCAAGGCAACGAAAATCGTAGTGCAATACCGTTTTACCTACGGTGCAAACAAGAATCTCTTTACCATCTTTAGTATCCTTGTGCATGGTAAAGTCGGAAGAAAGTGGGGGTGTTTTAAGCAACCATGGGTTATCTTTAGTTCCTGTTGACATAATTGTATGTTTTATCTGTTAAATGATTGTTTTGAAAATGCAATATATGCCATAACAGGACTTTTTCTACCGATGATGCTTCTTCAGGTCCAGATAATCTAAAAAATAAATCAATTTAAATGAAATGATGTTTTGTTCGGGGCTACCGAGGGTATTGTTGAAGTTCTTTGTATAAGATTGATTGATGAGTTCATCCGATGTTGCAATTGCATTCTTCCAGGTTACCGTAAAGAAACTTCCCAACCTAAATTGCCACGTGTACACCATATCTATATTGAAGTAATTCTCGTTATCATCCGCATTTGTACTTATACCAGCGGTATTAGTTAGATTCCCATCTTTTGATAAAGCAAAAAACTTTTGGTTTTCTAGCTCACTCCAGTAATGCCTCAACCTAAAACTAATTCCCATTGTATTGGTGAAATTGTACTTGGCAGTAAAAATATTCTCTACACTTCTTACTTTCCTTAAAGCAAAGATGATACTATCATTGATGTTGGTGGCATGACCAAGACTATTGTTTTGAAGCGTAATGGTGCTATTGATGTTAGCAGAAAATTTCTTATTAAACCGATACTGCGTCGATAAATCTATCTCATCTGAGGTAGAACCATTTGTATGGAAGAACCGATGGAATAAACCATAGTTATAAGAGAACTTTTTTGCATCATTACTTTGTATATAAAATCCCAGCATCCAGCTACCTGGCCTTTTAAAGTAGTACCCATCTGCACGTGGCTCATAATAATCGTGTTGTTCCGCATTCACATTTAGGGTAACATAATAATATCCTAAGGTTTTGAATTGCCCGTTGATATTTGTATTCAACTGTACACTTTGATAGTCCCTTGGTTCGTAATGTTGAGAATAATACAAGTTGAAGTTGAAGTACATATTGTTGTAAAATGTATATGGCTTCAACCATTTGTAGCCTAAGTATAAGGTATGATCGAGATAGTTGTTGTTGGTGAAATATCCAAAGTCCTGATGGGTGTACTTGTTATCGGCAAAGTCTTCGGTTAAGGTAAAATTGAAGTTACCACTCACCTTTGCAAAATTCACATTGTAGGTATATCCACCATCCTGCCCTCCATGCGCACTATCACCGTACAACTGACTCGTTGCTAACTTACCAAAGAAGTTCCATTTTACCTTTTTATCATATAAATCCCACAGACCAGTGCTCACATTGGCATTATAGTCTCTGCTGTTGCGCGATACATTGGTGTTTATGAAAGACACACTCGAATTGTGCTTCATACTCTGGTCGAACACAACAATATTGTAGTTGGTTAAGGGGGTCGTCTGCACCTGATACTGGTGATTTTTCGAATCTAGTATGGTAGCATATTGTGCATCAGTTACTGCATTCAAAACGCCAATGCCTAGTCCGCCAGATGTGCGCCCACTTACTTTGGTGGCATTTATAATTTTACTGGATGTGGGGTTTTTCAGGATACTATCACCTGTTGGTAAATTGTTTTGAACGTCTCCAAAGTGAATGGGAGTGCCGCCAATACGCCTGCTATAGAAAACATTTCCTTTCGAGAAAAGCTCGGTTCCTTCTGTAAAGAAACTACGGTATTCGTTATACTTCACTTCGAATGGGGAGAGATTAAGTACATGATTATCGCTTTGTACCTGACCAAAATCTGGCACAAGTGTCATATCCAACGTAAAAGCCTGATTAATTCCATACTTAACATCCATCCCACCATTTACAGTAGAGGTTGTATTGGGTAAACCGGGTGTATTGTAAGGATAATTGGTAACATCGGTTGACAGATAGGGTGAAAAAGACAGGCGCACCGGTGGCTTTATGTCCTTAATATCTGTCCACAAGCCAAACTGTGCAAAGAATGAATACTCTTTTTGGTTAATGGGATTCCAGGTAAGGTTCTCTCCTGCCTTCTTCCTTCGTCTGAAAATATTGATGCCCCAATTCTGTACCTTAACATTGCTAAAACGTATGGCAGAATAGGGTATCTTCATTTCAAAGGTCCAACCACCTTCTACAATCTTTGCAGCAGACTGGTAAACACTACTCCACGATCCGTCTTCGCCGGTAGAAGAGTATTTGGCATCGTATTGTTCTCCTAAAGGGGTAACATAATAACCAAAACCATTAATCTTATCATTGTAGGTATCAAAGAGTACGCCTACAAAGTCGTTCGATCCTATCATATCACGCCCAACTAGCTCACTAGACACACTGTCCTTATTGCTTTCGTGGCAATAACCTGATATATAGATAGCATCATCGTCGTACAACAGCTTAATCTCTGTACGGTTTTCGTAACGTTCTGGCTTACCAAAGGTTGGTTGACGTTCAACAAAGTGCGTAGCCAATGGGGCAGACTTCCATGCCTCATCATTAATGTTGCCATCGATCGTAATCTTTTGTGTTGTTTTAGTAGCCGGTAGTTTCAGGTGTATGCTTGAATCTGTTTGTGCTTTCGGAAGCATATAACTGAATAATAATAGTGTTAGTAAAAGTTGCTTCATGGTATGCATTTGTGTTTTGCAAACATAAACGTACTAAAACTATCCATTCAACGATTTTTTACTAGCGGTTGCCGATTACAGCAAATAATCACACAAAGCGGTTCTTTTCTGTGATGAGTGGAAGGTGCTTAGATGTAAAAATTAGGATTGCAATTAGATACGAGTTTCTAGTTTCAGGTTTCAAATTAATTGTTTCTGGTTTAAGGTTACCAGTTACTGATACCATGCAACCGGAAACTTGTAACCTGTATCCTGTATCCTGTATCCTGTATCCTGCATCCTGCATCCTGCATCCTGTAACTAGTAACTAGTAACTAGTAACTAGTATCCAGCAACTTGTAACCAACAACCTACTTCAACCCCGACCATACTTCGGTCATTTGTGCTTTGTATAAAGAGGCAGGTTTTACGCCTCCCACATTGGTTGCTTCCCAAACACCATCTGGTCTAACTAGCTTGGCACCCTTGTTCTGACCCTTATAGCCTATGTTCCAGTTGTATGCCATGGGTGGATTTTGTATGGCTGCTGTGGCAGATATACAGTTCCAGAACACCTGATACGCCCCACTCCATCCATGACCAGTGCCCCAGTTACCCCTGTCCTGCGCGTTCATTTCTCCGTCGGACGTTATGTTGTCATACAAGGTTCCCACTGCCCAACGGTGGTGGGGACCAATATCGGCATGGGTAAGCGTGGCGGTACAGAAGGAAAAAACATTAGGACCACAAACCCTTGCCCCCGTAACAAAGTCGTGTCGCCCATTGCGTGCAGTACAGTTTTGAATCAGGTTTAACTGACCCTCGCAGCTGAACGAATATCTTCTTCCACCAGTGATGATAGAAATAGGATCCAAGCAACCACAATTTCTAACGGTAATATTTTTGGCAGAACTACCAATATCCACACAACTAAATCCAAAATGAACAGCGGCAACATTCTGTACCCAACAGTTTTCGGCGGCAGCTATCCTAATAGCTCTCCAACCGTGTTGCTCGTCCACATCACCATTATAGGTAGATACCATCCGCAGGTTTTCCATACCAACTTCTGCAATACGACCTTTAAAACTGTAGGGCATCACAAGGCCGCCGCCATACTTAATATCCATCGGCATCATGATGGGGGCATTGATGGTGATACTACCACTCTGCTTATCCACGTTCGTTATAATCCGCTCGAAATTCAAATCAAAACCCTTTGCATCCCAGTTTTTACTCCCATCCCGGAGGTCCTGAATATTATCCATCCCTATGTCGTGTATCCAGCTGTCAGTGGCAATTCTGCGTACCACCACAGGCTCATTAACTTCAAATAATCGTGCATGTTTTACACGAAATTGTGTGGCACCCAAAGGCACATAATAATCTGCAACTGCTTCGGCACTTCCTTCGTCCATTTCTATTTTTCCTTTTCCTTCAATAGCAAACAAGTCACTTTGTTTGGTAGCTGTGAATGTAATAACAGTACCATCCTCATTACTTCCTTCCCCTCTTATGATGAGTCCGCTAGTACTTATTTTAATGGTAGACGAAATAGTATATTTACCCTTACTTATTAGTATAACCTTTGGTATCGTTGTATTTGGCAAGTTGCTCACACTATCAATCAATTGTTGAAGCCTGTACGTATCATCGCCACCACTCGGAAAAAGCGTTGCTACTAGCCTACCTTTGGGAAAAGGGGCTATACCATTCCTATATCCTACAGCGGTGAAGTCGGGGATACGATTGCCCAGCGAATCTTTGTAATATTCCAGCTTGTTGTTCTTATCAAGCTTCACCCAGCTAGAGGTTACCTGCGCTTGCAGGGTACAAATACAAAAAATTAAAAAGACAGTGACGTAAAGAAATTGTTTCATTGCGCAAGTTGTGTTGTGACTGATTTGTTTATCGAACCAAATATAGTCCACGGACGATTGTAGTTGCTAATTTTTTAGTTTAAATTCTATCTACAACAACTGTTTAGCACAGATAATTGTTAATAGTGAATTAGCTTTTCTTCTCAAAAACATGCCACTTCAGCTGACCAATTTTTCTATATCAATCGTAACCCTATCTTTAGCGCCTAGTCATCAAAAAAAGATAATCTGAGTATGAAGAAAGTATTTGTAGGTGTTACACTCTTGCTAAGTATTTGTTCCGTTGCCCAAAAGAAAAATCCTATACCAGACTCAACAAGACACAAGGGAATGGGTGGATTTGGTGATCTAGCTGCATTTATGAGTGGTAAATCATCTGATGGGCCAAAGTCTTACAAAGAAGTGATTACCGATAAAGCAATCTCCAAAAAGGGACTATTTACAGTTCATAAGGTGGAAGACAAATATTATTTCGAAATTCCTGATGCCCTTTTGGGTCGTGAGATATTGGCTGTCGTTCGCTTTGCCAAAGTACCTACGGGTGCAGGCTATGGCGGAGAAATCGCCAACCAAAATACGCTCACCTTCGAAAAAGGGCCGAATAATTCTATCTTTTTACGAGTTATTACCTTAGTAAATACAGCCGATTCCTCACAAGCCATCTACAAAGCAGTTTCCAATAGCAATGTAAACAGTATTGCCAGTTCATTCAATATCGCTGCAAAGGGAAAAGATAGCCTACACCCGAGCAGCATCATCGATGTTACTGAGTTTTTCAAGGGTGACAATCAGCCTGTAAGTCTAGGCAGTGCGGTTAAAAGGAGGTATAGTTTCAGT
>CAISCV010000193.1 GCA_903883945.1 uncultured Chitinophagaceae bacterium | reverse complement strand
ATTCCCGCTCCAATAGAACTATCTCTTAATTCTACCCAATTGGCGTGGATACTAGTGTTACCGTATAACTCAATTTTCTTTATGTTTCCTTCATTATAGTATTGCCAATTGAGATTTAGGATACGTACAACCCTGGAAATCATTGAATTAGATTTTATCATCTCAATTTCATTCGCCAGATTGGTTTTCTTTTTGTAGGTAGTTAGGTTTTCAGAAATTAAATCCTCGCCTCCACCCCTACTACTCTTATCATCCTTTATAAGCAAATTAATAGAAGAGCTATAAATAGGAATTTTGTATCGTAAATTGATATAGGCTACCGTAAGTGCGATACCTACAGAAACGATAAATAAAGGCAAGAAAACAATATATTTATATACAATCTCCTTACCCGAAAGCTTAGCCGGAGGTGCTACATCCTGTAACACACTTTTATTTCCAGTGGTCTGTAATTGTTGTGGGGAATTTGTCATTTTACTGCCTTAAGAAATATGAAAAGCGCTAAACTAGAAGAAATAACACTAACTATTGTTGTAATTAGAGTCAAATTAGTAAGAAATGTCTGGTTAGATTGTTGTCTGATTTTTTGTAAAGTGGGCTCTACAAAAATCAAGTCATTCTGATGCAAAAAATAGTAAGGCGACTTGTAAATATTATGCGAGCGAATATCTACACGAGCAAAATCCCGTTGTCCATTTTCCTCCCGTACAATCAGTATATTGTCTTTCCTTCCGGTATATGGTATATCCCCCGACAAAGTTATTGCTTCCAGAAGCGTCAACTTCCCATCGGGAATCTGTATAACACCAGGATGACCAACTTCTCCCATCACCAAAATTTTAGCATTAGCATATTGTACGGTTACTATTGGGTCAACCAAGAATCTAGCTAACGAATCCAATAGCATACTTCTTACTTCTGTAAGTGTTTTGCCTTCAACAGCCAATTTTCCAAACTGTGGGTATAATATGGTACCATCTCTTTCTACGAGATAACCTGCTGTTGTGGCACCCCCAGATCCTGCTAAAGTTAAATTATACGGTATAGCAGATTCTGGATTTAGTGCAGACACCTGAATAGAGATTCTATCGTCTACTTTAATAGTTGCTGAATACCTGGATAGCATTCTTTGCGTACTATCAAGTGCATCGTTAAAATACAATTGCTCCTGCAACTTTCTCTGATAATTACAAGAAGAAAGCAACACTGCAAACAGTGCTACAAAAAGACATAACCGATTTCTCATTGAAAGTATTTGCGGCGATTAAAATTTACTTAGTCAACTCTTTCCTTACATAGCTTCGCTACCTCACTCACAAGCCAACGTTTGAAATTTAACGAAAAGGTAATAGTCCAAGTGATGATAGCAATATAAATAACAAGGTTTTAGACAGAAATAAATTAGTCATTCTATCCAAATAATAGCAAATGACGACGTTATATATTCTGACTAAAACCTTTAATACGCATATTTTTCGAGTACCTTACGATGTCCCATTAAATTGACAAGGCAACAAATATAGCAATTGATGATGTTTACTTATCAATTGACAAAATATTCACATTCTTTACTTCTATTGTAATTAAAAGAGAATGATGAGTTGTCGCTGAAAAGAATGTTCATGTTATTCAATAATTAACCAGCAAAGGGTTGTTTTTTACCTAGCAATTAACTTTAAACATTTACTATCTCAACAACTTAAGCTTTACCATATCTATCCTGGTTTCTGTTACCGTGAGAATACTAAACTGGTAATTTTCAATAATAATTATCTCCCCTTGTTTGGGGATAGTCTCAAACTGATTGATGATATAACCACTTAACGTTTCTGACTCCTTGACAGAGAAGGCTAAATCATATTTACCCATAATATAATCTAGTTCCAATCGTCCACTAAATATAAACTCATCTTCTGCAATTTGCTTATCCACAAACTCTTCGGTATCATACTCGTCTTGAATTTCACCAAATATTTCTTCCAACAGGTCTTCCATCGTTATTATGCCCGCAGTCCCTCCAAATTCATCTACCACCCATGCAATACTCTTTTGCTCTTTGGTAAACTTATTAATTAAATCTGTAACCCCCATCGTTTCAGGTACAACAGGTATTGGGTGAAGAATTTCATCAATGGAATTTGGCTTCTTAAATAAATCCAACTGATGTATGTACCCTGCTATATTGTCGATATTGGTTTTATATACAATCAATTTACTTAACCTGGTAGTTGTAAAATGTTTAGACGCCTCCTCAATACTTGTATTTATATCTATAGCTTCTATTTCTGTACGAGGAACCAAACATTGTCTTATTTTGATGCTAGGTAAACCCAAGGCATTCTCGAATAAATCGGTATTTAAATCACTTTTCTTTTCTTCTTGTTCTTTTGCAGGCTGAAAGAAATGTTGTAGATCTACTTTATTAAATGCATTCTTTTTATCGCCCATTTTCAGATTGAATATATATTTCAAAATCCAATGAGCAATTCCTACAAAGAAGTCGGTGATGGGTAAAAGTATTTGATAGAAGAAATTTGCAGCAGAAGCTAAAGATCTCAATAACCAATCTGCTTTTGCCCTGAATATTGCTTTAGGAAAGAATAAACCAAAGACTATCAATATTATTGCTGAAATTAAAGTATCAAAAACAAGCCGTAGATATTCACTTTGAATTCTTAGAGGATTCCAGAAAGTTACTTTTAATAATCCATCAAATAACAGTCCGTAGCATACCAGAAAAATATTGAGCCCTACTAGTCCGGTACCTATGAAGTGTGCAGGGCGTTCCATAAATTTGGAGATAATAATGCCACTGCGTTTGCCTTGTTTCTTTTTCAGCTCAATACTCAATCTGTTGGCACTGATGAAAGCAATTTCATATCCAGCAAAAAAAGCGATGAACAAAAGGCATAAAACAATTCCTATAATGAGTAATGTACTTGTTGTCATTGTGAAAACGAATATAGGAAAACTGTTGCAGAAACAATTTACCCAAATAAAAAAAGCTGGGTAGAAACCCAGCACTTACCAATAAATCTAAAATGAAAATGATGAAAACCTATTGGATTATCGTTTTTTATGTCCCCGTAACTAACTAGGGGTGTCCCCCAAAGTCTATGGAACATCCCCCATTAGAAAAGGGGGATTCCGCTTTTTCTTTGAGGTATCCCCCAAGTTCTCTAGGGTAATCCGCATAATTTTCGGGGTATCCCCCAAATCTTTAGAGACATCCCCCTTTTCTAATGGGGACAAGTCGTTTATACCATAATTACTTAAAATCTACTGTACAGTTCTGGCATTTCATATCTATTACAGCCCCTTTTCCATTACCAACAATAGCAGAAAACTTACTATCTGTGGAGGTTCCATCACCACCAAATGCCTCATTTAAAGCTTTCATCTTTTCTTCTATTGTTTCTTTTACAGTGGTTGAAGTTTTAATAGCTTTCCCAGTATAAGGCCCCTTTTCAAAATTACCATAGACAGTACTCCATGCACCCAAATAGTTAATAGTATAGTTTTTTACATTTCGCAAAGGCAGACGAATATCGGCATATTTATCATCAAACCTTATTGTTTCTACTGATGGTGCAATATTTCGCACCTTAATATCCGCATTTGTTCCATCTATTTCAATGCTTTTGTTTAGTTTGCTAATACGCAGATTGCCATAGTTCTTTTGCCCCCTGAGTCCACTTACTTCCTCAATGTCGTAATCATCGTTTGTACTTATCAGGTCTACTTTTTTGGCCGAAGCAATATCTACGGTACTGTATTTAGTATCCAAATCAATATCCCCCAAATCTTTTGCTGTAAAATGCCCGTTTATGAACTCAATTGCAGCAGTCTCAGCATTGCCCATACTCACATTTCCATATTTAGAACGAAGGGTAAAGTTTCCTACATCCTGCACATCCATATTGCCATTAGTAATATCCACAGTAAGCTTGCTCAAGTTATCTGTAACGGTGATGTCGGAATATTTGCTCTCTATATCCACTTTATTGTCCTTAGGTAAAAAGATAGTCACCACACGTTTAGCATTCTCTTTCGAACCAATATTTTCTCCATTACCATTAAATATGGCTACACCACTTGCTCCACCACTACTCCAACTATAGGTATTTCCCATTATTTCATAAGAGCCACCGCCACTAACAGTTCCCGATTTAATCCTTACAGCATTACCCAAAGTCTTTACATTCAGATTCAGCTTTTCAAACCATTCGGCATCGCTTAGCTGGCTTGCGTCTCCATCAAAATATATGGTAGTAGTAACTTTTACTTTGGGCTGATCCCAAGTTTTTATTTCAAGAGTCCTACTCGTATTTTCTATGTAAACATCTGCACCCTTTCCGGCATTTACAACAACTGAGACTTCTTTACTTTTAAATTCAGAAAGATCTTTAGAGATTCTCTTTTCCATTTTCATCTTTCCCATACTGGGTAAGGGAGGCAAGGATGGCATTGGTGCCATGGCATCATCTTGTGCCTTTGCAATAGCGATTCCGCCCAATAAAATACCCATCATCACCAAACTCTTTGCAATTGTTCTTCTACTCATCGTTTTCATTTTGTATCTGTATTAAATGTTTAAAAAATAAAGTTTAGGCATTTCCTCTGTTGACTTGCCCTGTTTGTATCTGTTGTTTGTTTTCTGCATCTCCTTCTGAAGCTGTTTTAAAACATTAAGTTTTTGTTGATAGATATTTATTAGCCTGTCCAATAGCCCATCTGTGATTCCATGTTTTTTAATTTCCTTTTTCACAGCAGCTTCATCACTTTCCATCATGGCTATCTGTCTACCAAAATCATTAAAATAACCTGGGTCCTCTGCTGTTAAAGGAGTAGTGTTAATTCTTGTTTTCTCCATATTGATTACTTGGGTAAAACTGTTTTCCACGTTTTCCAAGGCCTTTATATCTTCGGGAGTATTCAACGGTCTAGTGTTCTTAACCAAATAGTTGTTTGCCTCGTGCAAAATTTTTTTGTTCTTTTCCTTCGGAGTTGCTTTAGCCATCTCTTTGGCAACTTGCCTATCTGTAGTACTATCTATATTTGCCTTCGATGTTGGCTTTGTATTTATTTCATCTTTTCCCCCTTCTTTATTTTTTATTTTAGTAGACCCAACAACATCTTTTTGTGTACTATTTTGAGTAAATAAAAACAATCCTATTCCTGCAAGCAACACGATGCAGGCTGCAACTGCCCAACGGACAGGCAATTGAATCACCTTACTTTTAGGAGCAAACAGTTGCCCTTGGATATGATCCCAACTCCTATCGGAAGGTTCATCAACATCCATTTCGTTGAGCCGTTGCTGAATATGTTTTTTTAACTCATCCATTTATTTTGCATTTTACCAAAATGACCACAAGGGACACTATTAAAACCCACTTCTTATTTCATAAGCACTCAACTACACTTTGTGCATCTTTGTGTTATCCCTAGTGCGCTTTGTGGTTAAGTAACTTTTCTCTCAATAGTTGCTTTGCCCGGTGGTACTGACTTTTGCTAGTTCCTTCCGAAACACCCATTACTGCTCCGATGTCCTTGTGACTAAAGTTTTCAACAGCATATAACGTAAAAATTTGCCTACATCCATCAGGTAATGATTTAATCTGTTGGTGTAATTCGACCATTGTCACATCATTCCACCAGCTCTTTTCTTCCTCATCGGGTATATCATGTTTCTCCTCCTCCCATTCACTGTAACTATTTCTTTTCTTGCCTTGCCTGATACATTCATTTATCACAATTCTTTTTAGCCATCCTGCAAACTGAGCTGTTTCCTTTAATTGATTCAATCCTTTAAATGCTAATACAAAAGCATCTTGCAACACATCTTCTGCATCTTCACTATTCCCCATCAAGCGGATACAAATATTAAACATTGCTTTGTTGTATTGTAGGTACAGCAACTTCAATGCCTCCGCATTCCCTTTTTGGGCACTCGAAACAAGAGTATTATTTACCTGCAAATTAATTTCCAAAAGAATGTTTACTATTAATAAGAGAGCGAGATAGTGAAAAGGTTGGAATAAAGCGAAAAAAAATTTATAAATACTTAAAAATTTAGATAAACCAATAGTAGTTGAGTAATTGATGGTGTATAAAAAGCTATTATCGACAATAGCGCTTAAACCTTTGATCAAAATACTTAGAATTGTGGTGGATATGAATAAGTAATGTAAATGGGAAACCCTTATTTTTGAAAAAATCATTTTATACATCAAAATATGAAATTTATTAGTCTTACTATTGTAATTTGTTTGTGGCTAAGTTCTTATGGACAAACTAATGCAACCAAAATTTACAATGCGGCTCATTTAAAAAAGGGATTTTATAGAAATTACGAAGCGTTTATTAACAACAATCCTTCCGATACAACAGACTTTATCGTTAATTCGTTTGTGAAAAGCAAAACAGATAGTACTGTTTTTGGGGGCGACTACATGTTAGTTGATAGTACAAAAAAAGTACATCATGTTTGGGGATTTTGTGATGGTACAGATGTCTTTGTAAACTACTCAGAATCTCCATTCGTAAAACATTTCTGGAAATTATTGGGTTTGGGTCCTAATGCTTTTTTTGAAATCAAGCAAAAGGAGATATTCTTTATTGGTGGTCCTTTGATGAAACTTGCAACCGCAGCAATTTCGGCTGCAATTCCTGCACAATTTGAATTTAGAAGAATTAATACAAATGGGAAATTCAGGTCACTTGATGTGCTTGAAATGAGAGATCTATTAGATGGCTACCCTAGTTTAACGTGAGTTTTGGATGTTACCTACTAAAAATGGAAGGCAATCTGTCCAAAAAAGTGTAGGCACATAATCCTGCGAAGACATTCAAGACTGCATT
>CAISCV010000192.1 GCA_903883945.1 uncultured Chitinophagaceae bacterium | reverse complement strand
GCTTATTAGTGCAATTAGTGGCAAATGCTTAACTAAACGACATTGATTATTTATACCTGTGTAAATAACTAAAAGCTTAGTCAAAATGGTGCTAATTCCTTCGAAAATTGCTACAGGGTGCACCTTTTACTTTCTGCTAATCACGCTATTTCATCAAACAACGCCGCTATTTCATCAAACAACGCCGCTATCTCAACAAACAAAGTCATTATCTCAACAAACAATATATTTATTTCATCGAGTAACGGTGTTTTTTCATCAAGCAACCCATTTTTTTCATTAACCAACGCCCTTATTTCATCAAAAAAAGCCGTTGTTTCAAAATGCAATGCTGTTATTTCATCAAGCAACGGTGTTATTTCATCAAACAACGCTGTTATTTCATCAAACAATGGCAATTAAATTCTCTACAGCTTTTGTACATTTTAAAATAATGTTTTTACTCAGATGGCTTTGCCGCGAAGAACATTATGGTTTCTGCGAATAACACCTGTTTTTTTGTAGAATATTCAAACGCTTTGTGTTCCTTGTGATTCCTACCATTGTGCTCTTTCTGGTAAAAAATAATGGATACAATTCATTATAAATACTTGAGTAATGCCTAAAATGTTTCAATAAATCACCAGTAAATTTGTTTCACTATTAAAAACTACATTCTTAATTAGACCGACCGATAAATTATTTCATCAAGTCTGTAACCTCTAATTTTAAAAATGGGTAGTGTTTTTTCTGTAATTACAAACACAATCGGACTGTCTTTAAATGAAAATTGAAATTCAAGTTGCAATAGTTGGAAGTCCTTCAAATTAATCAACAAGAAAACTTTGCTTTATACCTTCATCGAAACTTGTGGGATGATAATTTAAATATGTCTTTGCTTTGTCAATTATTAATCCCGAACGTTTTGCTCTAATTACTGGTTCGGGGAATGTATCAGAAGTAACGGGTATAATCAGTTTGCTATTTAGTTTTAGTTCTTTGGCAACAGACAACGCCATTTCATAAGGAGAAATAATATCCTTCCCTGCTAAGTGAATTGCGCCAATAAAACGTTTTATAATCATTGTTTCAATTCCTTTACAAATATCATTAACAAAAGTGGGGGTACGTATTTGATCGCTTACCACCTTAATTTCTTTGCCTTGTTCCAGATTGGTTTTTACCCAATGCAAAAAGGTTGGACGCATGTTCTCGTAGCAAGGGCCATAAATGAAAACCGGACGCATTATACCGTAATCTAAGCTGCTTTCTTTTACAAGTTGTTCCGCTTTTAGCTTTGATTCTCCATAAAAATTAAGGGGTTGAGGAACGGTATCTTCACTATGGGGACCATTTTCGCCAAAGATAAAATCGGTAGACACATATAGAAAGTAGGGTTTGATGATTTGAGAAGCGTCTAGCAGGTATTGGGTAGCTGTAACATTGTGCAGCAGGCATTCATCCCGGAAATTGTGACAGGTATCTGGCTTGCTCATTGCCGCATTATGAATAATGACATGGGGTTTTATGGCTTCAATTGCTTCCTTTACAGCATCATCATTATTCGTTAAGTCTAATGAATAGTATTTAAGTCCTTGTGTAATGCTGTTTTGGTTGGGGCCTCTGCTTAAGGCAAATACCTCAAATTGCCTCTGAGAAAGAAAATTTACCAAATGTTGTCCCAAAAAACCATTACTCCCTGTTATGATTATCCTCATCTTTTCATTAATAGTAATACCTTCTTTATATAATATCGTTTTCGTAAATCCCTTTATGGTATTGGGTTATATCAAAATTACAGGCAAAAATAAGCGTATAAATTGCTACTGTTATCTAAATATTATGGAATAATTCATATATTGTTACATTGTTTCAATCACTTACATTTGAGGCTTGATAATCTAATTTCAGAATACGATAATATAAACTAACTATAAGATGGACAAAAGGAAAGTAACAAAAATAGGAGTACTTACATCTGGAGGAGACTCACCAGGTATGAATGCTGCCATTAGGGCAGTTGTAAGAACGGGTAATTATTATGGTTTATCTGTTTTTGGTATAATGAGGGGTTATCAAGGTATGGTAGAAGATGACATCATGCACATGACCAATAGAAGTGTGGCAAATATCATTCAAAGAGGGGGGACTATTCTTAAGACTGCACGCTGTAAGGAGTTTATGGAGCCAGCAGGAAGAGAAAAAGCATACAATAATTTACTAAAACACGGTATAGACGGGTTGGTAATTATTGGTGGAGATGGTAGTTTTAGAGGTGCCCAGAAATTTAGCTCTGAGTATGATATTCCTTGTATTGGTTTACCAGGTACTATCGATAAGGACATTGCTGGTAGTGATGTAACGATTGGTTTCGACACGGCAGTAAATACAGCAGTAGAAGCTATTGATAAGATCAGAGATACAATGGACGCCCACGACAGGTTATTCCTAGTAGAAGTGATGGGGCGTGATGCAGGATATATTGCTTTGCATAGTGGAATTGCGACAGGTGCTGAAAATATATTGATACCAGAAACTGAAACTGATATTGAAGAGTTGATTAGCTCTTTGAATGAAAAAGAAAAAAGAAAGAAGCTCGTAAACTTGGTAGTCGTCGCTGAAGGGGATAGATTTGGCGGAGCTGAAGAAATTGCTAAGATCATCAAGCAACGTATTCCAGCAGCAGATACTAGGGTTTGCGTGTTAGGGCATATTCAGAGAGGTGGTTCACCTTCTTGTAATGATAGACTGATTGCCAGCCACATGGGTTATTACGCCGTAGAAAGTTTGATGATCGGACGAAATAACGTAATGGTAGGTGTGATCAATAACAAAATACACTATACTCCCCTTGATAAGGCTGTAAAAGAAAAACAGAAGATTGGTCAGGAGTGGATGAAAATAGTAAAAATATTAGCCAGCTAAATAGATTTAGTTGGCTTTTTCATTCAATAACATTCAACGATTTAAAACACAACAATTTTATGGCTAAAAGTATTCCCGTTCCACCAGTAGTTAAAAAGACAATATTGCCAAGTGTTGCCCAGCAACGAACTAAGATTGTTGCAACAGTGGGACCCGCTTGCGATTCTTATGAACAATTGCTTGCTTTAGTAAATGCAGGTGTAAATGTATTTAGGTTAAACTTCTCTCACGGTTCTCATGAGGATAAAGCAAAGATTATTGAGCATATCCGTCAGATAAATGCCTCTGAAGGTCACAATATTTCCATCTTAGGAGATTTGCAAGGGCCTAAACTTAGAGTAGGAGAGATAGAAAACAATTCATTGCCTTTAAAAGCAGGAGATATCCTCACTTTTACCAATGAGAAGTGTGTGGGTACAATAGAAAAAATCTATGTATCCTATCCAAATCTTGCAGGTGATGTGCGTGTTGGTAATATCATTATGATCGATGATGGTAAAATTGAAGTGAAGGTCATCAACATCACCAAAGAAAACGATGTAAAAGTAGAAGTTACCCTAGGGGGTATATTGTCTTCAAAAAAAGGGCTAAATCTACCCGATACAAAAATATCTTTACCTGCTTTAACAGAAAAGGATTTGATAGACTTAGACTTTATTATCGAACAAAAGTGCGACTGGGTAGCGTTGAGCTTTGTACGTAGCGTTAAAGACATTGTAATTCTTCGTAGTAAGTTGGATGAAAAGAAGAGTAAAACAAAGATTATTGCTAAAATAGAGAAGCCTGAAGCTTTGGTTAATATTCGTGATATTATCGTTGAAAGTGATGCCATTATGGTAGCGCGTGGTGACTTAGGCGTGGAATTGCCTGTAGAAAGAATTCCATTAATTCAAAGAGATTTGATTCGTAAGTGTATTCACCGTGCAAAACCTGTAATTGTAGCTACCCAAATGATGGAAAGTATGATTGATAGGGTAAAACCAAATCGTAGCGAAATTACCGACGTTGCAAATGCGGTATTAGAAGGCGCAGATGCAGTAATGCTAAGTGGTGAAACTGCCGCTGGTCAGCATCCCGCTTTAGTTGTCGAGACGATGCGTAAGATAATAGGAGAGGTTGAGCAAAAAGAATATCGCTATAATAGAGAGGACGATTTGAAGCCTCAACCTCATTCGCCTTCCTTTTATAGTGATGCTATTTGTTACAATGCTTGTAAGTTGGCTGCAGATATTAACGCTAGAGGATTGATAGGGATGACGCAAAGTGGAAAGACAGCTTTTATGCTCAGTAGTTATCGCCCTGCATCTCCTTTATTTGTGTTTACAAAAGAAAAGACACTGGTAAATCAGTTAAGTCTCAGTTGGGGTGTACGTGCTTTTTATTATGACGAAGAAACTTCTTTAGACAATATGATTGATGACCAGATTTCCATCTTAAAAGAGAATGGTCTGGTAAAAGCCGGAGATGTAGTAATAAATACAGGTAGCACACCGGTGCATTTGCATTTGCCTACCAATATCATCAAACTTACAAAGGTTGAAGATTAAAGGTTTGTATTTAATTCAGGTCAAAGAGTAGAAAAGAATGCTGCTACTCTTTGACCTTTTTCTTTTATTTACCATTCTTAATCAGTCTTTTCTAAATCAAATTCAACCGCCTGGCTAGATTTCGATTAAACGTTACCATTTTAGTAGCTTCAATCCACTGTAAGGTTTGACCCAGTGCATGAAATAACTTCTATTATACCGGTCAAAAAGGCGAATGAAAGTTTCACTTAGGGGTTGTTTCCACCCCCATGGTTTAATCTGGAACCCGACAATGGACAGTCTAGTTTTTAATAATGTTAAAAGCGACAAGTAAAAGCAGTATTAATATTCAAGGTGTAAAGCGAAAACAATAAAATAAAAAAGTAAGGTATGAAAAGCAGGAAGAAGGGATGTTGAGGAAAAGGAAAAACAGGATTAAAACAAAGGGTGAAAACAAGAGCTGGACTAAAAAATGAAGCTGTATCCTAGAATAAGTAATAAATCAAATTATAGTAAACAAATAGTAATATTAACACAAAAAACTGTCAAGTAATTTCAGGATGGATTAGGTAGGTAGCAAATAGTAACAAGTTTAGGGTAAAGTTTCCAGTGGGTTTTAATAATTTCTACTTGCTAGCCAATGCAATAATGCCCTTCATAATCTTATCTATGCTTTTATAACTGTATTTATCAAATACCGTTGCACCATTCATTAAAAAGTAAGTTGAATTTACCCTTGCGGCAGTTTTTATTACCGTTGCATCGCATTTTAAAACGACAATATTCTCTTGGGCTAGCTTATTTACCTCATCATAAGTTTGAGAGGTGACGTAGAAAACAGGGATATTGTTGTTAGCGCAATAATTTTTTACTTTTCTAATATTGTCAAACCATTCATTATAACTTGTATGATAATAATTATCCATTACCAATACATATTTGGGGAGGGCAAATAGTGCTTGTGTGGTATCGTTTCCGCTTGTTGTGGTTAAGGTGAAATCGGTAATCTTAGCACCACCTGTTCCTTGCCTGATTAGTTTATCGAATCTGTTTACATAAAGGTAACTACTATCAAAGTCGTCGGGAAAGTGGTTTTGATCAAATTCAACTAGTTTATTACCTTTTTTATATCGATAGGTAATTACGGTACTATCAGGAATATAGCCTTTTGGTTTCTGCATTTGTTCCGCCAAGTTATTACCTACTTTAAAAGGGAGGCAATCTATAAAAGGGAGGTAATTTAATACCATATCCTGTACAAAGACGCAAGTAGCCAAGCTTACCATCAGCACAATATTGGTAGTGAAATAAGAAAAAAGGGAAGGTGTGCTTTTTTGAAAGATGGTAAGAAATAATATTAATACAAGTAAAATAATGTCTTTACCAAAACTCATGGCAGGCGTAAGTGGAAGGCAGTCACCAAGGCAGCCACAAGTTTTTATTTTCCCGCTGAATAAAGCATAACCTGTGAGAACTGTAAAGAAAATAATCAGTAAAAGAAGTAGACGAATGGTTAGTTTTATTCTAAAGCCAATAATTAAAGCTACGCCACAACCCACTTCGAACATATTCATTACCACAGCCATAAATAGGGAATATTTATTAAAGAAAGGGATTCCCCATACTTCAAAAAATTCCTGCATTTTGTAACTTAATCCAAGAGGGTCGTTTACTTTTATCAGACCAGAGAAAATAAAAAGTAAACCAACTATCCAACGAATAATAATTAATGTTTTTTTCATCTTAAGATAAGAATTACTGTGGGGTATTTTTCAAACTGTTATTTTTACAACTATGCAAAGTAAACAAAAAGAACAAATGTTCATTCTCAATTGCAAAGGAAAGGTATTAGTGCTTAATAAACCAATGGTAATGGGAATAATTAATGCCACGCCTGACTCTTTTTTTGAAGATAGCCGGAAGATACAAGTAGAGGATGCGGTAGAAAAAGCGGCACAGATGATAAAAGAAGGGGCTACTATCCTAGATATTGGAGGACAATCGACAAAGCCGGGTAGTGATACTGTTACAGAAGATGCGGAAATGGATCGGGTGTTGCCAGTAATAAAAGCAATAGCAAATGCATTTCCTGATGTTTATATTTCTATTGATACCTATTATGCAGCAGTGGCAAAAGCGGCAGTAGAAGCGGGGGCTTGCATAGTGAATGACATAAGTGGTGGTTTGTTTGATACCGAAATGATACCGACGGTTGCTAGTTTGAACGTGCCATATATCTGTATGCACATGCAGGGTACCCCCAAAACGATGCAATTGAACCCTGTGTATGAAAATGTGACCAATGAAGTGTTGGATTTCTTTATTGAGCGGATAGCTGTTTGTATCGAAGCAGGTATTAAAGACGTGATTGTGGATGTTGGATTTGGTTTTGGAAAAACCATTGAACATAATTTTCAGTTGTTAAACACTTTGGAAGTATTCAAGATGTTGGATAAGCCATTGTTGGCAGGTGTTTCAAGGAAGGGAATGGTTTATAAAACACTTGGGATTACTGCTGCCGAAGCGTTGAATGGCACTACAGTTCTAAACACAATTGCTTTGCAAAAAGGGGCAACTATTTTACGGGTACACGATGTAAAAGAGGCCAAGGAAGCGATAGATTTATTGCAGTTGATGGATGAATAACCTTGTAGGGGGATTAATTAATATTACTGTTTAAATAAAACCCATTATCTTTCCCAAAAATATTAAATCATGGAATTTCTTATTCATTTTTGGTGGTTAATTGTTCTCGTTGTTATTATATCAAGTGGCTTGCTTACCGTTAACCAAGGTACCATAGCCGTTATTATTATGTTTGGTAAATACCAACGTATTCTGCTTCCTGGACTACGGTTCAAGATACCATTTATCGAGCAGATATATAAACGTATCAGTATTCAGAACAGAAGTGTAGAGCTTGAATTTCAGGCAGTTACCATAGACCAGGCAAATGTGTACTTTAAGAGTATGTTGTTGTATTCTGTTCAGAATTCAGATGAAGAAACGGTAAAGAAAGTAGCTTTTAAATTCATTAGCGATAAAGACCTGATGCAAGCTTTAATAAGAACAGTTGAAGGATCTATCCGTGCTTTTGTGGCTACTAAGAAGCAAGCGGAGATATTAACAGCCCGCAGGGAAATTGTAGATTATGTGAAGGAGCAAATAGATCATTCCTTAGAAGAATGGGGGTATCATTTGCAGGATTTACAGATAAACGATATCACTTTCGACAAGGCGGTAATGGATAGTATGAGTAAAGTGGTAGCAAGTAATAACCTGAAGGCTGCTGCTGAAAATGAAGGACAAGCATTATTAATAACTAAAACAAAATCAGCAGAAGCAGAGGGTAATGCCATCAAGATTTCGGCAGAAGCAGAAAAAGAAGCTGCAAGACTTCGAGGACAAGGTGTTGCTTTGTTTAGAGAAGAAGTTGCACGTGGGATGAGTCAGGCTGCAGAACAGATGAAAGAAGCCAATTTGGATACCAACGTTATCCTTTTTAGTATGTGGACAGAAGCTATCAAGAACTTTGCTGAATTGGGCAGTGGTAATGTTATTTTCTTGGATGGTAGTGCCGAAGGGATGGACAAGACGATGAAACAGATAATAGGGATGATGAAAATGAAGGAAAAAGAAGGGATAGGACATAAGGGATAGGATATATGTGTTGTATGTTTTATGTTGTAAGTAAAATGTAGGAAGTACTAAACTATACTATACGATTACTGCTGGTAGTACTTTAATCTAAGGGTTTTAGTAGGAGTCCCTATTCTAAAGAAGTGAATAAAGGTGTTTAAAAAGTTAATCGTTTGATAATTTACCCACACTTCAAAGTAGTTGCACCTAAAGCAATTACTTTAGCCATCATAAAATAATAATTGTTATGTTTTATCTACTTCAAGTTAGTAGTGCGCTAGCCGATTCTACTACTAAAGCAATTGTAAATGCTATTCCTGTAGCAGAAAAGATATCTATGTGGGACTTGCTTCAAAAAGGTGGGTTCATTATGTATCCATTGTATGTGCTATTCATCACCACCCTTTTTGTTTTCTTCGAGAGGGTGATTGCTATTAGTAAAGCCTCTAAAATAGATGCGGGCTTTATGAGTGTGATACGAGACAACATTATTTCCGGAAACATAGCTGCCGCAAGGAATCTGGCAAAGAATGCCAACAATCCTGTTGCCCGCATGATAGAAAAAGGAATTCAACGTATTGGAAAGAATATAGATGCCATCGAGAAGAGTATGGAGAATGTAGGCAAGCTAGAAATGTATAAGATGGAGCGTAACTTATCCATTCTATCGCTTATAGCAGGCATTGCTCCTATGTTTGGATTTTTGGGAACAATAGTAGGAATGGTTCAGTTATTTTATGGTATTGCTTCTACGGGTGAATACACATTGGGAACTATTGCAGGCGGTATCTATACTAAAATGGTTACGAGTGCATCGGGGTTAATAATCGGTTTGATAGCTTACGTAGGACATAATTATCTAAGTACCCAAATAGATAAAACGGCCAATAAAATGGAGTCTGCAAGTGCCGATTTTATAGATATGTTACAAGAGCCTACCCGATAATTTTCTTTTCAACTTTACATTCGTTTTTGTATGAACATACGTAACAGATTAAGAAAACATCCCGAAGTGCATACCGGCGCTTTGAATGATATACTATTTATATTATTGTTGTTTTTTCTGATTGTATCCACCTTAGCCAATCCAAACGTAATAAAGGTTTCCAATCCTAAAGCCAAAAGCGATACCAAAGCAAAGCAAACTGTGGTGGTTACGGTAGATAAAGACCAGAAATTATATATTGGTCAGAAGCTTGTTGCGCTAGATAGCTTAGAAGGTGAGCTTAAAACCTATCTAGCTAATGAAACAGACAAGCCTTCGGTTGTTATTAACGGGGATAGTACCTCCCATTTGGGTACAGCTATAAAAGTGATGCAGATTATCAAGAAAGTTGGTGCAACACCCGTAATGGCAGTTGATAATAGTGGGGTGAAATAGCCTAATACTAGATTTTTAATTCAGATAAACAAAATAGCCTCACAATATTGTGAGGCTATTTTGTTTATCTGGCACATTCGTTTGATGATGTGAAATGTCATAGTAATAAATTTTAATTAAGCGGTTGTTTTCCTGCGTTTTATCTCTTTTTTCAGTAAACTCAACTCTCGTCCTGTTTGCCCACTGATGCTTGTATTTTCTTGCGCCCTTCTCATCAGATAAGGGATAACTTCTTTTAATGGGCCAAATGGTAAATATTTACTTACGGAGTACCCTTTACTTGCTAGATTGAAAGTAATATTGTCGCTCATGCCATACAGTTGAGAGAAATGTACGTGCGGATAGTTGTTTGGCAACCCCTTTTCTTTTAATAAATGGGTTGCATATAGGTTACTTGCTTCATTGTGAGAAGCAATGATAACAGAAATGTTTGCTATATTGTCTATACAGTATTTGATGGCCGCATCAAAGTCTCTGTCTGTATCTTCTTTAGTTGCCTGAATAGGGGATGGGTACCCTCTTTGTGTGGCCCTTGTTCTTTCTTTGTCCATGTAGGCGCCACGTACCAGCTTAATCCCCAATTGAAAGTCTCTGTCTTTGGCAATCTTGTGTGATAGTTGCAAAAAGTTTAGTCTGTCGTGACGGTATAGCTGAATTGTATTGTAAACAACGACTTTTTCTTTATTAAATTCTTCCATCATTTCAATCAAAAGCCGGTCTACAGGATCCTGAAGCCAACTTTCTTCCGCATCAACCCAAACACCAATGCCTGCCTGAGCTGCTGCTTCACATATCCGGTACATACGATCACTTACACTGTCCCATGCGGATTCTTCTTCTTCATGATCATGCACCCCACTACGCAAACGTGGTGCCTCGTTGAGGGTTTTTAATAGTTCAGCACTAGCAAATGCCGATACTTTTACACTAATGAAAGGGATGTTGGGTTGGGCAGAAGCATATTTGATTACCTGAATAAACTGCTCGGTAGCTTTCTCGAAGTTTTCTTCTCCTTCTTTGGCTTCTATTCCATAATCCAAAACAATCTTTACATCATATTTACTTAATGTTTTCGCTAATGGTGCCGTTGCTTCTAGTGTTTCTCCACCCACAAATTGTTTGAAGATGGTATTACTTACAATCTTGTTGATAGCGGGTACATTACACTTTATTAATAAAGGTGTAATCCTAGTGGCAGCAGGTACAAAAAGGGGGTAACCCATTGTACGGAACAAAAACTTAGAGCGCTTTAAATCTTTGTCAGATTTGTAAGCGTAAGCATTTACGATGTTATCAAAAGAGATGTCTTCCATATAATTATTCCTAAAAAACGTAAATATTTATCATTTATTGCACCTAAGAGGTGCTTTAATCCAAAAATATAAGCTTCATTTTTGTTTTAGTTTGAGTTGCTTCCAACTAAAAGCCCCTCTTACAAAGAGGGGCTTTAAATAACTTAACAAAATGCGTACCTAAGTTATTAGGAAGGATTATTTTTTAGCAAACAAATGTACAGTTACCAATACATCATCAGCAATCATTCCTTTGCCATAACCCAAACCAGCAGCAATCCTGTCTAATGAAAAGGACGCATCTGCAAAGAACTTATCCATTTTTGAATTTCTGATGTTTGCCATCAATTTAACGGGTGAAGTAACTCCTTTTAGTGTTAAGCTACCCTCGATAGTTGCTTTGTTATCGGAAGTGTACGTTACATTAGAGATAACATAAGTTGCTTCTGAATTTTTTGCTACGTCAAAGAAATCTGGAGATTTTAAATGACCTTCTAACTTAGCACCTGCATCATCAGTAATCTTTAAAGAAGACAAGTCAATAGTGAATTTACCCCCAGTTAGTTTACCGTTTTCTACGGATATTTCACCGCTTTTTAATAAAAAGAAACCAGGATGGTAACCTTCAGACTTACTACCCACAAACTCAACCTTACTCTTAGCTACATCAGCTGTAAGTACATCTCCTCCAGTTTTGGTAGTAAAGGAGAACATGCCTATTGTAGACACTAACATACTAGCCGCAACAACAATTCTTTTCATAATAATTTGTTTTTTTTTGTTTAATAATTTATTGGGTCGCAAGGTAAAGAAACAGTTGGTATGCCCGAGAACCTGTTTGTTAATATTTCTAATTTCATAATTTACATACCTTAATACTTTCTAGTTCAATGAAATAAAAAAGCGGCTACATATTATAAAATATCTAGCCGCTTTTGAAGGGTTAACTAAAAAGAAGTATCCTAATAACTAACTAATTGAATGTTTCCAAATTCGTATCCTGTACCTACCTGAGATATATCTGTAGTGGTATATCTCCAAGCTAGAAATATTGTTTTGCCTATGTAATTACTCAAGTCTATGCCACCTGATGATACTTTGGAAGTGTATTTAGCATCACCTGTTGGTATGGAAGCTGGTAGAACAGTCCATGTAGACTTAGAAGGTGTAGCACTACCATTGTAGTCGGTAGAGATAAGTGCTTGCAAGGTAGCTCCTGCATAGTAGCCATCTTCACTATCAAAACTAAAAGTAGGAGAGTTTGCAGAAGCAGGTATTTTAATAGCTTGGGTAATTAGCCAGCTAGTAATTACACCCGGGCTTCCTGCTGCACCAAATCCGCTTATACTTGCAAAGTGAACGCTTCCACTTGTGTTTACATATCCTGTGTAAGAAACTCCCCCTACTTCTGCTATGTTCTGCCAAACATTTGAGCTTCCTGTAGTGGTAATAGTTACTTTATTGGTAACACCAGGAAAAGTTTCACTGAATATGGTTGTAGCAGTTGCAGCACCACAACGAGCACCATATAGTTGTACATCACTAGTATCGCGTACCTCTAATTCTGCGGTTGTTTTATACGGAATAAAAATACCTTTTAGCGTTCCTTTTCCGGTTGGTACTTGGAAACCTGCAAAACTTGCATATCCACTAGAGTATAACACAACTCCGGTTGTGCCAATACAATCTGTAAGGTTTCTGCTTACAGATTTTTTTGATGCAGAAGTATCTGCATATACCAAACCTACATCGGTAGGAGCTAACTCAACATTATTTAGCTGTATCAAGGTACTTTGCAATGTATCTTTTGAAGGTATGTTAGCCGCGCTAATTGCAGCTGCGCTGATAAGTTGTGATAGGTTAACTACTTTTGGAATAACAGGATTTCCTAGGGTTCCTTTAATAATGTAGTTATCAAATAAAGAACTAGGAATTGAGGTAAGTTTTTGATTGGTAGGAACAGTATTGTCTAACACACCTAGTTGAATGGTATGATTATAATCGCTAATGTACAATCCCTGGCATTTGATGTACAACCTTCTACCAACAGGGTAGTCATTATACAATCCACTACGATCCAACGTAACTGTTATACCTCCCGTAGAGTCTTGAACCGTAATTGTTTTATATAAATTACCACTTTCATCGCTTCCTCCAACTATAGCACTGATGACATAGTTTTTGGTTATTTGCTCCAATCCGCCAATGGTATGAAGCGCCTTTAATGTTTTGATAGAAACTATGTTTTTAGTAATTGTACTATCAGGAGGTGTAACGGGTATGGCTGGTGGTTCATCAAATTTTTTGTTGCACGACATGGTGATAACGGTAGCTAAAAGTACCATAAGTGAAGAAGCAGTAAGAATAAATCCCTTATTTTTCATTTTTTTCATTTTTAATTATTGTTAATGAGCCTGTATGTTTTTTTTATTGAGTTAGAATCGTAAAGTGGCACTCACAGAGTAAGTTCTACCTTCTGCATAAGCATATTTAGAGGGGAATTCATCTGGTGCTGATGGATCGAATCTTAATTGCTCGCTTGCAGAACTAACTAAGTTTTTGTTATCCAACAAGTTATTGATGTTGGCATTTAAAGCTAGGAATGAAGTTCTTCCAAACCATTCACGAGGTAATTTCCATGATTTACCTGCTGATAGGTTCATCATAAATTCGCTCTGCAACTTTTCTTGATTAATGATATGGTACCAATCTGCTGAATGGTAGGGAGGGTTTGCAACTGCATAACTTGTAAGCCTTACCGGATTGAAGTTAGACCACATCTGATCGAAATAGTTTCCGGTAACAGCAACATACCAATACTTTTTGGAGCGGTATTGTACCCCTAAGCTATATGCCTCCTGTGGTGTATTGGGTACACGATAATTTTTACAATAAACCGTATCATTGGAAAGTATACCTTGTGTATTATCATTTACTACTGTTGCAAACTGGCGACTGTCATAATAATACCTTCCGATAGATGCTGCACCTTGTAAAGTAATTTCGGAAGTTATTTTTTCTTCAAAACCTAGTTCTCCACCAAAATGCACTTTAGAAATATTGTTCATGGCATAGTTGGTAAACGTAAAATAGTCTTCATTAAAGAAACTAATTACGTTCATCTGGTCTTTGTACTTGGTATAATACCCATTTAGCTTCATGCGTAGGGTAGGGGTGTTTACAATAGCACCTCCTTCTATGCTAGCTGTTTTCTCGCTTACGATGTTGTTCTGAACCTGATCTCTTGTATTAGGAGATAGGAACAAGCTTCTAAAATCGGGCGCTTTAGTAAGATAAGCGCCATTGAGGTACAAGTAGTTTTTACCATTTAGTTTGTATGTTATACCTCCTTTCAATGCATAGTTATTAAAACTGTAAACGGTAGATTTTCCTAAAGAGTTGTCGGGATATAAACCAGACTGCCAATTGCCTTCTCTCCACAGTTGTGTATTGGAAACTTGTGCGGCAGCAAAGAAATCAAACTGATTTAATTTGTACACACCTTGTGTCCATATTTCACTTTTGGTAATGTGTGCATTGTAATCATGTTGATAAGTATCTCCCACTTTAACTATGTTATTGGGCTTTGCAAGATTTGGGTATTGAACCAAAGGGTTAGATGGGAAACTTCCGATTGCATATTGATTTAGATCAACAAAATATTCTCCACCCAAAAGGTCATCCAATTTCTTGTATATATGGTCGTTTTGCATCTTAAATACACCACCCACAGTAAAACTTGCCTTATTGCCAAAACGAGTATTGTAAGTAGAACTGAAATTTACTTTCTGGGTGTTATCCACGTTCTCTCCTAATATGTAGCTAGAGCGGTTGCCTTTATATGTTTGCCCGGTAACGCCATTTACCGTAGCGTTATTAATAGTTTCTAAATTTGTTCTGTTTGCCTCATAGAGCTTTTGCCAGTTTATCTGACGAACATTCACATTTGTTTTCCATTGTTCTGCAACATAAGCCGCACTAGCAGGGCTGTTTCTGGTATAACTTGGTAAGTTCTTATAATAATCAGCAAATGGAGAAGGTGCGTTGAAATAATCTAAACCTGTAATTGCCCTGTCTCCAAAGCTAAAAGAAGCCGCATTTACTAGTGAAGTACTATTATTGATTTTGGTTTCGTCTGAAAGAATGATATAGGGTTGATTTGTTTTGATTACACCTGCATTCCTTTTCTTGCCATTTTGATAACCCCAATTTGGGTTATAGTAGTGTGTGTTGAGTAATGAATCAATTTCATTTACTACCCTGCCCTGTGTTCCTGTTTCACCGGGAGTGCCGAAAATAGACAGGGAAAGGGTTCTCTTAGCACTTACTTTTTTGTCTATGCCCAAGAAATAGCTCCACGAATTGATATAAGTGCCTGGTACATACCCTTCATCGGACCAACGTCTACTAGCACTAAACACATAAGCCCATCCTTTTTTGTTTACGCCACTACTGTAGGTAAAAGAATAACGGTGTGTGGCTAATCTGTTGGAATTGGCGTATCCAAAAATAATCCCTTTTCTTAAATCTGAAGGGCGAGCATCTATATTTACATTCGTGCCAATACCACCAAAGCCATAGAATAGTGGTTTTAATCCTAGTGAATAATCTCTGTTTCTTAAAATATAGGTTAATCCACTCAGAACACCTACCGACCCACTGTTGGTTTGTAGATTTTCTATTTGAGTACCATTTATATAAACATTGGAGCTGCTGTTCTGGTACCCCCTAACACGAAAACGTGCCGCAAAAAAGTTGAAATCGGAAGAATATAAAAAAGGATCTCTATTTGCCCCTAATGCAGAGGATACACTTTGTTCTCCCACGCTTCCTACATCATTATCTTCTATAGAAATCACTGGAATATTAGAGGATAAGTTGGCATTTAACTCATCTTGTAACAGGGCACTATCTTTTAAAGGCGAAATGGTATCCCCTTTGCTCTTTAAATTACTTTTTACATTTTGCGATTTGCCTATATTCCCAAAGGTCGCAATCAGTAAAAGTAAAGAAATCAATTTCCGCATAATTCACTTTGTTAATCGCTACGAAAGTATTGTAAAATATGTAAGGATTTTGTGCGTCTTAAAAAATAATAATTTAATAATGTAAAATGTGCAAAATTTTCATTATGCAAGGGGTATATTTACTTGAATTTATTAAAATGAAAATTTCATTATTGCTTGCTTGTACTCCTTTAATTGTATTATCCCAACAAAAACAAAACTATAAGGTTGCGATTGTTGCTTTTTACAACTGCGAAAACTTCTATGATACGGTTCATAACCCCACGATAAATGATATTGATTTTACACCTGAAGGCGCTTACAAATACAATACTGCCATTTATCTGGATAAAGTAAAGAAATTGGCTACTGTTATCTCTCAGATTGGTACAGACATTAATAGGGATGGACCCGCTTTGCTTGGCGTTGCTGAAATTGAAAACGATACCGTGTTGAATGACTTAATTCACCAGCCATTATTGCAAAGAAGAAACTACCAGGTGGTGCATTACGATAGCCAAGATCCGCGTGGAATTGATGTTGCCCTTATTTACAATCCCAAATACTTTTTTGTAGAAGAAAGCAAACCTTTGTTTGTGCAATTACCCGGACATTCTAAATATGCGCGATATACAAGGGATATTCTTTGGGTAAGGGGTAAATTGGATGGGGAAGAAATAAATATATTAGTCAACCATTGGCCTAGTAAATTTGGAGGAGAAGATATGACGGCCTCTGCGAGGGCTGCTGCTGCAGCCGTTTGTAAAATTCAACTTGCTGCTATTAATACAAATAACCCAAATGCGAAAACAATATTGATGGGTGATCTTAATGACGACCCAACCAGTCCTAGTATCACGGAGGTATTGCGTGCCAAAGGAAGGTTGCAAGACGTTAAAGAAGGGGAGATATTCAATCCTTTTACAGAACTATATAACAAAGGCATTGGAACATTGGCATATAATGATACGTGGAGTTTGTTCGATCAGATATTGGTCACTTATTCATTGTTAGATAAAAAACAATCTGGCTTCTTTTATTTCAAACCATTTGTTTTCAATAAAGCATTTATGACAGAAAACACAGGATTACACAAAGGGTATCCGATGCGTACGTGGGAGGGGTTTAATTACAGGGGTGGGTATAGCGATCATTTCCCTACTTATATTGTATTGCTAAAAAAAACAAAATAACTAGGTGGCACAATTAAAAAGGCTTCATTAAGGTATTGGCAGTAGAACCTAATGAAGTGATAAATAATCGTATCTATCAGCCAATTAAAAGCCTGTTTATTCTAGAATAATTAGGCATAAACAAGGTTTAGTCATTAATAACAAGTAAATATTTATTAATAATTATTCTTTTCATAGGCATAACTAAAGTTTAGTTATTAGAAATAAGTAAATAATTATTAGTAATTATTCTTCTGATAGGCATAATTAAAGTTTAGTTATTAGAAATAAGGAAATAATTATTAGTAATTATTCTTTAGTTATGCCTAACTAAAGTTGGTTTATGCCTGATGATTTTGTGATTGGAGTTAATTAATACTATACTTCATTGCCTTGAAATGAAGTCATGTCAACGCAATGAAGTATAACATTAAAGAAAAAGTGTAATTTGAAGGTACCAGCCCTATTTAGTAACCACCACTTTTCTGGTATTTACCATATTGCCCATATTATCTTTGATGGTAACTATATAGACACCTGCTGCCAGCTTGTTGGGTGGATTTATAACAATTGACTCATTCTGGGCAATAGATTCGTAATATACCTTTCCTTTTTGGTCTGTGATGCCTATTTTAGATCCAATATTCAATCCATTGATGCTGAATGTACCCCCATTTCTGAGTGATAGTGGATTGGGGAAAATGGTAATGTTGCTCTTATTGGTATTCTTAATCTCAATTGTTTTGGAGTAAGAAACGCTGCCATCGTTGTCAACTGTTTTAATACGATAGTAAGCAGTGGCACTTCCTGCAACTTTGCACTCATAGTTCTCCAAACCACTATTTACATTGTTTTTAGAACCAACAGTGCCTACTACTTCGAAGTTTGTACCATCCAATGATTTCTCGATGTAGTAACTATTGTTGAAACCACTTTCGTTTACTTGCCAGTTGATGATGGTTGTATTGTTTATTGTTTTTCCGGTTATATCTACAAACTTTATTGGCAATGTAGAGTCGGTGGTAGCTAGCCAAATAGTAGCATTCATACAAAAATACCGATGGTTGTCTCCCACCTTGCTATCGCCCGAGTAGCTTTTATATAAACCAGTATTGGTAAAACCTGTACCATCATCTATAGGAGAACTATCACCAATGGCAACAATTTTACCCTTACCATATTTGGCATAAGCAACCATCACCCCATTTAGGATACCGGTAGATTTGCTTGCAAAAACAACTCCTTTTACTGTTTTATTGGCAGTGGTATCCAACACCATAGTTGTACCCGCCGAATAACTGATTTTTGTTACCGTACCATAAGTACCATTCGTAATTGGATTGTTTGTTTTGGTAACATTGGTACTCACTTCGGTAATATCGGATGGATATAACTTTAAGTTTGGACTGCTTACATCGAAGCTTATTCCAAATGGATTGGTTACCGAACCATTGTTGGTAAATAGGTCATCCCAAACTGTAGGCGAGTCGCTGCCATCATTGTTTCTATCAGAACCTGCGTGATCGGATATGATAAACAAGCCGCCTCCATTCTTTACAAAGTTTAGTAAGGCAGTCTTTTCGGTTGCGGTAAACAAGGTATTGGGTTCGTCTATAATATATACTTTATAATTGCTTAGATCTTGTGCATTTGTTTTATCGCCATAGGTAATTCTTCCATTAGAAGGCAGACTCTCTACATGGAAGCCTTTGTTTACGCAATCGATACCCCAGCTAGACAATGCCCCGGTCCAATAGGTTTCTGCTGTATTAGCAGTAATAGTACTCTGATCGGGTGTGGGTAATTTAGCTACCCCATATTTGGTACCATCGGCATCTATCACCCAATCGGCACTACCAGATGTTTCGTTTTTGGTATCATCAAATAATATTTTGGTTTGTGCGGTAGACTTGTTTGTAAATAAAATGGTAACAAAAACAAGTAATAGGGGTAAATTTCTCACATTCATATATTAATTTTTTTTTAATGATATCATTGATACAACCAAGTTGTTTTGCGCTGTCTATAATTTGTTAAAATAAGTATATTATAGTTTACAAATAAGAAACCCAAGAAATCCAAAGGGACATCTTGGGCTTTTATATTATACTGATAGGTAATTATAAATTTATCTTGGCACTAAATACCCAAGTTCTTCCAAAGCCAGGATATACACTATTGTTTTTGCCTGAACCTTTATTTCCTATGATAAAGTCTTTTGCATCGGTAGGAGTTATATGGTCTGCTTTGTAAGTGTATAGTTTATCGGTTAATGATTCTGCAATATATTGTTTATCTAAAACATTATCAACATTTAAGCCCAATGAAATTCTTTTGCCTTCTATTCTAAAGTTGTAACTGATAGCCGTATTTAATAAACCAAAGTTTGGTAACTGCCATGCCTGTCTAGCGGTAGTATCCCCACCAGTTTGTCTGTCTTTTACAGTAAATGTTGCATACAAGTCTCCGCTATAACGATAGTTTGCCCTGATAGAAAGACCTCTTATTATTTCGTATCTAGCACCTATACCAACTGTTTGTTGTGCTGTACTACCCACTTTTACATCTTGTAAATAAACGGTAGTCGTACCTGCAACGGTATTGTCGGCGTTGTAAATGGTAGCTTTAACAGTGTTTTTATATCTCCAGTCTCCTAAAGACCCCATTACATTCAATTCTAGTTTACGCATTGGTTTGATAGTAGACTCAAGTTCTATCCCTTTGTGGTCTTCCGTAACACCATTAATGTTTGCAGAAGTAGTAATGCCATTTGCATCAGTGTAAGGAATAGGTGTTATACTTTTATTTTTCCAGATAGTATGATAAATATTTACCGTAACATTCACTATGCTAGAGCGGTAGTTGTAGCCTACTTCTTCACCCAATGTGTTTTGGTCTTTAAGACCTGTTGGAACATTGGTATTTACGTTGCCAGTGAAAACATTATTGAAAAGTAAAGGTTTTTCGAAGTAACCAATATTGGCAAACGCGAAGTGATTGTTGTTAAAACGATAGCTTAAACCGCCTTTTATAGATGAACCATTAAAATAGTAGGCTCTAGTTTTTCTTGTTGGGTCGGTTACTAAATATTGGAAGTAATCTAAACGTTGATAAGAGGTCGTATTAAAAGAACCTGAAGCAAAAACAGTTAATTTGTTCTTTTCATACACACCTCCAAGATAGCCACCATATTGTTTTACATAGTCATCATTGTTGTAAACAATTCTTGTTTTTCTATCTCCCGCTGCTACATATTTCATTGGATTATTTACATCATCATTATAGTCATAATAGGCATCTGAACCCATAGCTTCTTGAACTCTTCTGTAATGTAATCCTTTGTAGATACGAATATCTATCCCTCCATCTAATACAATATTACTGTTTAGTTTATGTGTTAAATTGATAACAGTACCATACCAGTTGTGTTCGTTCATAGCGGCAATCCTATTCCAACCGACTCCTGTTGTACCATTGCCTGCTTTGGCATCTATTAAAACAGATTTTCCTTGATAAGGACCTGCTTGAGGCCAAGGTTTATTTATAGCTTTCCCGTATAAACTTACAGCATTACCTCTGTTCCAACTTTCAATACTATCAAATCTAATGAGGTTATTGGCATCTCTATTTAAATTTAAAATAGAAGTTGGTGAGGATACAGAACCTATTCCACCAGAATAAGAATAAGAAGTACCTCCTCCACGACCAATAGAACCATATAATACAACACTTAATTCAGTTTTTGGACTAAACTTGTAATAATAATTAATGTTGGCAACAGGCTTGTGATAGAAGTTTTTGTTCGTGTTAAATTCACTGCCATGATAATAGCCCCAAGTACTGTTGTAGCGTGGGCCATATACTTTCTTAAATGTGGTGTCATTTGGGTTGCCATAATAGGTTTGATAAGACAATGCTATTCCTCTTTGGTCATGCCATTGGGGGGCACCTGTTACAGTAGCAGTAAGGGTACTTTTGTCGTTAATTTCCCAAGCAAGCGTTCCAAAATAGTTATATACCTCAGAGGCCGTTCCTTTTACGTAGCCATCACTTGCAGTGTGTGATAACAACATAGAGAAGGCTAATCCTTTTTTGCTTTTACCGGTAGAAAAGCCTACGCTTGTTTTCTCAAAACCACTATTTCCAACAGAGGCACTAATCATTGTACCCGCCCTCATTTCAGAAGCTTTGGTAATGATATTTATGTTACCACCTACAGCAGGAGTAGACAACTTAGAATTGCCCAATCCTCTTTGTACTTGAATTTGCCCACCAATTTCTGCCAAGCCAGACCAGTTACTCCAATATACACTTGCATTCTCCATGTCATTTACAGGTACCCCATTTACCATTACAGAGATATTGGTTTGGTCGAAGCCTCTGATGTTAATTCTGGAATCACCTGTTCCACCACCACTTTTAGATGTGTAAACCGAAGGGGTATTTTCTAATAATTCAGGAAACTCTCTATTGGGACTAAACTCTTCTAATTTAGCCAAACTGATAGTAGATACTGCAACAGGTGTTTTACGTGCAATAGCAATGTTGTTGGTAACCACTACTTCTTTCAGTGTGGTTTGGCTAGACGTTAATTCGATAGTGTTGGCATTATTACTACCTACGGTACTGTTTAGATATCCGGTAGACGTAATTTCTAAACTGTCACCTGTCGCTACTTTTATGGAATAAGAACCATCTGCGCCAGAAGCAGTATATATTTTTCTACCTTTTATTTTGATGGTAACGCCGGGGATAGCCTCCTTGGTAGTGGCATCCACAATTCTACCCTTTACAACCGTTTGAGCTTTTAAACTGTTGGCTGTTACACAAAATACACACACAAGCACAATTCCTTTTAGAATATGGCTTAACTTGTTGTTGTTTAGATACATAAAATTTAATGATTGATTGTTTGCAGTCAAAATGAAAAAATGTTATTTTTATTTACGCTTATTTGCAAATTTAGCAGAATATTTAACAATACTGTAGCAAAAGAAGGAAATATTTCTTAAGGTAAGGTGTAATGTGGAAAAGATAATGATAAGTTAATACGTATTGCTTTGAAAGGTAAGCGTTTGAAACCTTAAAACATTGATTACTTTCTATTTTTAGGATAAGTAACTATCAGGTGTTGGTATTTGGCTTTGTATTACCGTATATTACCTTAATCAGGCAACTTATATTATTTTTTTAAGAGATAAAAACTGGGAAATAGCAAGGGAATTCTATTTAAAAGCAAGGAAATTGTGGAAAAAAGCAAGGGAATTGTTGGAAAAAGTAAGAGAATGCCAGGAAAAAGCAAGAGAAAATTGTGAAAAAGCAAGAGAAAACCAGGAATTGATAGTAGAAGAATAAGGTAATGTGACCTAAAATATTGTAAAAGACTATTGAGTCCTTTTTGCCACAGATAGTACAAAATTACCCCGATAATTAGGGCTATTTCCTATTGTTTTTGGCTGAAGTATAAACGGGTGATTTACCTAAACTAATCAAAGGGCATCTAGGGTAGGGCTTGTAATTAAACATTCTTTTTTACATAGGCATAGGCTGTTTCTGTTTCGGCTATTTTAACGCTCACAGTAGTTATCTTATTGGCTAGCAGAAGTTCTTGGTTGTTTTTGATGATAAGGTTGGCAAAATAGTCACATAAGTTTTCGGCAGTAGAGTCGAAAGGAAGGAGGTAATATTTCCATTGTTTGGCATCAAATACTTCTTTCAGTTCATCATCATTAACCGATATGAGCGTGGTGTGGTCAACACGTTCAATGTAGGGCTGTACGATATCTTTTAGTTCTTTAAAATCCATCACAATTCCCTTTTCATTTGTTTCTCCTTCGAGTTCCACAATCATTTTGTAGGAATGTCCGTGTATGTGTTTGCATTTACCCTCATGCCAGGGTATTCTATGAGCGGCTTCCCAATGAAAACTCTTTGCTATTATCATCGTTTGCAAATATCAAAATTAAATTTGAAATAAGTGTTATTGATCTTTAAAGGGTGGTAGGGCTAGTGTACAGACGTATTTTATTTGGTATTAATCTAGTTCTTTATATGACTAATGAATGGAAGGGGCTAAGGGTTTAATTTAGGTGGAACAAAAAAGCCGCTTCAACTATTTACTGGTAGAAGCGGCTTTCTTATTAAAATACTTTTGTGATTATGTCCATAAGTTAGCAGGATATTCTCCGCTAGCAACTAGTTTATCAATACTTTCTTTTACGCCAGGGGCATCTTCTTTGTAAGTAACGCCAAACCATTTTGCATCGGTGCCGATTACTTCAATAGCACCAAGGTTGTTTTTGATAAATACATCTGCAGTCTTAGGAATAAAGAATTCCGACTTAGGAACATTTATTTCTTCGTCTAAGAATTTCTCAAACAGTTGTTCTGCAAAAGGAATAAAGCTACTTCCAAAACAATAAAAGTTCATACTTACTTTAGTATCAGCAGGTAAAACAGTTGTAGTGTCTGCTTCTTCGTACACAATCTCATTGTTAAGCTTATATATTTTGGTGCGTTCATTGATACCTACCAAATTACCTTCTGCATCAATTTTACAAACGCCCCGGCTTACACTTCCATTTTCACTTAGCGTGTTTTTTAGGCTGTAACCTATCAGCGCATACAAAGAGTCAGAAACTTTTGAGTTAATGAAATCGGCCGCTTTCGCAAATCCATCCTGACCATAAAAATCGTCTGCGTTTATTACAGCAAATGGTTCTTTTAAAACGTCTTTGCAACACAACAAAGCGTGTGCAGTTCCCCAAGGTTTGGTTCTGTCTGCGGGCACTGTTTTGTTACCCAAAAAAGAGTCCAGCTTTTGATAAACATACTCGGTTTCAATCTTTCCAGCAAGTTTGGGTTCGAAGATAGCTTTGAAGCTATCCGCAAAATCTTCCCTGATTATAAACACTACTTTTCCAAATCCTGCCCTTATGGCATCATAGATGGAGTAGTCCATTATTGTTTCTCCGTTAGGACCAAATCCTGCAACCTGTTTCATTCCTCCGTACCTGCTTGCCATTCCCGCAGCCAATATTACCAAAGTGGGCTTCATATATTTGTACTTATTATTTAAAAGAAAATAGATTCATAGTGGCATGCCACAAATTAGAACTCTTAGTATGCAACCAAATTTCGCCGGCAAACATAAAGTATTTATACAAAATATACAATATAGTAATAATTCAAATGAGATAGCCACGGATATATTACGGCTCGACGAGATTCATCCTGTTATTAGCGGAAATAAATTCTTTAAACTTCAATTGCATATCAAAGAGGCTATCGAAAAGCAGTTTACTACAATAGCAACTTTTGGCGGCGCTTATTCCAATCATATCATTGCAACAGCTTGTTATTGCAACCAACTTGGAATAAGTAGTGTAGGTATTATCCGGGGAGAGGAACCTACCAAAAAAAGCGACACCTTATTGCAAGCTGAAGCATTTGGGATGCAATTAATTTATGTTTCGAGGGAAGCTTTTAAAGACAAGAATAAGATTGTTGATAGTTTTAAAACGGGTAACTATTACTGGGTAAATGAAGGCGGATATAGTCGTTTGGGGGCCGAAGGTGCCGCCGATATTTGTACTTTCATAGATGAAAGCTATACTGATATTGTATGTGCCGTTGGAACGGGAACGATGATGGCAGGCTTGGTTATTGGGGCAAAACAAAATCAAAAGATAACCGGTATCAGTGTACTAAAAGGTAACGAAAAATTAATAGAATCAGTTATGGATTTATTGACCGATGAAGAACAAAAGAAGCATTTTGAGTTGATAGAGGGGTATCATTTTGGAGGCTATGCCAAACATCCTGAAGCATTGTTAGATTGGATGAATTTCTTTTATACTCAAAACAAAGTGCCTACCGATTTAGTCTATACCGCCAAGCTTTGTTATGCAGTGAATGATTTATTATACAAAGGATACTTTGCTACCAATAGTAAAATAATGATAATCCATAGTGGGGGACTGCAAGGCAATAAATCTTTGAAGGAGGGACGGTTAATTTTTTAGTGATTTTTCTGTGATTAACCCTATTAATGCAAATAAGGTGGTGGAATGCTCAAAACGAAAGTAATATCTTTACTTTAGTTGCAGATTTTAGAATATTTAATAGCCAACCAGGCAGTTTTTTAAATTGATTCAGAAATTTTCAAACATACATTATTCATTTCCCTCAACCACGATGGTCACAATATCGCTTACCAAGCCAATTATCTTGTCGTGGAGGGTGTACCAAGCCCTGAAATACCTAGTTTCGGGTTTGTTGGCAATCAAATTAAGGCGTTTATCAATAAAAGAAGTGCCAGAAATCAGGTTAGCAACATAGGTAAATACTTTTTCGTTGCCACGTTTACATTCAATCCATAATCCATCGGAATAGTATTTTTTAAATTTCAATTGTACAAAACCAGCAGAAAAAAACAAACCGATTGAAGGCTTCATGGTAGCATAATCCACCAAAACTTCTTTGCCCAAAATGCCCAATAATTCTGCAATGGACGAATTGCAAAATTGATGTGTTTTAAGCTTTTGCACCAGCAACATGATTCTGAACATAATGCCTTCTTTTACTGCTACAGGCATGTTTAAAGGCATCGAAAATGTGGGGAATGTCCTAGACGTTTTACTTTCTTTGCTCCCTAATATGCCTTTTCTAAATTTAGTACAGCTGCTGTAGTATTTTTCAGAAGCTGTTTGCAGTTGCAATGTATAATCATAGGCATTCATATCATCAAAAATGGAGGTCATGTCCTCTTCGGTCATTCCAAAATCCAAAAAACAAGTTAATAATACTGCATAAAAGTTCTTCAACCAAGCAAGTCTTTTGTCCGCGGCACGAGGCATATAGTACTTCTTTCTCATTCACCTTGCGATTAAATTGAAAATGAATTTATTTTCCCTGTAAATGTATGGTATAGTATAAAGAATGTTTTTTATTGTTTCATTATTGCCTTTTATTATCCCTTTTTTGATGGTTTATTTGATATAATTCTTGTGAACCCGCTCATGGTTCACAAGAATTATATTAACATTGCTAGCAATTTTTACATATTTAGATGTATATATTTAAAAATTAGCAGGAGCTTTAGTATTTTATGTGTGAATTATGACAGTTCTGCTTGCATATATCGGATAATTCACGGAAGAAAAACTAAAATACATGTGAACCCTCAGCAGGTTGACGTTTATTTTGAAGATTTTACTGTCAAATTTTACACTTTCAAAGGGAAATATGTATCTTCTAATATGTTGTTTTACATCTGTAAAACTGGCTTTTATGTTCCCCTAATCAATAGCTGCTTTACCCATAAATAGTCAGCTTTCTGCCAACGAAAAAAGTCTAGGATGGAGAATGATGTATCTGTTCTTAAAAAGACATACAACGAATAAAACAGGTTGATGGAATAGCAGATGCTACTTATAATAGCCGCTGCAATCATCCCATATTTAAACGTGAAGAAATAGTTGCCCGCTACCATAAAAACCAACGCAACAGAAGCGCCAATTACATTTACTTTCACCCGATTGCTTCCTCCAAAATAGGCGGAGAACAGCGTTAAGATTGCAAGAGATAAAATGCCTGGCAATAATAGCAAAAAGGGGAGGTGCATACTGAAAAAGGTGGAACCAAAAATCTGTACAAAAACAAACTTTCCAAAGAAATATGCCAGTATCATCAGTATTAAAAAAAATTGCATCAATAATCTAGAAAGGGTTAGTATATTTTGTTTGATGTTGGCTTCATTTAACCCCTCTGCTGTTTGCGGAAATACTACACTAGCTAAAATCTGAGGGATTATTAATAGCATTTGACCCAATTTAGACGCCTGAATGTAGTTTCCTAGTTCAGTTTGGGTGCGGTAATGTTCTACAAACCAGAAATCAATTCGATATACTAAAAAGAAAATGAAATTTCCGGCCAATGCCAATATCGAATAGCGTATAAGTGTCTTAAATTCTGAAGTTGATGGCAAAGAAATAGTTCGGTAGCTTTTGTTTATCCAAATAAAAGCAACTGCAATGGCAATACCATCCAATAAAACCGATAAAAAATAGCTATGTATAACAATGGAGGGCGAAAGGGCTGTTTTACTAGCAACGATAACCAAAACAGATAGCAAAATATTGATGATGCTAATGAGCAGGTTGGGTAGAAAGTAGTTTTTTTGAGCGAAGAATAGCACCGAAAAGAAATTCATCAACAGGATGCCACAAATATATTCGAGAGAATAAAGAAGATAATCTTCTTTTCTAAAATTATTGGGTTCACTAATTTTATAGAAGAAGGTATTTACCAATAGTGCAACTATCATCCCAACAATTACTGTCCACAAAATCGAAAACCAAGCTAGTTTGTGTTGGTCTATTTTAAGCGAGGAAGCGTAGTAAGTATAGCCGCTTTCCATACTCAAACTAGCGAGCAGAAGGATGAGCGAAAAGAAATTGGTAAGGTAATAAATACGTCCGCCACCATCGGAATGTAGAAAACGACTTAATAAAACATTCACTATCAACAGGGTAAGGAAGCAAAATCCTCTCCATAAAAGGCTCTGTTGAAGTAGTTTGTTTAATGTCATTCACCAAAATATTTGGCGGCAAATTACGATACTTTGAATTACCCCCTATTTTTGAATTAATTAAGAGTTCATAAAATAAGCTAACCACAAAGCACACAAAGATTAACACAAAGAGACACAATGCTTGATAATTGAAAGTAGAATTAACCAAAGTATGGTGTTTTTTGGTAAAAAAGCAGAAAATAATGGAGGGGTATAATACAAGACTGTTCAATAATAAAAACATAAGGGGCAAGCTGCACTTATCCAGGTATTATTGGTTGCAAAAAAAGGTAGCAGACTATTGTCCAAAGCCCAATACGGTAATAGAATTAGGTTGCTTCGATGGTAAAACGTTAGATTATCTGCCGCAGACTAACTTTTACTACGAAGGCTATGACGCTAATTGGGAAGGTGGGTTGGATATGGGGAGAGAGAACCTGAAAGAGAGAGCTAACACCGAGTTGTTTTTTTGTGATAACGTAGATGTATTCAAACCATCACTTGAAAAGTTTGATATATCTATTTGTATGGAAACGTTGGAACATTTGCCGTTGGAACAATTAGAACCTTATATTAAGAAACTGGCGAAATATACAATGGGTTACTGTTTTGTAACTATTCCCAATGAGGGTGGCGTTGTTTTATTAATAAAATATTTTATAAAGAAGTTTGTATTAAGGAGTATTGTAGAGCCCTACACCACCAAAGAATTATGGCTTTCTACAACTGGGAATATAAATAAAGTACCAAGAAATGAAGGGGGACATAAGGGATTTGATTTCCAGCAATTAATACCCCTTCTAAGTAAATATTTTAAAGTAGTATCAGTAGAAGGAATACCCTTTAGGCGTATTGGTAAGAAGTTGAATT
>CAISCV010000191.1 GCA_903883945.1 uncultured Chitinophagaceae bacterium | reverse complement strand
TGCTGACAACGACAATTATCTTCGCAGGCCGCCATACTCCTCCGGGTGGGGGTGGTGGTGCACCTATTGATGGTGGTTTGAGTTTGTTGATTGGTGCGGGTGCCTCTTATGGCATCAAAAAGCTGTATAAGAAGAAAGAAAAGAATACAGATATTAAATAATTGTAGGCTGTTAGTGATTGGTTTTATAATTACCACTTACCAATATAAGTTATATTTTTAAAAGTGCAGTTACTACCTAAGGGTTGGGCTGCATTTTTAGTCTTATCCCATATAACATCTCACTTATAGCTCATTAATCACTTCGTTGATACCTTTTGTGCCTCGTTGCTCCCATTGTTGCTCAGTAGATTACAATAGTCGTTCAGTTGGAAGTTTTGGGGAACGGTGAAGGAATACCTGCACTTGTTAGAGATGTAAATGGAAGAAGCCCTTGAAGTCTATTCAAGGGCTTTTCTTTTTGTAAATAGTTTTTCCTATTTTTTGAAGATGTTATTTACGGCACCAGCCAACATCGGGAACTTTTCTTTTACATAAGTAGCAATAATCTCTATCACTTTTGTAGCTTGCTCAGAGGATAGCCCTGCTTCGCTTTTTAGTCTGTCAATCAATTCATTCATAATTATTTATTATTAAGCTACTTTCAATAAACTCATTTTACTCTTATTAAACTTACCTTCTGCATAGTCTAAGGTAACGTGCAACTTGTTTTCGTTGGTACCTGGTAATTCAAACATAGCATCTGTCAATATTCCTTCGCAGATGCTTCTTAATCCCCTAGCACCCAACTTATATTCCATCGCTTTCTCCACCATAAAGTTAAGTACTGCTTCATCAAATGTTAGGGCAATACCCTCAAACTCAAACAGACGTGTATATTGCTTGATAAGTGAGTTTTTGGGGGTTGTTAATATACTACGTAATGTTTCGGCATCCAATGGATTGAGATAGGTAACAATAGGCAACCTTCCTAATAATTCGGGTATAAGACCAAAGCTTTTTAGATCTTGTGCATTAATAAACTGAAGCAAATTCTTACGTTGATAGTCCTGACTTTCTTTGTTTACATTAAACCCAATCGCATTGGTATTTATCCTTCGGGCAATTACTTTGTCAATACCATCAAAGGCACCACCACAAATAAAAAGAATGTTCTTAGTATCAACTTTTATCATCTTCTGATCGGGATGTTTACGCCCTCCCTGTGGTGGAACTAAAACTTCAGTTCCTTCCAACATCTTCAATAGACCTTGTTGAACACCTTCACCACTTACATCTCTTGTAATAGATGGGTTATCGCCTTTTCGTGCAATTTTGTCAATCTCATCTACATAAACAATCCCACGCTCGGCGGCAGCTACGTCATAATTGCAGTTTTGCAACAAACGGGTAAGCATACTCTCTACATCTTCCCCCACATACCCCGCCTCTGTAAAAACGGTTGCATCAACAATTGCAAAAGGAACATTCAATAAGCGAGCAATAGTCTTTGCTAGTAAAGTTTTACCTGTACCTGTTTCGCCAACCATTACTACATTGCTCTTTTCTATTTCAACATCATCTTGAGATTGCTTTTGGTTGATACGTTTGAAGTGATTGTACACCGCTACGGTAATTACCTTTTTAGCATCATCCTGCCCAATAATATATTCGTCTAGAAACTTCTTTATTTCGAATGGTTTACGAATATTGAGTTTGAAATTGGAAGTTGCACTCGAAGTAAGCGATGAACTAGCATTTCCTGTAGCGACATTCCCTTCCTGTTTTAATCCAAGCTCTTGTGTAATAATATCTTGTGCGTGTTCTACACAATTTTCACAGATATGCCCTTCTTGTCCCGCTATTAATATTTTCACCTCATCACGGCCACGACCGCAGAATGAACAGTGTAAATTTGTTTGTTTAGGCATTATTTGTACTATTTATTAATGCTTATCAATATAATTATTGATAATAATGCTATGTTTAATTCAAAAATACAGCTAATTATTTATTTAACGGACATTTTGAACTAGTCACAGGCGTTATAATTTATCTAAAACACCATCTACAATACCGTAAGCTACCGCTTCGTTGGCATCCATCCAATAGTCCCTGTCGAAGTCTTTCATTACTTGTTCGAAAGATTTACCACAGTTATTTGCTAAAATCCTAGCCCCTAACTCTTTGGTTTTTCTTATCTGTTCGGCTTGTATTTCAATGTCAGCACTTGTTGCTTGAAAGTAACCACCAATACTTGGTTGGTGTATCATTACTTCGCCATGGGGATAAATAAAGCGTTTTCCTTTCGTACCAACGCTTAAAAGAATAGAACCCATGCTAGCGGCTAAACCCATGCAAATAGTACTTACAGGGCTTGATATCAATTTAATGGTATCGTACATCACCATACCACTTGTAACTACCCCACCGGGACTGTTTATATAAAACTTAATTTCTTCACCTGGCTTGTCTGCTTCTAATAGTAATAATTTGGACACTACATCTTTTGCACTTTTATCATCCACAACACCCCATAGATAAACAGCTCTTTTTTCGAAGAACATTTTCTCCATTTTCTTCATCGTCATCCCCCCAATCTGTTCTTGTTTTTCTTCCTTAGGGGTTTCTTCCTCCTCATCTTCCATTAAGTATGGATTTACAGTATATTTTGATTGAATCATTTTCTGTTGTTTTAAATGTAATGTAAATAAATGCAAGGCACGATTACTTTAATGCAGCGGCTTTTCTTGGATTAATAAAAAGAACTTCATCAACCAAACCGTATTCTTTTGCTTCTTCTGCCTTCATCCAGAAGTCTCTGTCGCAATCGATAGCTACTTGTTCGATGTCTTTGCCGCTATGGTCAGCAATTACTTCATAGAGTTCTACTTTCAGTTTTTTTATCTCTCTTGCAGTAATCTCAATATCTGTAGCTTGTCCACCAATACCACCACTAGGTTGATGAAGCATTATGCGGCTATGTTTTAAGGCAGTACGTTTGCCTTTAACACCTGCACATAATAAAACTGCACCCATACTAGCTGCTATTCCAGTACAGATAGTACTTACATCTGGACTAATAAACTGCATCGTATCGTATACTCCCAAGCCAGCATAAACACTTCCACCAGGACTATTGATGTACATTTGAATATCCCTGCTTCTATCCACACTCTCCATAAAGAGTAACTGGGCAGTGATAATATTTGCCACATAGTCATTAATCCCTTCTCCAAGAAATATGATACGATCCATCATCAAACGACTGAATACGTCCATCTGTGCAATGTTCATCGGACGTTCCTCAATGATGTATGGGGTAAGATTAGTTGGATTAAAATGGGTTTTATAGTTATGCATTGTTGCACTACTGATACCTTGGTTTTTTACAGCATACTTTTCGAATTCCTTACCTATATTCATTTACTCTGTTTTATAAAATTAAGAATTAATAGCCTCACCTTCTTTCAAAATGTGTGCAAACTATTAAATGCGACAAGATGACTGTTTGTTTAAAATGTACTAGAATTTAGGACAATTTATTGGCTTATCAGTACTTGGTCTGTAGATGTAAACAGCAGAAAGCTCTATTCCCCCTTTGTTTTCACTTGCCGTTTTTAGCGTGGATGTTGTAACATCGTAAGTAAGACCAAACCTAACATCGTTAAACTCTAAACCTACGTAAGGAATAATTGCATCATTTAAACGCATCCAGCTACCAACATACAAACTAGTTGATTTGTTGTCGTCTTGTTGTGCAATAAATTGAAAAGCACCACCCAACACAGTCTCACTTGCGCCAGCTTGTATGGTTTCTATACCACTAAGATGTAAAGTGGTAGCAGGGCCAATTCCGAAATAAGTACCTGCTTGTATGGTAGCCCTTGGATTAATTTGATAGCTGTCAGAGCTAGTTAATTTCTCCATTGGTTTGTTTATATGATAAAAACTTCCACCAACATAAAAATTGTTTCTGTCATTGGTGCTTGTACTATAAAGTACACCTGCATTAAGGTCTATATAATTGGAGGAAAGGCTTGGGGAATTGGGATAGCTTTGTGTGTAAAGTTGTGGTGTTCCATCGGTATTATAACCAAGAATCAGACTTGAAGTGTTGATGTACGTATTTGAATATGTCAACTGAACCCCACCACTTAATTGGGTAAATCCATTTTCATCTAATCCTTTGTGATAGGCAGTAGATAGACTAAAATAGTTCATGTTTACGGCACCGCCTGCACTTTTGTCTGTAAGGAAAGTTGCACCAACACCCCATGTATCATTGGTTGGAATAGCATCTTTTCCAACATGGAAATCTACAGAACCTGTAGAGGTAATGAATGCATTGTTGATAGTTGGCCACTGATTTCTATAGTTGCCATTTATACGAACCGATCCGTCGAATTTGCCAGTAAAAGCAGGATTAACAGTGAGGGGGGAAGAAAAAAATTGAGAAAAATGCGGGTCTTGTGCGAAAAGGCTACCAGACAAAATTAAAAGAAGAACAGGGGCAATTATTTTTTTCATTATAATGTAATTGTATTATTGATTAATTATTGTAGAAAACTGCTGTATAAGAGTAATGTAGTCTGCTAATTTTTAACATATGAACTTGCCTGTAAGTTTTCAAAAGACAAATATAGCCCATTTTAATAAAGTTCACGACTGCAATTTAGTTCCGTATGCTAGATCGCCCGCATCACCTAGTCCAGGAACAATGTAGCCCTTTGCTGTTATTTCATCATCAATGTCGCCACACCAAATTTTTATGTCGCTTCCACATTCTCTTTGCAAGTACTCTATACCGACAGAACTTGCAATGACACAGACAACAAATATCTCCTTTGGATTGCCTTCGGCTTTAAGAAATTGTACCGTTTTGGCCAATGAAGCCCCTGTTGCAAGCATTGGGTCGCTGATGATAACTGTTTTGTTATCTAATGAAGGGCAGCTTAAGTAATCCAGGCTTATCTCGAATGTGCCATCTCGGTGATGTTTTCTGTAAGCTGAAATAAAAGCATTTTCTGCTTTGTCAAAATAGTTGAGCATGCCATTATGAAGTGGTAATCCTGCTCTGAGAATAGTTGCAAGTACAGGTTGATCTTTTAGTACTTTACTATTGTGTATGCCTAATGGAGTCTGTATTTCTACTTCGGAATATGGCAACAATTTACTTATTTCGTATGCAGCAATCTCGCCTACACGTTCAATGTTTCTGCGAAAGCGCAGTCTATATTTTTGCGTATCAACATCTCTTAATTCCGAAATCCAGTTACTTACTAAACTGTGATGCTCACTTAAATTAATAACCATATGAATGCACTTTTTTAATTCTAATATTCATTACAATTTTTTGTTTGTAATGATGGTGGTCGGCTCAAAACTAAGGTATAAACCAATATCCTGTTAAGACATTTGTCCCCACAATTGAGTTTCGGATTAAGAATTCAATTAAACACGCAAAGATTAATTTTAATGAACCAATTAAATTCAGTTAGCCAACCATTTACATCCTGTTTGTGTTAATTAAATTGTAATTAAGTTGGTTTTGTCGGCTTTTTCATAGAAAAATAGCTATTTGTAAATAACAAGGGCTATATTTCAACCCAAAAATAAGTATTCAATTTTTAATTAACGATAAGTCAATTCATTTCAATGGCAGTATTAAAAGAAGGAAGCAAGGCACCAGGGTTCAAAGCCTTAGATCAAAATGGGAAAACGATAGCTCTCAAAGATTATTTAGGTAAAAGAGTTGTTCTTTATTTCTATCCAAAAGACGACACTCCAGGATGCACTGCACAAGCATGTAACCTACGTGATAATTACACAGAATTAATTGCGCAGGGTTTTCAGGTTATAGGGGTTAGTGTAGACGGAGTGAAAAGTCATAAAAAGTTTCAGGAAAAGTACGAGCTTCCTTTTCCATTGGTGTCAGATGAAGCAAAGAAGATTGTAGATGACTACAATTTGTGGGGTGAAAAGAAGTTTATGGGCAAAACTTATATGGGTACCACCCGTACCACTTTCTTAATAGATGAAACAGGTAAAATAAAGAAGATTATTGCAAAGCCTGATACAAAAAACCACACAGAAGAAGTATTAGCAGCTTGGAATGAGGTTTAATAGACCTTATACTTGAAGGATAATTTAAAAAGCTTCGAAAGGAAAATCATT
>CAISCV010000190.1 GCA_903883945.1 uncultured Chitinophagaceae bacterium | reverse complement strand
TTAAGAGAATTCTTAGCACAGCAAACACTCTAGTTTGCCTTGATAAGAGAACTCTCAACACAGCAAATCATCTAGTTTGCCCTGTTAAGAGAATTCTTAGCACAGCAAACACTCTAGTTTGCCTTGATAAGAGAACTCTCAACACAGCAAATCATCTAGTTTGTCCTGTTAAGAGAACTCTGAACACAGCAAATCATTTTCTTCGTCCTTCCAATCAGTCAAAAAGCGTCTCTTATTCCTTCAAAAACCAAGGGTGCCATCCACCTTTTCTTACAATTCAGTAGGCGGCATCCTATCTGGCCTCTCTATTTAATTGATAATTAATAATTGACAATTGATACTGATTCACTCTTTTTCAAACCTTTAATATTCCTCTCTAATCTCATTTGTCAACAGTCAATTACCAATTAAAACTTATCAATTGTCAATTATTAATTCTCAACTATCAAACCATTCTGATGAACCAATTGCTTGCTACCAGCTTCACTGATAGTCACGCTGTAAGCACCCGCTGCCAATGCATTGTTGATGCTGATGGCGTGGTTTGCGCTACCACCTGTATGGCTGATAGTTTGCTCGCTCACTCTTTGTCCTGATGCATTGTAGATACTTACTGTGTATTTACCAGCAAGTACATTCCCCATTTCCACGTTCAAGGTCTTGCCTTTTAGAGGATTAGGATAAAGACTAATTGACAATTGAGCATTGATACTTGACAATTTAGCAACGTTGCTGTAACTAACGGCACCAGTTGTGTTAACAGCTTTGATGCGGTAGTAAGTAGTGGCAGTTACACTGTTATCAGTCGTCGTGTAGCTTGCAGTTGCCGTATTTTTTGCAATTACATGTCCAACATTTTTGAATGATTTAGCATCAGTAGATTTTTCAACTTCATAATGAGCCACATTCTTTTCACCCACCGTGTTCCAGGTAATTGTAGCAACCTTGTTGTTGATGCTTGCATTGGCAACGATACTGTTTACAGGTAAAGCATCAGGTGTAAACAAGATACTGAATCTGTTGCTGAAACTAGCCGTTAATGCTGTATATATAGTAAAATCTACTGTGGTTGTTCCTGTTCCCAATGGGTTAGTTGTATTCTTGTATGCATCATACAATACAGGCGCAAAACCATTTTTGCTGTAAGCAGACGCATCAACAATCAGTTGATAGGTAGTTGTACTAGGCTTGCCTATATTTAAGGAGATAACATCTTTATCTGTTGCAGGCAGACGACCATCAATGCTTAAGCTTTTACCCTTATTGCTGATAGATAGGTTATCGTTGGCACCACTAAACTTAATCGCATCCTGAGGGCCATAAATATTATTTCCAAAGTCTGCTCTAAACGCTACTGCCGCACCATCTGCTGTAGAGAATCCATTACTACCTTGTTTTAATAAGCTGATATATATTTTACTTAATGTTGTTGCTGTACCAAAAATAGAAGCTTTGGTAGATGATACTGCCTTTGCTGTTTCTTGGAAAAGTACAATAGGGTTAGTAGCAGTTGTTTGTACAAACACAGCCTGACCAGGTTGTAGGTAACCAACAGAAGCTGTAGACTTGTACGCACTATCCAGACCAGAACCATAATAAACCCTGTTGTTAGCACTACCAGTAAGTGCGTTGTAGGCCAAGTAACGACCTGAAGCACTGTAAGTAGGATCTAAGTACCAGTAAGTAGCATTGATATGGCTAGTAGAAGCCCCACCTGAAGCAGTATAAACTGTTGACCATTGTACTGGAGCTACATAAGGATTTGCAACCATACTGAAACCATTTACCGTATTGTTTAGTCCATAAGAAGTAGATTCGAAAGCACTACTTGTTACGGAGTTGGTTACGCCACTTTTGCTGTAAGTTACATCCCCAGTAATTAATTGCCCAGTTGCACGTAGTGTGGCCGCATTATACATCAACATGCCAATGGCATTATTTCCTATTTCATTGATAGGCGTGGTATACAAATTGGGTACCCTATTTCCACGAATCAATAACCTATACCCCCTAAATGGCACCAGATTGGTTGTATTGGTATTAGAGAATGCAGTCCAAGGGGTTGCATTAGACGGTAAGAAGTTATAATCCTGTGTGTTGCTAAGTGCTGTACCAGATTTATCGAAGCCATTCGCATCGGTTGTGCCTGCATTTGAAGCCGCTGAATAGATTGCAGGTCCAGTAATAAAGGTACCATAGCCATTGGTATTAGTACCGTTTTCTTGCCAGTTCTTAAAGATAGTTCCTGCATTAAATACTTCGGGAGCTATATCTCTATAACCACGGAAACCAAGAGGGATAAAACGCTCGACTGTAACATTTCCTGAAATGGTACCTGTATTACCACTAGCGCCATAAGGAGCCAGAATGCCAGTATTGGCAATGCTGGTAGATTTTAGTGCAAGGTTGCCATTGGTAGTTAGTAAGCCACTTTGCAACGTTAATACCCCGGTAACTCCTATATTGCCAGTTGTTATTGTTACTCCTCCACTTGTATTGATAGTCAGGTTACCAAAAGTGCCTGTATTTAGACTTGTATTAGTTGTGATAGTCTGAGGATTGCTTCCACCATTTAAAACAACTGTTCCACTACCTGTTATTATTCCATTATTTGTAACAGTTCCGCCTGCAACCGTAAATGTAAAGGTATTGGGCACTGTTACGGTAACACCGCTTGCAATAGTAAGTTTCAGACAACTAAAGGTGGTAGAAGTCATGTTACCTATAAGTTCAGTAATCTTATTTGGTGCAAGTACAGTTGCATCTAAGGTAATGTTGTTGTTGATGACCGCATTCTGTGTACCATCATTAGGATCGCCATGATCCCAGCTTCCAACACCATTGGTGATAGACCAGGTAGTAGTATTAGAGGGGGTTACCACACTAGACAATACACTTTTTGTGCCTTCTCCAGATGTATTTACAGCTGCTATTTTAAATTGATAGTTTACTTGATTGGTAAGACTACCAACATGTATATATGAAGGTGTTACACCTCCTGCCACATTTGCAGAAGTGGTAGAAACCAAAGTAGCTCCGTTATTACTATAAGTATATACATTATAAGAGGATATGTCTGTGGTGCCCGTATATGTAGGCGCACTAAAGTATACATCTACCTGTGCATTACCGTCAGACAAGGAAGTAATAGTTGGCGCACCAGGTTTTGCAACTGCAGTAGTATTACCTACTATCGTTACAGGGCCTAAATTAACAGTAGTAGAGGCACTTGAAGTAGTTGATTTTCTCCATACTATTACCCTGAAAGTTATTGAATTGCCATTTGAAACAGCTACCGGAGTTGCAAAAATACAATTGGTTGCAACTGTAGCCCCTGCGGTTGCTACCGGTATGTCGTAAGTATTATTTACTGTTCCAACACCAGCAGAACCACCCGAATTGGAGGCAGTAGATATTTTCGTGAAAGAACTGCCATCAGTGGAATAAGCTACCGAATATACATTAGAACCAGCCCCTGTAACAGTAACTGGGATTGAAATGGCCGAAATAGTCATATCCTTATTTGCACCCGGAGATACGATGAAATCTATTGACCTAGTTGCAGAGGCAGAAGGTGTAAGAACTGAAACTATTCCCGTAAATCCTGAATTTGTGGTAGCGTCAGACCAATCTGCAGGATAGGTTTGTCCAGTAGTTGTACCATAAGAAATGTTTCCATTAACTGTTGAGGTAACAACATTTGTAAGCGTAGGTGCACTACCACTTATATCACTACCTGATAAACCAGGAGTTAATGAAGCAGTAGACCATATTGCAGAAGCATTACCAATTATGAATGATGCATTTGCAGTAGTAGACAATGAACCAGGGAATGTATTTGTAACTACAACCGGTGCGGTACCTACAGTCGTAATATCGGTTGCATTGATAGAAACTGTTAGCTGATTGGCAGTTATGCTACTTGGTGTATATTGAGTTCCATTAAACGTAATCTTGGCAGCAGAACTAAAGTTTGTGCCATAGATTGTTAATGTAAATCCAGCGCTACCTGCAACAATACCACAAGGAGTTAACGCATTAACGGTAGGCATTAAGTTATTAATACTTAGTGTTTTGGTATTTGATACATTAGTAGCACCCGTAGTTGTTACACCAACCGTGATTAAATTTGATCCTGCTGTGTTGATAGCTGTTGCTGCAAGATAACTTGCCGGAACTGTTGCAGAAATCGACGTGCTGCTTATGTAGGCAGTAGGGGTGATGGCAGTACCATTAAGCGTTATCTTAGACTTGCCCGAAGCAAAGTTTGTTCCTGTAACAGTAAGCGTAAAAGCTGCGCCATCAGTTGCTTTTGAGGCAGAAGAAAGCCCGTTGGTACTAATGGCAGGGTCTAATACTGGACCATTCACAATAAAACGCACATCAGATGTTGTAGGGTAGCCATTGGCATTATCTGCTTTAAAAGTAACCGTTACATCGGCAGCACTACCATTGGTAGTGCCTGAAACTACTCCTGTGCTTGCATCTATAGAAAGACCTGTTGGCAACCCAACAGCAGAATAAGTAACAGTACCTTGTGTGGTAGTTGCAGCAAAAGTGTATAGATTGTTTGTGTAAGTAGTATTTACATCTGCCGTAACATCAGCCGTAGAACATGTAACTGTAGGAGAAGCATAACTTGCAAAACCTGCTACAACCACGTTAGTAAGGTTTACAGTGCTAGTGTGTGTACCTGTTGTTGTTGGTGTATGTAGCACAATACGAACAGACAAGGTACTGCCAGATGGAATATCAAATGGAGTAGCATACGTAAAATTACTGGTAGTACCAGCATTAACTATTGTGCCCGAAGTTAAAACAGTGTTGGTTAGAAACCCATCTAATGAATAGGCTATTGCATAAGTCATCGTACTGGTATTTGCATTATTTGTTACAGGAATAACGATATTGCTAACCGTGAACTTAGTAGTTGGCGTAACCTGAAACTGAATATTTCTTGTAGTGGAGTTGTTTATACCAGAATAGTTGGTAGACACAGTTGATGAACCATCAATAGGCCACCCATTAGGTAATGCACTAGGTGCTACAGCCAAACCTGTACCACCAATAGAGGCAGTCGTAAACCCTGCTACACCTACAAATGTTGGGCTACCACCAAAAGTAGTAGGAGGAGTTGTAGATGATATAGAACCCGAACTTGGAAAGTAAGGTGCACCTGTACTATTAAACGACCAAACAACTCCATCGCTGTAGATGTTAAATGCCTTAGTTGCTACTGCAGTACTTGTAGATATATTGGTAGAAGAACCCACACTATTTACAATTGAAATAGTTGCCGAACCTGCACTTGCCAACAAAGAACTAGGCAAAATAACCGTTGCCGATGTGCTTGAGGAGGCAGTTGCCGCAATAGTTGTTGCTGCGCCACCGCCTGTAGGCGTCCATACAAGACTTGTAACCCCTGTAGAGAAGTTGGTACCAGATATGATTACGGTAGTATTACCTGCACCTGCAACAATTGCATTCGGACTAACAGACGTAAAAGTGGGAGTAGCAACTGTAATAGTAAAGGTTTTTGAGGCAGAACTGCTAGAATAAGCAGGCTCCCCTGATAAACTTGCAGACTTCACAGCAATACCTACAGCATTTGAGGTAACACTATGATCAATATAACCTGAAGAAGGAATAGTGAATGTTAAAGCAGTAGCTGTTGTACTGGTAATATTAGCAGCCGGAACTACCGTACCATTCCAGGTAGGTAAACTATAACCGCTTACAAAGTTGGTACCTGTAATGGTAACACTTTGACTAGTAGCATCTACCAAAGCAGATGTTGGACTGATGCTAGTTACTGTTGGGGCATCTAATACCTGTAAGGTTAATGTAGCATTGGTACTTGTACCATTTGCATTGGTAGCGGTTAAAATAATAGCATAAGAACCAGCAGCGCAAGTTGGCGTACCACTTATAACCCCGCTTGTGCTATTTAAACTTAAACCGGTTAACCCATTAGGTAAGTTTCCTCCACTGTATTTAGCTGTGTACGATGTTGGGCTTTTAGTTGCAGAAATGGTGTAGCTAAATGAGGTGTTACTAATGGCAGTAGCTGTATTAGAAGTAACTACAGGCGCATCCGTAAACTTAAAGTATAAAGTTAAATTGGTAGAACCCGTTCCTGCAATGTTAGATGTACTAAAAGTATAGCTGTAAGGAGTCGCATTTGATGAAGGAGAAGTGCCCGTAATAACGCCTGAAGACGCATTAATAGATAAACTATTACTAGTAGTGGTTGCGATGTTCGAGCTAAAGCTAATGCCAGAAGAGGAATTAGTAGTGGTAGTAATTGTATAAGAAAAAGAAGGGTCTGCACCGCCTGATTGTGCTGCTGTACCACTAGTCGTATTTGTATTGGTAATGGTAGGTAAAGGATAAACCGCACCATTGGCACCTATTACAAAAGTATTGGCAGTTGTATTTGCAGGTAAGGAATAAGGTGCTGCTGAGGTGCCAAAAGTGGTGTAGAAAGTGCCTGAAGTACTTGAAGCAGCAGCAGTTGCTAACGTGGTTGTCATATTTGCATAACCACCACTTAATTGAGAGGCGGTTAATACGCCTAACTGTGAGGTTGAGGCGATACCATTAGCTGAAGTTGAATAGAAAGTAATTACAGATTGTGCATTATTAACTGAAGAAGTAATATTCCACTGAAAAGGGACACAACTTGCGCTCGTTACCACATTAGCAGTAGTTAAAGCAGCAACACCTACCGTAAAGCTTGGAGAATTGGTTGTATTGGCAAATGATACAGGAAGGTAAGTGTTGTAAGTACCAATAGGCACTACTGTAGGAGTTCCATTAGTTGAAGGAGACGTAATTGTAGCAAAACCAGATCCAGCAGTACCGCTTATACCGCCAGCAAAATAAGAAGTACTGCTCCCGCTTGGATAGGTTGTAGCTGTTACAGTTTGACCATTCAAGTATACTATCCCTTTTGTTAGCTTAGATGCATAGGTGCCTGTATTGGTTGTAGATAAGTACATTTTGTTGTACAAGGTAAGGTTACTAGTGTTTGTATTGCTATTGGTCATAATCAGGTTAACAGCATTTGAAGTGCCATCATTTGATTGATCCAATACAAAAGTTGATGCTGGGGATGTATTACTAGACCCTTTTATTTCCAATGAGCTAGTACTACTACCTCTTAATAAATTATAAAAAGTGGTACCTGTACTTACATAATATCCACATGAGAATGCATTGCCATTCAAATCAAATAAACTTGATATAGCAGCAGTATTGCCATTTTTTAACCTTGCATTAGAAGGTAATACTGTAGAACCAGACAATTGAAGATAATTATACAACTGGAAAGTACCAGTAAAACTTGAGCTTCCAAAATTAGCAAACAATAATTGTGGACTTGGGCTCCCCCCCAATGTAATGGAACCTGTAGTTGTATTGGTAGAAGGGGAAGAACCTAACGTTCCTCCATTAAATAAAATTGTGCCAGTTGTTCCTGTGAGTGTGCCACTAGCTTGACTTGATCCATCTGAGCCTACTAGATTACCAGTTAACTTCAATGTGGTTGTACCTATTGCCAATGTTCCAGTAGTGGTAATCAGCACATTACCTGTAATTGTTAAATTTGCACTTAAGGTAACAGAACCGCTTCCTGAAATTAACAGATTTCCAGCCATTGCCAGTGTGCTTGCAATGGTTGCAGAACCAGAAGACACCTGAATGCCACCAGATGATGCTCCACTAAAAGTAAGGGCTGCTCCTTGTACAACCACTATGTCGCCTGTGCCAATATTGCCAGAGTATGCATTTGTATGTGCTTGGTCTGTATACAAATTAGTAGCTGCATAGGTAGTAGCTGCAACCGAAGCGTTGCCAGTAGTATTGGTGTAATAAGTAATAGGAGCAGCAGTAGCCACATTAACCACTCCAACCAATAACAGTAGGGCAAACAGGCTGCGTAGTTTTTGGGCAGCACTTTTAATCGTAAGTGTTGTTTTCATTGTAACCTTTTAATTTAAAGAATAAAAATTATAGCAAGTGATTGTAAACAAATTATAAAACCTTATTGTGGGCATATCCTATCTTTCAAATCTAAATCGTTAATGTGCAAGTCAACCTTTCATAAAAACAGCGCACGCATTGCAATAAATACAACTGTGAAACGTGAGCGGAGTACAAGACATAAAAAAAATGTTAATAACTAGTTGCCAGTAACTAATCTGGTCTGTACAATAACAACTGATTCAGTCTAGGTGCATCCGTTTTATTATTTAGTTGTAGACGGATAAACTGCGTGGTTACAGTGCCAAATAGCTTGGTATGACCTGTTCCATTTGTTGTTTCTTCTGCGAGTATCTTCCAGTCATTCCCCACTTTGTAGCTCAATAAATATTGCTGTTCTTTCTTTTCCCACGCTCTCCAAGGCTCGGCTAGCATGATGCCTGCAACTGCTTGGGGCTTACCTAAATCCAATTCTATGGTGGTCTCTTTTTGGTCTTTACCTGCTGAATAGAAGTCTTTGGGATTGGTGCTGAATATTTTGTTGATGCCATGTGCCGTATCTAACTCAGATGTAGCTATTGCTGTAGCATTTTCAGTTAGTTTCGGCAAAACAATGGGTTCTCCCTTAAACTCTAATACCACCACCGTCGCCATCTTATCTGGTGCTATATTGGGAACACTTACCAATACTTTGTTTGCCATCTGTTTAGTACGTAGTAGGGTAGTGGTATCTTCCAATAAATAAGCCTTCGTAATAATATTGGCAAAAGGCACATTTAACTGTCCATTCTTTGGCCAATCAAACACATGGATATATACTTTCTGTCCTTTTCGGGTAGCTCTTCCCCAAGAAAGATAATCGAAAGGGTTGGCAGTAGTGCCATAGATGGCTTCTCCATTTATCTTGAGCCAATCGCCCATTTCCTTTAATGTATTCACACAAACTGGTGGAATAATGCCTTCTGCCGTAGGGCCTACATTCAGTAGAAAATTTCCTCCTTTGCTTGTAATGTCTATCAGTTTTCGTAGTAGTTCTTTGGTGCTTTTCCAATTGTCGTCATAAGCATTATACCCCCAGTGGTCATTAACGGTCATACATACTTCCCAGTTTCTACCCGGATATCCAGAGGCAGGAATATATTGTTCTGGTGTCTCCAGGTCGCCCCTGATGCCTCCTCCCAATCTATTATTTGTTATCAGGTTTGGATGCTGTCTGGTAATATCATCCAGCTTCTGCGCCAGTTCGGGTGTCATGTCTTTTGGCGTGTCCCACCAAAGCACAGCCACATCGCCATAATTGGTCAACAACTCTTTTACCTGTGGTGCTGCAATGCTATCAATGTAAGCATCCATCGATCCGTCTTGTGCTGCTTTATCCCAATGCCACTTGTTGGGCGCACCGCCTTTATGTCCCCAATCCTGAGCCTGTGAATAATAAAAACCAAGCTTCATCCCGTACTTTCTACAGGCTTCTGCCAGTTCTTTCAGAGGGTCTCGCTTGAAGGGAGTAGCATCGTAAATATTATAGTTGCTCGTTTCCGATTTATACATAGCAAAGCCATCGTGGTGCTTTGTAGTAATGACTATGTATTTCTGACCAGCCGCTTTGGCTGTTAATACCCACTCTTCGGCATTAAATTTTGTGGGGTTAAAGTGTTCCGCATATTTTCTATACTCAGCTACCGGAATCTTACATCGGTTCATAATCCATTCCCCCTGAGTAATATCTTCTTTGTATTTGCCGTCGGGCAGGTTGTATACATATTTACCTGCAGGAACAGCATAGATACCCCAATGTATAAATAGACCAAATTTGGCTTCACGCCACCAGCCCATTTTGGCATCCGCGGGATTAGATGGGAACTCTTGCGAATAAGTAGCACTCGAAATGGCAAAAGCTAGCAACCAAAAGAAACTTCGTAATTTAATATTCATATTAGCAATAGTATAGGTAATACTATACACTTTAAAGGGCTTATTGGAGTACATCGCAATGGAAAAAAGCTTGTTTGTGATATATGATTTATGATTAGTCATGAAAATAGCGAGTCCTTTATTTTGTAATAATGTGAGGCTAAACCAATTTTGCATATTAGTCGGGTTGCCTGAATTATATAATTGCTTTACCTAACTAAAATACTCGCTGCAATAATGGCCATAACTAAAATACTAGTGTCCTTCGAGAAATCCTTAGTCCTTTCGTGGTAAAAACATTAATCCCCCTTAACTACATATTGCTTGCCTTTCTCGGTTTTGAAAGTTAATATATGTCCAATTGTTGATGGTGTAGATTTAATGGTTGTACCCACAATAGTAATAGGCTGATTGGAACGAATAGTGCATAGACCACCATTATTGGATAAGACATTTGCAGTGGTAAGCTTTAGGTTATCCCAATTGATACCTACCACAAAGTTCCCCCTTCCTACTATTCCGTTAATGCTACCAGTTTGCCAAGTTGAAGGCAAGGCAGGTAATAGATACAACTCGTTGTTCTGGCTTTGCAATAACATCTCGGTGATGCCAGCCGTACCCGCAAAGTTTCCATCTATCTGAAAAGGAGGATGCGCATCGAACAAGTTATCATAAGCACCACTGCCACCTAACTCCGCACGGTGAAGCAAGTTTCTAAATAACAAATGTGCATGGTTGCCATCTAGCAGCCTTGCCCACATATTCACTTTCCAAGCGAGGCTCCAACCCGTGCCTCCATCACCACGTAGTTCAAGGGTTTTCTTGGCAGCAGCAGTGAGTTCGGGTGTGGTGAAAGGAGATATTTCGTGCGCAGGATGTAAGGCATATAAGTGGGAAGTGTGGCGATGATGCGGATCCACATCGTCAAAGTCTTTGTACCATTCTTGCAAATTACCCTTTTTTCCTATCTGATAAGGAAGAAGTTTAGCAAGGGCTTGATTCAAAGAATCGGCAAACTGTGCATCAATACCCAACACCTTTTCTGCATCGATGGTGTTGTGAAAAAGATCTTTAATAATACCCATATCCATAGTTGTGGCAATCGACAAGCCAGACTTCTTTCTATTATCTAGAAAAATATTTTCGGGAGAAGTGGCAGGCGAAGTAACCAAATGACCACTGCTATCCATCACCATCCAACCAAGCGTAAACCGAGCGGCATCTTTAAGAATAGGATAATATTCTTTCAAAAACACTTTATCACCTGTATATAGATAGTGTTCCCATATATGCCGACTCAACCAATTGCCCCCCATTGCCCAATTTGCCCATCGAGGATCGCCCACTTTATTTCCAACGGCATTGGTTATACCCCAAATATCTGTATTGTGGTGCAGCACAAAACCGTGTATGTGGTAGTAATCCCAAGCAGTTTTAGTGCCTGTATGGTGTAGGGCTTTCATTAGTCCCCATAAAGGTTCATTTAGTTCTGTTAGGTTAGCACATTCTGCCGCCCAATAGTTCATCTGTAAGTTGATGTTGGTGGTGTAGCCGCTACTCCAAGGAGGATATAATTCCTTGTTCCATATACCCTGTAAGTTAGCCGGAACATTCGGCGTACCCGAAGCAGAGATAAGTAAATAGCGACCATACTGGTAATATAATGCTTCTAAACCAGCATCTTCTCCTCCATTTGAATAAGCATCTAACCGTTTATCAGTAGGCAGTTTAGCATTGCTTTCATCTTTACCTAAGTGAATAGAAACCCTGTTGAAAAAATGATGATAGTAGTTAAGATGCTCCTTTCTGATAGTGTTATAACCGTGGGCAACAGCTTGATTTAGGTAAGTAGTTGCTAGTAAATGTTCATCTTTCCCTTCGCTTACCGGACATTTATCGTATCCATTAAAGCTAGTTGCAGCGGTGAGATAAACCACTATTTCTGATGCCTTACTAATCGAAACCACGTCTTTGTCAGTAGAAGAACTGCCTCCAGTATGGGTAGCTTTAACCTGAATTTCAAAGCGCATTCCATCGCAGCCAGTACTATCTTCCGTGTTCCCTTTTCCTTTATTGGCAGGCGCTTTTCCTTTTAGGATGATAAGATTATCTGCAATAGATAGGTTCTTCTTTAATAAACTCTTTGCATATAACTGTAAGGAAAGCTGATTAGGTTTACTAGCCGTAAGCTTGATGATGATGCAGTTGTCGGACTTTGTCGCAAAGACTTCTCTGGTGTAAACAACCCCATCAATGGTGAATCTGGTGGTTGTAGTGGCATCGGAGATGTTAAGATCGCGATAGTAATTGGTATAATTAGTATCAGTCAGCACTTGCTTTATAACCAAATCGCCCAATGGCTGATAGGAAGCAGCGGGTGGTCCTTGAAGGCGTTTAGCAAAAAAAGTTGCCGTATCATAATCGCCGTTTAGCAAAGCTTCTCTAAGTGGTTTCAGGTTGGTATAAGTGTAGGTATCCTTTATAGGTTTAAGGGGTCCGCCTGACCATAAGGAGGCTTCATTTAGCTGAATTAATTCCTTATCAACACCACCGAATACCATCCCACCAAGGGTACCATTGCCAATGGGTAAAGCTTGCGTCCACTTTGCAGCAGGTTGGTTGTAACATAGTTTGAGATTGGATTGGGCATTGGTACTTAATGCCCAAACAAAATTTATACATAAAAAAGATAAAAACAATTGTTTCTTCATAGTTAAACTATTTAATGTTGGAAGCAAAGGTGATTAGTACCTCGATATATACACCTTCTTCATACAGTCGCCAAAGGCAGTCTTTCCATATAGGATGTAAGTACCCGTTAGAATGTTGGGTACTTTAATTACTTGCATAAAGTCCGTAGCACCATTAGTAGTAAAATCTTCTTTATACAACTTTGTTCCATTAAGGTCGAACAACTGAATATTGATGACATTGAAGCTTTTCTTCGCATTTACATTTACTTGAAACGACCAGTTCTTTAGGTTAGTAAATTGAATATCGAAAGCAGTATCTACCCTGTTTTCTACCGGGATAATGCTTGAATAATAGGCGTTTCCTTTAGTATCAACAGTCTTTATTTTGTAGAACACAATCCCCCTTGGTGCCGTCGAATCTGTGAAAGAATATTTCTGTTTAGATGTAGACATTCCTGCGGCTTTTACTGTTGCCACGGTAGCATATTTGTTCATGGTTAACGAGCGTTCTACTTCAAAACTCTTTGCTTGGTTTTCAGCAAGTGTTCCCCAATTTAATGCAATTCCATTGGCCGTTGCTTTGGCTACCACCGCAGTAAGCTCTGCAGGTAGCGTAGTATTGGAAGCAAGACAGTTCCAAACAGTATTTTCTTCCATTTTAACCCTATCCGAAAAAGAACCAATGGCATTATTACTTACCACATTCATTGCATTGTAATTGTTCGTCGTTTTTGGTCCACCATAATAACCCCCAATACCTGCATCAAGGTTGTTGGTGCAAACATTATTAAACATCGTATTATCTCTTGTAGACTTTTCTTCACTAGCTGCATTCACCTGAATGCCTCGATTGTTCCAACGACAAAGATTATTAGCCACCAGATTACGAGAACTGTGTTTATTATTTACCTCTAAGTTAAAGAATGCAACACCTGTGCTATTGCTATCGAGGGTGTTGTTTAGCACAATATGTCCATTTGCACCTTCCTCAATAAATACCCCATGCCTTCTATTGTTGCAACTATAATTATTCATCACCACAGAGTTAGTGGTGTAAGCATCTAAGTCTATCCCATCCATCAAACCCTTAGTAGCCCTGTTTTCAAAGGCAAATAACCTGTCGGCAGCCAATTGCCAGATGCCTCTACTGCCATCTTCCACGGTGCAACCTCTTATGTAAGTAGGCGAATGGCTATTGCGTTTGGTGATGCCTTGGTGCTTACTATTAATTACCCGTACACTATCCAAAATAACGTTGGCTGCACCCGTTATGTACACCAACGAAGCATCGCCATTTGTACCGTTTCCATCAATGGTACCACCAGAAAAAGAAGAAGTGATGCTACCCTGAAAGCAAACTAATTTGCCTACACTGCCAGTGCCATTGATAATTCCATTAAGTAGGATGCACTCATTATCCAACACTTTTAGCGAATCAGTTTCGCCAGAAGTAGTGAATGTACCGTTTAAATGCACCACCAAAATATCGTTTACATGTGCCTTATGTGCTTTATCGATGATGGATCTAACATCTTTTAATAGAGTATCTTTTATGTTAATATCCCATCTACCAATACCAAGTTTGATGAGGTCGTTGTGCATATTGCCCACCAATGGCGGATTGAAATAATCGCAGCCTGCATTGTTTCCTTCTGTAATGTAGATACCTTTATTGGCATACAATTGATTGGCAGAACCTTTACCCAATACCTCAATACGGTTATCGCAATCGTTGTTATAAACCCTAGCTTTAATACTATTTAGGTTGAAGCCTACACCATTATTCTTCACAATATTATTCCCAACAAAGGTTTCCAAGCAAGTACTATCCAACTGAACTGCCGTGCCACAATTGGAAATACTATTGTAGGCAATGGCATCATATTGGGCTAAAGACCTGATGCCAGTTTTGCAATAGCTTATTTTATTGTTTACGATAGCTGCATTGTCTGCATTTAGGTAAATGCCCCTGATTGCATTTGTTATTTCATTATCCTCACAAATAAAGTTGAATGAATTCTCGATCGTGATGCCTACTTCACCACAATCCTTGATGGTGCATCGAGTGATGGAACCTGCATCTGCATACTCTTTCATTCCTCTGCCAAAGTAAACTAAACCTCCATCCTTACAACCTTTAATAGTTAGGTTGTCAATATGGGTCTTGCCAGAATTACCAATACCAATAGCCGTAATCTTTTTATTATTACCATCCAAAACCCCACCACCAGTAGAACTGATAGAAATGTACTGAGCATCTTCAATAGATAATAACACATGGGCTGTGGCATCATTTCCTGCTTTAATAGTTGCATTATTAAGGAATAATATTGTTTTGTTTGCCAATTTCAGGGGTGCTTTAGTAACCGTAAAACTTCCCGAAAGTGTTACCCTCAAAATGTCACTTTGGCTATGGGCTTTATCGATAGCAGCTTGAACTTCCTCAATTGATTTATTCTTAAATTCAATATCAGTCACGGTTTCCCCTGCCCTTTGGATGAATGACATTTTGGGCAGCTTATAAATACTTTGTGAAAAGCCCAATAAGGGCAACAGCGCAACTCCTACTACTAATAACTTTTTTATCATCATTGTTTATTTATGTGGTTACAGGTGACTAGTTACAGGTTACTGGTTACTAGTTACAGGTACTTGAAACTAGTAACCGGCAACCTGCATCATGTAACTAGTAACCGGCTACCGGCATCCTGCATCCTGCATCTTATTTAAGTATAACTTCCTTTGCAACACTACCCTTATCCGTTTTTACAGAAAGAACATATACGCCTTTATTAACCGAAGGAAGTTGAATAGTTTTACTGAATTGCATCGAATTAAGGTTGGTGTATTCAGCACCACAAATTCTTTTTCCTTTCAAATCATACAGTTGTATTTCCAACTTATTTAAAACATCTTTGCTTACTATTTCCACAGTCAACAACTGATTCGTCGTTTGAAAACATTTTACTTTAATATCATTTGTTGGTTTAAACATACAACCTTCTATTGTAGAATAAGTAACTTTCCCATCAAGTCCAATAGCTTTTATTCTGTAATAATTATTCCCAATGAAAGGATTTGCATCAAGATAAAAGTAAGTATCCTTTACTGATGAAGCAACTTCTCCAATCTTATAAAAGCTCATACCATCATTTGACCTTTCTATTTGATATAAAACAATGTTTTCAGTGGAAGCAATACCCCAATTAAGCTGAATGGCATTCCCTACTTCTTTTCCATTGAATGAAATGAAATTAATAGGTAACAACTTGGGGTTGGCAAGCATATTCCAAACATAGTTATTAGTAAAATTTGCCTTGCTATAAAACGAACCATTGGTGTTGTTTTGAAGTAGATTCAAGGCTGTGTAATTGTTGTATGTAGTTGTGCCATTATAAAAACCACCAATACCAACATCGGTATTATTGGTGCAAACATTATTGAGGATATTGTTATCGATGGTTGCTCTATCAGCCGACAAAGCACTTACTGAAATACCCCTATTGTTGTTGGTACAAACATTTTCTGCCACCAAGCATTTAGAAGAATATTGGTTACCTACTTCTAAATTATAAAACTGGATTCCTATATAAGTATTCCCATTAAGCGTATTTCCCTGTACAATGTGCAGATTTGCCCCTTCTTCTATAAACACCCCATTTCGTTGATTTCCTGATGCATAGTTGTTCATTACCACTGAATTTGAGGAAAACGCATCGAGGTCAATTCCATCTTTCACACCATTCAAAACAGTGTTGCCCACCGCAAAAAGCCGACTACCCGCTACTTCCCAAATACATCTTCCGTTACAATTGTTTACAGTGCATGCCCTGATATACGTTGGAGAAAAGCTGTTTCTTTTTGTAATTCCCTGCGATGCGGTATTAAGAAGTGTAATGCTATCCAGAATTACGTTGGCAGTTCCGGTAATAAAAAGAGCTGCGTTTTTACCATCAATTCCATTACAATCAATAGTGCCTCCAGAAAATGAAGAGGTTATGCCACTCCCAAAATAGAGTACCGTGCCACAAGAATCTTTTCCATTGATCGTGCCGTTCAATAAATAACATTCATCATCGAGAACTAGTAATGAATCGGAAGCAGAAGTAGTGGTGAAAGTTCCATTTAAATGAATAACCAACACATCTGTTGGGTATAAATTATGAAATTTATCAACGATACTCCTTACTGATTTCAGGGTGGTATCTTTAATGGTGAGGTCTTGCCTTCCCATCCCAAACTTCACCACATTATTATGCTGATTACCGATAGTGGGGGGATTAAAATATATGCAACCACTATTGCTTCCATCAATTTTATTTACGCCCAAATTGCCAAAAAGGTAGTTATTGCTTCCACTACCCGCCACGTTTGCCGTGTTTTTACAGTCGTTATAATAGATTCTATCCTTTGTACTATTGATTAATAAACCGATGGTGTTACTACGAATTTTATTATAAGAAACGAGGGTTTCGGTAGAGGCGGTAGTCAAATTGATGCCTGTTGTGCAGCTATCAACGGTATTAAAAGTGATGGCTTCAAATTGCGAAACAGACTCTAATCCAGTGGTGCATTTGATAATCGTGTTGTTTGTGATAGCTGCATAATTTCCATTAACATGAATGCCCAATGTGGCGTTTTTAATACTGTTATCAGTGCAGACAAAATTGAACGCATTATTGAATGAAATGCCTACCGCACCACAGTTGGCAATGGTGCAACGAGTTACTGAGCCAGCATCTGCATACAAATTTGCCCCACGACCAACATAGTAAATGCCACCCTTTTTGCAGTTCTGAATGGTTAAGCCGTCAATATGGGTTTTGCCAGAGGTTGTTGCGTTAATGCCAATAATAGTATGATTACCCCCATCCAAAATGGCTGTGCCTGCGGCAAAAATAGACACCATTGTATCGTTTGGAACGGCTATTAAGGAAGTGGCAGTGGTATTATTATCCGCCAAAACCTTTGCATAATTCAATACCAGTAACATCTTACTTGATAAGGTAATGGGCGTATTTTTAATGAGAAAGCTGCCTGAAACAGTTAGTCTGATTATGTTACTAGGATATTTTAAGTGGGTATTATTAATGGCTAATTGAAGAGAATCGACAGGTGTATTATTAAACGAAAGGTCTACTATTTTTTCGGAAGGTTTTTCTATGAAAGTAGCAATTGGGGTAGTAAAAAAAGATTGGGCATCACTTAAAAAAGGGATTAAAACAATGAGCAATAAAATATATAATTTGTTCACTCGAATCAATTTTGTTGGAACAATAATCTAACGATGACGTGGTTAGTAACGGAAATCATTTGTATTTCCGAAGGAATCTCTTACAGGCATTGAGTTCAACACATTCTAATAAATTCCTACGGAATGACAACAACACCAAAACCAACAGCATTTCATTAAAATGACGTGGGTTTATACGTCCCTGATTTGCCAACTTTTCAGAAGTTGGTAAATCTAAATGTGGCAAGTCTCTGTCCGTTAGATTTGGCAACTTCCAAAAAGTTACCAAATCATAGCCC
>CAISCV010000189.1 GCA_903883945.1 uncultured Chitinophagaceae bacterium | reverse complement strand
GAAAGTACAGATTTAATCAGTATGCAAACAACCAAAGGCGCAACTATTAAGATTACTGCCATACCTATGTTTGATAACATTACGCCCCCCGATACATTGATAGCAAAACAAATGAATGACAGTACCGTAGAATTATCTTGGGGTGCTGTGGCGAAGAAGGCTTCCTTTAATATTTATAAAGCTGTTGGCAATTCGCCTACTTATGAACTAGTTATTGCGGGAGTAAAGGGTGACGCGTACAGATTTAAAGCAGACAACATAGCCAAACTAGGCAGGTGTACATTTAAAATAACCAAGGGAGGGAAAGATGGAAGGGAGAGTGTGGGTAGGTTGGCATATATAAACAATCATGATTAGTTGAATAGGAAAAACTACTGGATTTGTGAATAAACAAAATGCTCGGCACAATAACTTTATTAAATAAAAAAATTAAAATAGGAAAAGGTGATTAGTAGAATCGGATTGATTTAACATCGTTTAATATGTTAAGCAAAAGCGGTCTGAAAATACTTCCAACCACTCTGCACAAAATAGACTCTTTATTGATGAGCTGATATGCTCTATCAGTTTGCATTTTTTTTGATTCTTTTGTTAATAAGATTAATAAATGTAAGTAATACTAATGTTGATAAATTAGTCCTTATTAAGGCAGCATAAGGGAAGTATAAAACCAATCAACGCATACAGTAATAGATGGATTTCATCTTTAATTTTTTTATCGATAAAAGCAATGAAGAATTTTACAAACTCATTTCAGTAATAGCAATTTATTATGTTGTCATTTTATATGTTTTGATTACCTTTATATCTAAATAAGTGGTATTTAGCTTGTTAGGTTTTGGCAGGTTTAGATAACAAAAGTTCTTAGGTATATAATTCGGTAACTTGGCTTTGGAAACAATGCGGAAAGTACTTTAGATATTGAGTTGTAGGGGATGGGTTCTGCTCCCGTCCGGTCCGCAATTAGTTAGTCAAATGCCTTGTAATTCAATGAGTTGCGAGGCATTTTTGTTTTGGGGTACAATATAGGTACAACAAATGCTAATTCCACATCAATAATCTTTCTAAAAGACTAGATTGAAACAAGTATTCTCCCTTTAACAATTTTCTAATTACTAAAACAACGTGAGCCGAGCAATTGGTTTATCATTGCCTAGTGGTTGCAAGTTTTATAAATTGAAATATTCTATCTTGGATTTGCCATCTGGACTGTATTTCGTGGAAGTATAATCGCTAATTTTTTTGCTATAATCTACCTGGTTCTTTTCCTTTGGATGAGGTAGGGCTTTTATTTTACCACCCACTTAAATCTATGCTTCCTTTAGTTGGGTTAGACGGGTTATAATCTTCTCTACTTTAATAAGACGGATATTAATCCAATGTCGTTTAGTTAAGGGAAGTTGGATTATTACATTTGATTTTATTTCTATAAAATAAGGGTTCCCTTGTTTGAGTTAAGTGATTGATGGAAACACTTTCACAGATTACAGACTTCAGGTTTGATTTAACGAATG
>CAISCV010000188.1 GCA_903883945.1 uncultured Chitinophagaceae bacterium | reverse complement strand
GTCGTATTGGTAAGTATTTATACTTCTCATATTGGAATGAAAAAAGAATAACATCCAAAACTCACGTTAAATTAGGATGTGGAAATTAGTGATGAGGTTAAACAAACCTAACAATAGTGAGTTCAAAAAATGAAATAGATTTGAAAATGTGGTATAAGAAAGTGAGAGAAAGGATAGTTTAAAAACTAGAGAGATAAAAAGGTTTTATGTTTTTTGGCGAACAATAAAAGTTCTAGACTGAAGAATAATAATTTCAACAGCTGATGATTAAATCCATTTATAAAACTAAGAGAATGAAGTATTTTTCCTATTTGCTTTTATTGTTGTTATATTCAGTTGAAGGATATGCCCAATTGCATAACAAGCCACTTGTGGATTCTTTAATAGCCACCTTGCCTTATCAAAAAGAAGACACCAATAAGGTTCTGGTGTTGCATGATATTTCATTTTATTATGGTAAGTTAAGCCCAGATTCCGGCATTAGTTATGCCCAGAAAGAACTTGTTTTGGCAAGGAAAATAGCATGGAAAAAAGGAGAGGTTAAAGCATATAATAATTTGGGCAACAGCCTGAATAATAAATCGAATTATCCTTCGGCACTTACCAATTATTTCACTTCGCTTCGTATTGCAGAGGAATATAATTATAAGGTTGAGATAAGTAAAGAACTCGGCAATATTAGCTTGGTATATCAGGCACAAAAAAAAGTACGACAAGGCGATTGAATACGAAATTAAAGCCTTGCAATTTGTGGACTCAACTAATAAATTGGGTCTTGCTGCGTCCTTAAGCAACTTAGGAGTTTCTTATTATTTGCAAGGAAAAGCCAAAGATGCTTTGTTTTGCCAATTGAGGGCTTTGCATTTAGCACAGCAAATAAAGTCCGATGAAGTAGTCATCAATCAACTAAGGAATCTTGGGCAAACCTATTTGTTGCTAAAAAATTATCCTCTCTCCTTGTTTTATGCCCACAAAGCAATGCAAGAAGCAATTGTACAGAATAAGGGCAATAAAGTAGAGATTGACAGAGAAATGGCGGTTAATTATGGGTATATGGGTTATGCCCATTTACTGATTGCCAAAGACAGTAACCCCGTAAAACCAGATAGCCTGATACCATCAAGCAAAGCTGAAAACATTGCCCTTGCTATATACTATCTACAAAAAGGGATTGCTGTTTGCAAAGCAGAAAGTCGCAGGAATTTTCTGCAAGAAGATTATCACCATATTGCAGAAGCATACACCTTAATAGGCAATTATAAAGCTGCACTTGATGCTTTCAAAAAGGCAACAGAACTAAAAGATTCTATTTTCTCGAAAGAAAATAACATCACTATTACCAACCTGGAAACCCAACGAGCCATTGACCTAAAAAACAAACAAATAGAAATTGACCAATTGGAAGTGGATAAGAAACGCAATGAACGTGTGTTTTTTATTGCGGGAATCGTACTGATGTTGGGTATTATAGGTATTATTTTCCGAAGTTATAATCTGCAAAAAGCTACCAATCTTCTATTAAATACAGAAAAGAAAAAGGTGGAGGAACGTACTGTTCAGTTGGATCAGACTAATGCCGAACTAAATACCACCCTCGTTAACCTAAAAGAAGCACAAGAGCAATTGATAATAACGGAAAAACAAAAAGAAAACGAGTTAATCCGTGGTCGTATTTCAATGGATATTCACGATGATGTGAGTGCCGAACTCACTCGAATATCTTGGTTAAGCGAATTGGTTAAACTGAAGTATAGTAAATCCAGTGCAGAAGAAATGAGTAAATTGCTGGATAAAATAACGGGCGCAAGCCGCCACACGATTGACAAACTAGGTGAGATAATATGGACGGAAAATCCTAAAAATGACAACCTCGAAAACTTGTTGGTACATATACATGCTTATGTTACCCAATTTTTTTCAGATACCAATTTTCAACTAGCCATAGATTTTCCTGAATACCTTCCCTCCATACAAATTAACCCCGAATTGAAGCGCAACCTGTTTTTGGTAGTAAAAGAAGTACTGAACAATGCCGTTAAATACTCTGGGGCAACCCAGATTACCTTGAAGTTTAGCCTTACTTACAACAATAATTACTCTTTAACCATTACCGATAATGGCAAGGGCATCGAACCTGATATTATTCAAGGCGGTGGAAATGGGTTGAATAATATGCTCAAACGTATGCAACAAATACAGGGTAGTTGTACTATAAATTCAACGCTTGGTGAGGGTACAACAATTGTATTGGAGGGGATAGTGTATTAAATTAAGGAACCTTTCAATAATTTAACCTTGCAGTAATCCTGTTGGTATATGACCCAAAATACGTAAGTCTCTTATAGTACTGTTTAAATCTCTACGATTTGCTAACTTTTCAAAAGTTGGTAAATCTCCTTTATCATACTCCCCTGATAAGATTTGGCAACTTCCAAAAAAGTTACCAAATCAGTTTACTTCAATTTCATTCCCATTTCTTCCGAGTTTAAAATTTGACAACTTTCCAAAAGTTGTCAAATCTCATTTATCTACTTTCATGTGATTGTCTGGCCACATGTCTGAAGGTAGTTTTGTGGCGTAAACAGTTTGTATCAGGATTCTCGGAATGAGAGGATGAACAGGATAATCCTGCAAATCTTAAAATTTTAAAAATCCTGATTCATACATTATTAATTCATCATTTTAAAGTGAAAAAAATGACAAATAAGTTACAAAGCTGCTGCTACATAGTCGCACTCTTTATTACCCTGTTTGCTTCAAAGGCTCAGGCACAAAGTATCAATCTGATTGATAATCCGGATGCTACTGGTAACTTGGCTAGTGCAATTGCCTATGGCAATAGCGTTTATTTTGATTATTATCATACTACGACTGCAATACATCAATTGGCTAAGTATGATGGCGTCAGCACTACTATGATACCCAACCCTGAAGGTGGGCAGGGATATCAGGGCTATCCTATCATTTTTGGCATTAATCTTTACTTCATGTATATTAAAACAGATGGAAAAGCTCATTTGGCGAAGTATGATGGAACCAATATTACCTTAATATCCAACCCAGATGGAGGGTATGGGTACGCTGGCAACCCCATCGTCTTTGGCAATAACCTTTATATCCAATATTTAAATGCAAGTGGCAGCATGCAATTGGGTAAGTATGATGGTGCCAATTTAACTTTGATAACAAACCCAGATGTGCCAAATGCTAATGGTGGGTACGTAGGATCTCCTTTAGTCTTTGGAGGTAACCTTTATATTCGATACTATACCGCAGATTTCTACTATAAATTGGCAAAGTATGATGATGCCAGCGGCAATTTAACCTTGATATCAAACCCAGAAGGAGGGCAGGGATACAAGGGTTACCCCATTGTATACGGCAGTAACCTTTACATTCAATATCAAAGCTTAAGTGGGAGCCCACAACTGGCTAAATATAATGGTAGCAACATTACCTTCATACCAAACCAAGGGGGCAGTTACGTTAATGAGCCTATTGTCTTTAACAATAACCTTTACGTACGGTATTTGGACAACAATACTAGTAAGTTTAGATTGGCAAAGTATGATGGCACCAATATTACAGTACTAACAAATCCAGATGGAGGACAGGGTTATGTAGGTTACCCTATTGTTTTCGGCAATAACCTCTATTTTGATTATCAAAATGCAAGTGCTGTCGCTCAATTGGCTAAGTGTGATGGAAGCAACATTACCTTGTTATCCAACCCAACTGGATGGATTTACGTGGGTGCTAACCCCACAGTTATTGGCAATAGCCTCTATCTTAATTACATAACCACAGATTTTAGCACCTATGAACTGGCAAAGTACACTGATGCTAGTGGTATTGCCTTGATTTCCAATCCAGATGGTGGGGCAGGTTATGCTGGTTTACCAGTTGTCTCTGACAATAACCTTTACTTTGGCTATAAAAACGCAAGTGGTAGCTATCAATTGGGTGAATATGCACCTAACTATGTTTGGACTGGAACAACAAGTGGCTACTGGGATGTTGCAAGCAATTGGGGCGACGGTATAGTGCCAACAAGTTCCTCCAATGTTGTGATTCCTGCTGGCACGCCAAACCAGCCAGCCATTGTTGGCATTGGAGCTTATGCCAACAAATTGCAAATAGAAAAGGGTAATTACCCCACTAGTTATGGCTTATCTGTATATTCTGGTTCTCTCACACTTAGTGGCGCATTAAGTGGTGATGGATATATAAAATTAGGAGGGCTTGGACAAGCAACCTTATTCCTTGCATCGTCCACTACAAATACCATGGGTTCATTGAATTTAGTTGGTGGTAATAACGGAGTTGGTATTGCAAACATAACTGCTCCGCTCACACTAACAGAAGGTTTTGAAGTTGCTTTTGGTGGGACAGTAAACACAAACAATCACCTTACTTTGGCTTCAACTGCTCAATTTGATTATGCCGATTATCTTTCCAATCCTGGTACCATCAATGGCAATATTATAGCACAGACCTTTATACCACAGGATGCGGGTGCAGCCTTTAGGGATTTGGGTACTTGTGTAACAGGTGCTTCTGTAGCCAGCTTTAGTAACCAAGTGTATGATTACACAGCTAGTACTTGGTCGTCTAAGCTAGCAAGCTCTACCAGCTTAACTCCAGGAAAAGGCTACCGTGCCCAAGTAAATACGGCAACTGGACCCGTTACATTATCCACATCAGGTACATTGGTAGCAAGTGATGTAACGCCAACCCTAACACAAGGGGCAAACATATTCAATTTTGTAGCAAACCCTTATGCAGCAGTATTGGATTTTGAGAATTTATATACCAATAATACTTCCAACTTGTATGATGGATACTGGTATTTTGACCCTACGGTTCTTTCCAGTGATGGGTATCAAACTTATGTACACTATGGTGCTTACACTGGTTCTGCCAACGATTACAGTAGTACGCTTACACCAACCCAATACATACAAAAGGGGCAAGGTTTCTTTGTGCAGAACTTAGCGGCTGGTACTTCTACACTAAAGTTTCAATCAAATGAAACAGTTAGTGGAAACCTACACCCCGAAGTGTTTGGTACAAAAGCATTAAATAAGATTGCAACAGGGTTGTTTATCGGTAGCAAGAATGTGGATGGCGCTGTAGCAGTGTTCAATAGCAAGTTCTCTAATGGCATAGATAAGGACGATGCTGTCAAGATAAGCAACCACGGAGAGAATGTGGCCTTTACAATAGCTGGTAAAGATTATTGTGCTGATGCTTATAATTTGCCAACTACAACCGATAAGTTGTCAATGCACTTGTATAACCTAAAAGCAAATACTACCTACACGCTGAAACTTGATGCCAGCCATTTTGTAGGCAATGGTGTTGATGCCTATTTGCAAGACAATGTACTGAATAAAAAAACATTGCTGGTTGGCACTAACAACGATGTTTTGTTCACTACAGGAACCAATGCCACTACAGATGCAAACAGGTGTTCTATTGTTTTTGGTGCTACAGCATTACCAGTTAAGAGTATTTCTCTTACTGCAGCAACTTTAGCTAATAAACAAGTATCCATCAAATGGAAAACAGAAGGCGAAAGCAATGTGGAAAGCTATATAGTAGAGCGTTCTACCGACGGTAAAGCATATACCACTTTAGCTACTACAAACCCAGCTACATCACACAAGTACAGCTATGTGGATGCAACTGCAAACGAAGGTGTAAACTATTACAGAATTAAGGTTACAGACAATTTAGGGGTAGTAAGTTATAGTAACATAGTCAAACTAATAACCAACCACTTACCACTAACCACTATAACCGTCACGCCGAATCCTATTCTCAGTAACACATTCAAGATAAGCCTGGGTACAACTGGTAAATACACGGTTAGTTTGGTAGATGTACTTGGTAAAACGGTTTATAATACTACTATCAACCATAATGCAGCTGCATCTTTAGAAAGTGTTTCACTTAATAGAAAGTTATCAATTGGTAGCTATATTCTAAGAGCAACAGATGATAGCGGCAATGTAACGAGTACAGAAGTAATCATAAAATAAATATCACTTCAATACCCTTCCCGAAAGTCATAAGCTTTCGGGAGGTTTGGATACAATAAATACATTCAAAAATAAAATAAAAATGAATAAAAGTAAAAAAGTATTGATAATTGTAAGCATCTCTGTTGCAGCAACAATGGCAACCATGTCAGTAATGGCACAGGGCAATCCAGCAGGACCTGACTATGATGGAAGTGGCATAAAAGCCAATGGGCAATCGCCAACTTCTAGTAGTGGTGGTGCTGGTGCACCTATAGATGGCGGTGCTTCTATCTTAATAGCGGCAACTGTTGCCTATACGGGTAGGAAGTTGGCAAAAATGAGAGAACAGATTGTTAAATGATATGTTGTTAATTTAATTGCTTAAGTAAAAAGTTGAGAAACATAATTAAGTAACATAATATTTACAAAACCAATTATAAAATAAAGTGCAGTTACTACTTGTAGCAGGTAGGACTACACTTTATTTGTAGCAATATAAATTGATAACAGACAATTAATTGGGGAAATTGGTAGCAAGGTTGGTGATTTTAGAGTTAAACCATTTTTCAATACTTTATCAGAGTCACGAAAAAAGTATATATTAATTGGGTTCTTGAAAATTAATTTAAAGTATTATTTGTGATGATAAGGGTAGTAATTGTAGAAGATGATGACGAATTGAGAGAAACGATGGAGGCTTTTCTAGCCACCACAGACGATATAGAATGTATAGGTTCGTATGCTAATGCCGAAGATTTCATAAGTACCTTCAAAACGCTCAGTGTTCAAGTGGTATTGATGGATATAACCATGCCTGGCATTTCTGGTATTCAATGTGTATCAATGCTTAAATCCAAACGACCCGATGTTCAGTTTTTGATGTGTACTTCACATGTGGATGCAACCAAAACTTTCGATTCTTTGTGTGCAGGGGCAACGGGTTATATGGTCAAAAACTCATCGCCACAATCATTGTTCGATGCTATTAGAGACATTCATAAAGGTGGTTCACCAATGTCACCGCAAATTGCTAGGATGGTAGTGAATTCGTTTCCCGATAAAAAAAAGAACCAAGGATTGTTAGAAACCTTTACCACTAGGGAGCAGGAGGTATTAACTGCGTTGGCAAAAGGACATTCGTATAAAGAAATTGCCGATCAGCTTTTCATTAGCTTCGAAACTGTACGCACTTATTTGAGAAAGATTTATGAAAAGTTGCAGGTACATTCCAAAGTTGAAGCACTGAATAAGGTGTTTCCGAAGGATTTGTATTAAAAAAAATCCTCAATTGGACTCTACTGCAAGTCTAAACTACTTTTAAAAACAAATATTTAATTAATTTTTTCTCCTTCTATAGAAATTATCAATATCACTCAAAAAAACTGCTCAAAGAATTTTATTTTTTGTATCTGGGCAATTAGTTAAGAATCTATAGTATAATTTTGGGTTAACAGTATCGGATTGTTGTCTATTATACTACGGACTTAATGGTATGATGCTTCCCTTTTAGCATAAACTTTTTGCTCTGTTCGATAGCGTCCATCACTTGTTCTAATATTTCCTCGTTGGTACTTTCATAGTCAATTTCTAAGGGTGCTTTAAAACGAACAGTCAGCAAAGAACCCTTCTTTTTAAAAGTGAGTCCTTTCTTGGTAAAAGCCCGCCAAAACCCATTAATAACTACAGGGACAACAATGGGTCTGTTATTCTTAATAATATAGGCAGTTCCCTTTCTACCCGGTGCAAATGGGGTAGTAGTGCCTTGAGGAAAGGTAATAACCCAGCTAGTCTCTAAAGCATCATGTATTTTTCTGGTGTCGGAGGGGTCTAGTCCCCTTCTTACTTCTTTTCCTTCGGCACGCCAAGTTCTTTTAACCGTTAATGCACCTGCTAAAATAAATAAACGACTTATCCAACTGCCCCGCATTGTTTCTTCGGCAGCTACATAATATAAGTTAGTGATGGGGAATAATAAATAATAGGGGAGACCTAGCCTGTTTTCCTTTCGCCACTTTACGGCACAGAAAATATGTATAAAAGTAATGACATCAGCAAAATAGGTTTGGTGATTACTCACAAATAATACATTCTTTTTGGGAAGATCTTTAATGTGCTCTGTACCTGAAATCTTTATTTTGTTAATAATTGCAATGCCGGGATAAGTAATAAACCCCGCTATGGTGTAGATAAGTGAACGGACTATTTTAAAGTGTTTGAGTTTATCTGTCAAATTCATACTTCACGCAAGTTTCAAAATGTACTAGTGAGTGCAATATAGTGGAATGGTGTTAAAGTATCAAAGACTGTAATAAAAAAGGGCTGCCTTTTCGAGCAACCCTTTCCTTTTATTAAATTATTTCAACTAAAGCATTGCTTCCAAAATAGAACTGTCTTTTGTTTCTAAGATAGAATCACCCATCAAGAACTCATCCACTTTTCTGGCACATTCACGGCCTTCACTGATGGCCCAAACCACCAAGCTTTGTCCACGTCGCATATCGCCGGCTGTAAATACTTTGGCTATACTTGTCTGGTATTGTTTTTCGGAAGCTTTTACGTTTCCACGAGCATCTAATTCAATATCTAGTTGTTCCAATAACCCTTCTTTCTGTGGATGCATGAAGCCCATAGCTAATAAAGCCAGTTCACAAGGCAATTCACGCTCACTTCCTGCTACTTCTACAAAGTTTGCAGGTCTTCCATCTTCTGTAATCTTCCATTCAAGGTCAACTACTTTCAATGCTTTCAGGTTGCCTTTTCCATCACCAATGAATTCTTTTGTAGCAATAGCCCAATGGCGGTTGGCACCTTCTTCGTGGGAGGAAGTTGTTTTTAATATCATTGGATAAGTAGGCCAAGGCATAAAAGGTGTTCTTTCGCTTGCTGGCTTAGGCATTAATTCAAACTGAGTAACTGAAGCGGCACCATGACGGTTACTAGTACCTACACAGTCGCTACCTGTATCACCACCACCTATCACTACAACATTTTTACCAGTAGCACGTACTTCATTTGGTAGTATATTGCTTTCTATTGTATCGTTTGCATAAGGGTTAGCACCATCTACCGTTTTATTGTTTTGTTTCAGGAATTGCATGGCATAGTAAACGCCATTCAGCTCGCGACCAGGTACAGGCAAGTCTCTAGGAACTGTGGAGCCACCTGCTAATACGATGGCACTATATTCTCGTAGTAAATCGCTTACATGAATATTAACACCTACATTGGCTAAGCATTTAAAGGTTATACCTTCTTCCTCCATCACGGCAATACGACGGTCTATAACCTTCTTTTCAAGTTTAAAATCAGGAATGCCATAACGCAATAACCCTCCTGGTTTCTCATCTCTTTCGAATACTACTACTGTATGACCCGCATAGTTTAATTGAGCAGCAGTTGCCAAGCCCGCAGGTCCACTACCAATAACAGCTACTTTCTTACCTGTTCTGATGTTTGGCTTTCGTGCTTTTACAAAACCTTTCTCAAAAGCTATTTCAATAATGTGCTTTTCAATTTCCTCAATAGCAACAGGGGGTTGATTGATACCTAATACGCATGCACTTTCGCAGGGTGCAGGACATATTCTACCTGTAAATTCAGGGAAGTTATTGGTACTTATGAGTATTTCGTAGGCCTCTTTGAAGTTGCCATCGTATACTGCATCATTAAATTCTGGAATCACATTGCCCAAAGGACAACCACTATGGCAGAAAGGAACGCCGCAGTTCATACAACGTGCCGATTGCTGACCAAGTTCCTTATCTGAATAATGAAATTCAAACTCTTTATAATCTTTCTTACGTTCTTCTGGAGAACGTTTAGCGGGTAATGTTCTTGTAAACTCTAAGAATCCGGTTGGTTTGCCCATATCGCTCTCAGCCTGTTTTATTTGTTAATGAATGTTGTTTTCTAGTTGTTAGTGATTATTTATCAGTGGTCAGCGTATTGTGACTAACCTATAATAATTAACCACTGATAACTGTTTTTGTAGCTGCTTTACTTAGAAGTACCTTCTTATAATCTTTAGGGAACACTTTTACAAAGTTCTTTAATTGATTTTCAAAGTCATCTAATACAAACCTAGCTACTGTACTACCTGTATACTCAAAGTGTTTTGCAATTAAAGATTTTAGCTCTTCTGAATCGGCACTACTTACAGGGTCTAAATCAATCATCTCCAAGTTGCAACACGCTGCAAAAGTACCTTTTACATCATATACATAAGCGATACCGCCACTCATGCCCGCTCCAAAGTTTCTTCCTGTATCACCTAGAATCACAACTCTGCCACCTGTCATGTACTCGCAACCATGATCACCTACGCCTTCTACCACTACTTGAGCACCTGAGTTTCGTACAGCAAAACGTTCGCCTGCTTTACCCCTTACAAAAGCAATCCCATCGGTAGCACCATAAAAAGCTACATTGCCAATGATAATATTATTTTCAGGAATAAATGTTGACTTCTTAGAAGGATACACAATCAGTTTGGCTCCACTTAAACCCTTGCCAAAATAATCATTTGCATCCCCTTCTAATTCTAGTGTAACACCTTTTGTATTGAAGGCGCCAAAACTTTGCCCAGCAGTGCCATTAAATTTAAAGTGAACTGTGTCAGGCGCTAAACCCAATGAACGATAACGCTTTGTTATTTCATTAGAAACCACCGTGCCTGCGGTTCTATCTGTATTCTTAATAGCAAAAGATGCAGAGATTTTCTCTTGATTGTCTAGTGCTGGTTGAGCCGCTTTTAGTAATTGCCAATCCAATATATCAGACATCATGTGGTCTTGTTCTTCTGTATTGTATAACCCTACATAAGGATTTGCAGGTTCTTTGTATAAGATCGGAGATAAATCTAATTTGCTATATTTCCAATGGTTGATATTTTCTCTTGTTTGAAGATAATCTGTCTGACCAACCATTTCATTGACTGTTTTAAAACCTAAGTCAGCCATTATCTCTCTTAATTCTTCTACC
>CAISCV010000187.1 GCA_903883945.1 uncultured Chitinophagaceae bacterium | reverse complement strand
AGTTGATAACATCTCCAGATCCATTAACATTTGCACCTACATTACCATCATAGGTAGACCATATACCATCTATTCCTTTACCTGAAGCTTTCCACAGGTAACAAGCATCGTCACTAGCAAACAAATCGGAGTTTAAGGCTCGTAAAGCAGTCCAGCTAATGGGGGACGGGTATGGATTACCCACTAAGTTCCAACCCTTAGGGTCATTGCTTCCTGCAGAATGCGTAACCGGAATGCTTAGTGGCCCATTGTTTGGCGTACCAAACGAGTTAAGTGTAGGCAAGCTATTGAGGCGTGCGGTGTATCCTTGCCCTACCACCAATGTATTGGATGGATTGGTATAATTGTAATACCCAGAATCCAATACCGAATACCCATTATTTACTTCATCATAATACTGCAAGGTTCCTCTTTGACTGGTCCAAGCGGGTGCACCATCTGGCCCATCTAATGGGAAGGCTCTATTCCCCCACATACCCACAATTCCATCACTGAGCGGACTACTGAAATGGTGGTAACCAAAAGCACCCGAAGTAAAGTGTTGTATGTAGGCTTTGCCACTTAAGCTACCTCCCTCATCGTCTATCATGGCAGAACCAGATGCAGTAGAGAGTAGGGTTAGCTTGTCGTTGGTGGTGAGTGTACCAGTTAATTTTATTAGCTTTTGGGTAATATAAACTTTATCTGTTTGAGAAGTTCCAATAGCATAATTACCCTTCATCTCTAGCTTTGCAAACGTATCTACACCACTGATAATACCCGTCCCTTCGAGCACTACATTGCTACCACTAACATTAAGTAAGCTACCAGCATTGGATAGATTTCCAAACAGCGTGAGGGTGCCATTATTAGTAAGCGTTGCACCGCTTTGTATAACCAAACTATCTGCCGAAGCAAAATTATTACTACTAATAACAGGTTGGTTGGTTGTAACAGGTATAATGGCACCTATCGTATTTGTTGGCACACCTACTGACCAGTTATCAGCCGTAAACCAATCAGTGGAACTAGCACCAGTCCATAAGTTATTGACAGCAAACAACTCGAATGGCTGTTGTACCCCTTCATTAGAGTAACCGCTTACACTACTATAGTTTGCATAGTCTTGCTGCCCAACGGTAATACTCGCAGTACCTGCACTTCCTGTTGCATCAACACCTGCAGTGGCATTGGTTTGTTGGGCATCTACATTTACTACTATCAACAGTAGTATGAACCCTAAATACTTTTTCATCTTTAGCTTTATTGTAACCTTTACGAGGTTTTGAACGCTGTAAAGGTTTGGTGAATGGATAGATTTACACATAAAAAACGTGTAAACCCATTAGTTAAAATTGATTTACACGTATTGCAATTGACAATTAATAATTGAAAAGCAATCATTAAACTTAAGCTTTATTTCTTGGGTTTTGCTTAATCCCTTCTATTATTTTAGCTAATAATCCGTCATCAATACTACCAAACTCCGACTTATCATAAATGGTTAAAAGATAAACTTATTCATTGTCAGTAATGGTTTAGGTTATTATTCTTGCGCCGCCACTTTTCCCTTTTCCCTTACTCTTGATGGCAATCCTGATTTTGAATGTATTATTTCCTAACGGTGTACCTAAAGTTGGATGCTCACTTAGCTTATTGTTCACTTCCAATAATTCATCACGCAACTACCCATATTTCTTCTTCAGTCTTTTGGCTTCTTTTAAAAACCTTATGGAAGGAATGATATTATAATTCATCTAGGTAGGAGCTTAATGTTCTTTTCTCTCCGCCTGTTTTACTCATTCTTTCAACCTCGCCAAAGGCTTCTGATAAGTCATCTTTTATTTTCAATGCCTGTTCATACTTTTCCAACTTAGAAACGATACGTTTCCATTGAGTTACTGGCAATTGTACCATCTTTGGGTTGCCTTGTGTATCATTTATGTATTCTAACGCCAATTTCATCTTATAAATTTAATTTACTCAAATCTACATAGAAACCTTCTAATGAATCTGCAAAAGTTAGTAGCCAGCACTTAGAGCGACTGTACCTGTTGCTGCAAAATAAAAAGCAACCTTGAGCTCTAAACGAGTAAACCAGTATATCAAATAATTTTTTGTATCCTCCGAAATCTTGAAGCTTTCGGGAAGTTGAACCCGCTGCCCGCTTCGCCGTTGTTGTGTCTACTTGCCCACAACTTGCTACTTAACCTTCATTGTTACTGGTGAATAACGCCAGCAACAGCGAAAAATCAAGGATAGTATTTGTACATATCTTTTCTATGAATAAACCGCTCAAATATCACTTCCTCTTCATTAATAACCGCTCCAATCCTATAATCACCAATCCTTATTCTATAATGATATTTAAAACCAACCAATTTTTTAAGATGTATAATAGTTTCCTTGTTTTCCGCACCAATTACTTACTCTATACAAACTGCTTACTCTGTAAAACTTTGGTGTCTTTAATTTTGTTTGTATCTTTTACAAAGCTTTTGTCGATCTTGAGTTTCATTGGGCTTTCAGTTTGTTTAGATACTCCTGTGTATTTACATATTCAGAAGTTCTACCCTTTTGCATGGCATTTGCCAATGCTATATCTTCCATAAAATCATTCTTAATAACTTTTGCCGTCATTCCCATTTTCTTTGCCAATGCAGCAATCAACTTTATTTCCTCCTTAGAATTGCCTTGTAATAAAATATTTTCCATATAACTTTACTTAATATTTATAATTTTTCAAATTTACATAGAAACCTACCAATAGAACTCCAAAACTTAGTAGCCAGCACTTAGAGCAACTGTATCTGTTGCTGCAAAATAAAAAGCAACCTTGTATTCTAACCGTGTAAACCAATCTATCAAAGAACTCTTGTACCCTGCTTGTTTCAACTACCCGAAAGCTTGAAGCTTTCAACAAGTGTGCCCTCTTATAAAACCTCGCAAAGTGTATATTAAGTAACGGCTAGGCACAGGACAGCGTCACTGCGCCAGTCGCTCACATTCAAACATTCCTGCACTAGTGGGGCCCTATATACTTTTTCATTTTTATTAGTTTAATTATCTTGAATGTACAACCTTCATAGGTTTTTGAACCCTATGAAAGTTAGGGTTACACAAACAAAAACGTGTAAACCATTGTTTAAATTGATTTACACGTTATCTACTTGATAATTAAAATTTGAGCGGATTTATCAATCAATGCTCCATTACTTCTTGTCTTGTAGCTACCCAATTAATTATTTTCTCTGCTTCTTCAAAACCTAGTTTGGCAACTTTTGCATTCGGCACTCCATCATAACCCATCTCTAAATGAAGTAATGAATAAGCTGTAGAGAAAGCCAGAGATATTTTCTTATCTACTTTGCCAAGTTCTTCTTTATACCACTCCACACTCTTTCTTCCTTTCTTCTTAAGGCCAAAGAAACTATCCAAAGCCACTAATATGCCTGTGTAAGCGGTATGACCAGCCATCTTCACATATTTTTTATCCCGATAATAGCCATCGGTTTTGTTTGCCTTGTCCTTTAAGATGTCTTTTGCATTATCAATATATCTAGTTGCCTCTGTTATGCTTTGCATTTTACAAAGATAGCTGTGTTAATTACTATATGCTTTTAACCGTATAAACCAATCTATCAAAGAACTCTTGTACCCTGCTTCTACAACTTCCTGAAAGCTTGAAGCTTTCGGGAAGTTTGCCGTCTTATAAAACCATGCAAAGCGTATATTAAGTAACGGCTAGGCACAGGACAGAGTCACTGCGCAAGTCGCTCACATTCAAACATTCCTGCGCTAGATGGACACCAGCAACGGCGTAAACAATCAATTATAACTCGACTGGAAACTTTTCCTTAAACCATTTAATGTCGTGTAAGGCGACTGGGCTATCTTTGAAATTGAGTAGTGCCTTTTCTTTGGTAACAATTACTTCACTGTTTGTTTGCAAGGCAAGGTCGAAGAGGAAGTTGTCTTTTGGGTCAGGACTATCCTGAAATATTGGAACTGTTTCTACAAAGGTTGTGAAAGATTTGATTTTATTGAGGATATCAATTGCAGTCCATGATGAGAATTTCAACATCCTAGGTATATTGTTTTTCAATTCATCCAACAGGATGTCGTTAACGAAGAAAACCAAATCATACTTGACAATAGTATTCTCTAAGCGATATAATTTGTCATAGGTTATATAGTTCAAATAAACCGATGAATCAATGACGAAGTGATGCTTCATATCGTTCCCTCCTATATTTACTGACAATATCAGCAATCTCATCTTCATCCGTTACCAACCTATCACAACCTTCCAAATTTTTATCTAATTCCCTTACAGATGCGTCTATTTCATCCCAATGAAGTTTTATATATTCGTTTTGCTCATCGGGCGACATCTTCATTTTTACGTCCAAGTCAAATTTACCATTACTCGAACCTAAGTATGCATTAACTTTTTTTTCCAATACCTGTATCATAACCCTAATTTTAATTCCTGCAATATAGCATAAAATGTTTTATACTAACTAACTAGCTAGCCCAATAACCGTGTAAACCAATCTATCAAAGAACTCTTTTACCCTGCTTGTTGCAACTACCCGAAAGCTTTAAGCTTTCGGGTAGTTTGTACGCTGCCATTTTCTCCGTTGTTGTGCCTACTTGCCAACAACTTGCTACTTTTCTTTTATTATTTTATCCTTAGCGAATACACACGCTACAAGCGTGCGCTAGCCCTAGTAGATATCAGCGAGTGACGAGGACTAGCTGAGAGACTTTTAATAAAAAAAGGCTTCCAATTTGCATATAGGTTTTGTTGAGATTTGTTATTATCTAAACCTTCTCCAGATTTAACTTGTATTAATACAGCATTACCATAATCATTATTTGGTCTTTTCGCAACGAATAAAAAGTCCGCTATTTCACAACCTTCATACACTTCATCTTTTGCATGAATAGAGTTGTGTATCAAACCATATTTAATTGTAACGTTCTTTCCTAATTTGCTTGCATTATTGTTTATCTTTTCTTTCATCTTTTCAAAGAACTTCTGATGAAATTCTTTACGAAATTTATTCTCTTTTTCAATATTATTGCTTTCATAAAACTCTTCAAGTGCTTCAATTATTTGTTGTTCCATGATTCTTAAATTTTAATTATTTGCCTATTTTAATAAGAAATTACGGCATACCCACTCTGGCCTTGAGTAGCTACAGTTGTTGGATACTGCCGTTGTTGTACATAACTTAAAGGGACATAACTTGGTAAAGGAAGTTCTGATGAAGGACTTGGATAAGAAAAATTTGTAACAGTACCATCAATCCCATTTTTTTGATCACCATTACCATAACCATTTGGATTTAAAGTTGGAGTAGTACCTCCTCCACCTCCTTGTGCAACAATTGTATTATCAAAAGTTGAACTTTGACCACTTGTGCCATTTGTATTTCCAGAAAGTCCTTTATAGTATGGCTCAACATAGATATAATTACCATTTGAGCCAGGTTGACCAATTACGATTGAATAATTATTTCCAGGAACTACACTATATGATGTCTTTATGTATCCTCCATTACCACCATTCCCACCAAATCCATTAGCTGTTGTAGTTGCATATACGACAGTCCAATTACTGCCACTACCTCCTCCTGCACCCCACAGCTCAACTGTAATCTTGGAAACACCCGCAGGACAAGTCCAAGTTGTAGAGCTTGCAAAACCGAGACGCACCCCTTGAGATATATTTGAAACAGAATTTGCACTCCCAGATGTATTCGCATACAACGCATACGCCACACTCAACAATTGGGTAGTTCCTGCAATACCATAAGTGGTACCACCAGTTGGGTCTATTTCCGATTTGATGTAGTAAGGTCCTGCACTCCAATCTATGGCTGAAAATGTACCGGACACTACGGTGCCTCCCCCTACTTGTAAAGTCACCAAGCCATTGGCATTGGAAGTGGCAGTTTGGGTTTCTGTATATACGGCTGTGCCTGTAATTGACCCTTGCAGGATACTCAGCCGCAGCCCTACACTATGGTTGGTAACCAATGCGCCGCTACTATTACGAATTACACTCTGAAAACTCATTAACTGTGGTGCTTGTGCATGGACAGTTGCTACTGTAAATAGGATGGCGATGAAGGCAGCCAACAGCCTTTTTGGGTTACTGATACTCATTTTGTAAGTTGATTTAATTGCTTAGATAGGTACAAAAAAACAACGTGAGCTAATTCCATTGCTTGCATCTGAGGGAGTCGAAACCCGTACCACAAAGCAAAAGGAACGCCCACGTTTTAACGTGAGCGTCTCCACTTTCACTTTCCTTGTGGTACTTGAATTTTCGACTTTTCAGATACAAGAAAATATTTAAGCGAAACGCTATATCTTTTATATTTTATCTAATGCTGTTACATAATTTTATATTTAATGATTGCAATGTTAGTCATTATTTGTTACAAAAAACTAACAATGGTCAGTATCTCGTAAGTTGTACTTTTTTAAGGAAGGCTTCGCTGCTAGCGAAGCCTTCCTGTTTGAGTAGGTGGCTAATAGAATTGACAACTTTAGGAAAGTTGTCAATTCTGAATGCACGGGCTATTATTTGTAACGCTTTCCGCCCCTTCTTTCCAAAAAACAATGAATTATACAACATTTAGTAGTAATTGTATACTACTTACAGGTAGGTTGTAGCAAACCTTTGTGCTTTCTAAATAAGTAGGAATAATGGCACAACAAACACACATAAACGCACCGCATCTTCACCAATACTTTCCCTTGGATCATGCTTTTTCAGTTGAATTGAATAAGCATTTGGGGACGGATGAACTTTTTTGCTGCCACAGGAGAACTCCCTTTTGGGTGGGGAAGCCTATTTGCTGTCAGTTGATTACGCAAATGGCAGCAAATAGCCTTGCTTACTGCCAACCCATTACGCATCTGACAGCAAAAAGCCTTGCTCACTGTCATACGATTACGCACATGGCAGAAAAGAGCTTTGCTCACTGTCATACGATTCCGCACCTGACAGCAAAAAGCCTTGCTTACTGTCATACGATTACGCACATGGCAGCAAAAAGCCTTGCCTGTCGAAAAGGTCGTAATCACTTTGCAGTAAAAAAGTTTTTCTAATTAAACAGTCATATTAATTAATCATAAAAAAAAGAAAATGAACCCAACTTGGAAGTACCTTCTCGATCAGATGGAGATCGAAACAGCAAACAACGCAAAGAAAGCAGTAGCAATAAGCCAGTTTCACGACTCGGCTTTAAAAACACTTTCAGTAACTTACCCCGGCCTATTGCCGCTTTACGAACGTTACCATCCCTTGCACCTTACCCTAATAGATGAATATAGTAACCTAGACAGTACCGGCGGTGCCAAACAAGGTGACAGGGTATCGGTAGCGTTATTATTGGCATCGTCTAAAGAAACCTTGGTAGATGAATGGATGGTAGACATTTTGAAGGTGCACAAAAAAGGGTCTCCTGCCTTTGTAGCTATATTGCCTAAAGGCTTGTCGCCCTTTAATGATAAAGGTATCGATGCTAGGATTGCTGCCTATAGTACCCTCGCCAAAAATATTGGCACCGAAGTGGCATTGGCAAATATGAAAGCCGAAATTATAACCGTTCATACCAACTTATTGGCGGCGCGCAACCTGCAAAAAGGGGCTAAAACAACAACTTCGAACACGAGCGACACCCTTGATATTGCACGTATTGCCGCAATGAACATGCAGTACCGCAACCTGGGCAACATGATGGATACATATTTTGATACCAAAGAAGTATTGTGCCCGCTTTTGTTTGATCTGGTAACGCTTCGCATCCACCCTCAAACCGTTTTTACAGGCAATTTATTAGCCACCAATAAAAAAGCCGTAATGGCACACACTTTTAAAGCAGGAGACACCTTAGGTGTAAAGACTACGCAGGCGAGTAAAGTGTATTTAGCAACTACTATCGGGGGGATAGACAGTATTGGTATTGCTGTTGTGGGAAATATAAAAACCGTCCTAGACGTAGTTGATTTTGGCGTAACCGATTTTACCAACCACCGGTTTCTGACTATTGTAAATGAAGCAGCAATAACAGGGCGGTTTGCGGTAACCTTGCTTTAATGATAAATGATTAATGGTTAATGATTAGTGAGGAAAAAGTAAAAATGCGCCTTGTGTAGGGAATATGTTTAGAAGAATATTCCTTTCTTATGACTTACTGCTTAGCGCCTATAACTTACGACTTGTTACTTAAGACTTATTACTTACTACTTATGTCTTATGACTAGCCGATAGTTTTTTTCTATCAATCAATTACATCTATCAATTATTATCTATCAAAAAAGGGCGCATCTTTGCAGTCTAAACAATTAAAATAAATACAAAATGAGTAATCACGTTTTATCAGTAGGAAGTAAGTTCCCTCAGTTTACAAAGAAAGCAGTCGTATCTATCGAAAAAGGAAAGGAGTTTGTAGAAATCTCCAACGAAACATCGGGCAAATGGACTGTAATGTTTTGGTGGCCTAAAGATTTCACCTTCGTTTGTCCTACCGAGATTGCAGAATTCAACAAAAAGAGTAGCGACTTCTCAGATAGAGATGCCGTATTAATTGGGGCCTCTACCGATAGCGAATTTGTACACGCAGCCTGGAGAAGAGACCACGCAGACCTTAGAGATTTGAAGTTTCCTATGTTGGCAGACACGTCTAAATCATTGGCTGAAGAGTTGGGTATCTTAGCAGAAGGCGAAAAAGTAGCTTACCGTGCAACTTTTATCGTAGATCCACAAGGCATTATCCGTTGGGTAAGTGTTTATGACCTAAGTGTTGGTCGTAACATTCAAGAAGTTTTGCGTGTATTAGACGCCCTACAAACAGACGAACTTTGCCCTTGCAACTGGACAAATGGTCAGGAAACATTAACTGCACAGTTGGCAGCGAACTAAGACAGGGTTGTAAGTATTAGGTAGTAGGTATTAAGTTTTTTCTTAGTAACCTATTACCTATGACTTATTACCTAATACCTTCTTAAACTAAAGATTTATGATACAAAATGAAACGTTTGTAAACTTGTTAGCCGAGTTACAAATACCCGATTATACCCCGTCTGCCAATGCGTTGGCACTCATCGGTACAGATGCACGCTACATAAAAGACCTCAAGATTAATGTAGGTAATGTACTGAACAATACCCAACACCTAGACAAGAAAGAGGCTTTGTTATTGGCTTTGAGTATCGCCATCAATGAGAAGTTCGACTTGCTGAAAGAGTCATTTACCAAAATGGCCATAGCAGCAGGTGCCACTGATGCTGAAATTGCAGAAGTAGTAGCTTGTACCTCCTTGATGAATACCAATAATGTGTTCTACCGGTTCAGACACTTTATGGATAAAGAATTCTATAGCAATCAACCGGCAGGCATCAAAATGAGTATTATGATGAATCCTGTATTGGGCAAAGCATTCTTCGAACTGTTAAGCCTGGTTGTTTCTTCTATAAATGGATGCGAAATGTGTGTTACCTCACACGAGAAGAGTGTATTGCAACACGGTTATAGCGAAAGCAAGATATTTGAAGCTGTGAAGTTGGGAGCCATTATCAAGGGACTTATTACGGTTTTATCTTAAATAAGTATTTACCACACAAGCACAGCAGGCGCATGGTGTGATACATTAGTTTACATAAGGAAACATAGAAAGAAATTATACTCGAGTCTATGAGACCCGAAAGTGCAACGTTTTCTATCCTAACTTTCTATGTGCCTATCGTGTCTATGTGGTAAATAAACTTTTCGATAGGCGAAATTATAGCCCTATTAACTAGAGAGAACTACTTAATAGACGTTTAGCTAAATAGGGTTTATTATATTTGCAGCTTAAATAGTGAGATTATGATTAAGACAGGCAACCCCATCATCAGCATATATACCGAGATGACACCCAATCCCGAGACGATGAAGTTTGTGGCAAACAAGCTTTTATATCCTGGAAAGAGTATCGATTTTGCAGATGAAACAAGTGCAGGTCCCTCTCCATTGGCAAAAGAATTGTTTAGCTTTCCTTTCATCAGAAGTGTGTTTATTGCTAGCAACTTCATCACCCTTTCTAAGACGGCAGATACAGAAGACTGGCAAGATGTAATACCTACTATCAAACAATTCTTAAAGGAATATCTAGAGAATGGCGGTGTAGTAGTTAATGAAGAAGAAGTGGCTAAAACCCGTCAGGAAGCGAGCAATACCGTAAGTGCAGATGATGATGACATTGTAAAACGCGTAAAAGAATTATTAGAAAACTACGTAAAGCCTGCTGTTGAAATGGATGGTGGTGCCATACAATTTAGAAGTTATAGAGAAGGCACCGTAAACCTGATGCTGCAAGGTAGTTGCAGTGGTTGCCCCTCATCGATGATTACGTTGAAGGCAGGTATAGAGGGAATGATGAAACGTATGATTCCAGAAGTTAAAGAAGTAATTGCGGAAGCAGAATAAAGAGGTTTGTTTTTTGTTTGTTTGTAAGCGGGTTGCAGTAATGCGACCCGTTTTTGTTTCCAACAAAGAGGGTTTTCGGTTTCCACAGTTACTAGTAAAGTAGCCGTGTAAACATACTTTAGCATATATTTATACACGCACCTGCTTTGGCTTACGCTGCTAATGTATTTTTGCAACGAATTGCACCATGAAATATTAACGTATGAATAATTTATCCAGAAGAAAGTTTCTAGCTGCTGCCAGCCTTGCTACCATTGCAGCTACCGCTTCGGGCATTAGTAACAGACGAATTGTAAATAAGCAAAGTTTGATGCACGTAGTTTATTATTGGCTGAAAAACCCAGACAGTGATACCGACAAACAGAAGTTGATAGATGGGTTGCATCAATTGGTAACGGTTAAACAAATAAAATACCATCACATTGGTGTCCCTCAAACCTTTAAGGCAGATGATCCTTTAAAGAACTATCATGTATCCTTATTAATGGTTTTTGATGAACCCGGCGATATAGATGTTTATCATAAAGACCCTATTCACCAAACCTTCGTTGCTACTTGTGGAACCTTGTGGGAGAAGACTGTAAAATATGATTCATTGGGCGTGTAGGAAAAGGGTAAGTGGTAATATATATCTAGCATAGTCATAAACACAGTGCTTTATATGGTATTTAATCATAAAAATACTACGCACGCTCACTTACTTTTGCGCTCGAAAAATTAATGTATTAATCATAAAAAGAACTATTATGGAATTCAGGATTGAAAAAGACACCATGGGCGAGGTAAAAGTACCTATAAACGCTTTGTGGGGTGCACAAACACAACGTAGCATTGAGAATTTTAAGATTGCACAAGACATCAACAAGATGCCCAAAGAAATAATTAAGGCATTTGCATACCTTAAAAAAGCTGCAGCACTTACCAACCTCGATGCGGGTGTTTTAAGTAAAGAAAAGAGCGACTTAATTGGTCAGGTTTGTGATGAAATAACCGAAGGAAAACTTGATGATTGCTTTCCATTGGTTGTTTGGCAAACAGGAAGTGGTACGCAAAGCAATATGAATGTAAATGAAGTAGTTGCCTACCGTGCACACGTTATAAAAGGGGGGGCATTAACGGATAAAGACAAATTTATTCATCCTAATGATGATGTAAATAAGTCTCAATCAAGCAACGATACTTTCCCAACGGCTATGCATATTGCTGCCTACAAGATATTGATAGAGACTACTATTCCTGGTATAGAGAAACTGCGTGATACCCTACAAGCTAAGAGTATAGAGTTTATGCATGTAGTAAAAATAGGTCGTACCCATTTTATGGATGCTACTCCATTGACTGTTGGGCAAGAACTGAGTGGTTATGTAAGTCAGTTGAATCATGGATTGAAGGCTATCAAAAATACATTGGCACACCTTAGCGAATTGGCTTTGGGTGGTACTGCCGTAGGAACGGGTATCAACACCCCAAAAGGATATTCTGAAAATGTTGCAAAACATATCGCTACTCTTACAGGTTTACCTTTTATAACTGCCGAAAATAAATTTGAAGCATTGGCTGCTCATGATGCAATTGTAGAAGCACATGGAGCGCTTAAAACAGTTGCCGTTAGTTTGATGAAGATTGCAAACGACGTTCGTATGCTTAGCAGTGGGCCTAGAAGTGGTATTGGCGAATTGTTTATTCCAGATAATGAACCAGGGTCATCTATCATGCCAGGCAAGGTAAATCCTACTCAGTGCGAAGCATTAACCATGATTGCTGCACAAGTAATGGGTAATGATGTTGCCATAAACATTGGTGGAAGTATGGGACATTTTGAATTGAATGTGTTTAAACCAGTAATGATTTATAATTTCTTACATAGTGCCAGATTGATTGGTGATGGTTGTGTAAGCTTCAATGACAAATGTGCGGTAGGTATTGCTCCTTTGGAAGCAAACATTAAAAAGCACGTAGATAACAGCCTGATGTTGGTAACCGCTTTGAACACAAAGATTGGTTATTATAAAGCTGCCGAAATTGCACAAACAGCGCATAAAAACCACAGCACTCTAAAAGAAACAGCTGTAGCCTTGGGTTATGTGACTCCAGAAGAGTTTGATGCTTGGGTAGTGCCAGTAGAAATGGTGGGAGAATTGAAATAATTTTAGTCGTAAGTAATAAGTTGTAAGTCGTAAGTAAGCGCTAGTGATAGGTGCTACTTACGACTTTTGGCTTACTACTTATGACTTATGTCTTTAGTCTTATGCTGAAAAGTTTATTTAAAAGTGAAGGATTCTTGTTTATAATAAAGTTCTTATCTCTTTTTGCCTTATTATATTTTTTCTGTATTGTTTTTATAAGTATCACTTATAGGGCAAGCAATCCGTTTTACCTTTTCTTAAGAGATTATTTAAATTATATTGATTGGTTGAGGTATTCGGTACTTAGAACAAGTGAATTCTTTTGTAAACTAATAGGAGTGGAAAGCTATATAGAAGATAGAATAATCATTCATGTAACGAACTCCCCAAAGAAATTGCACATGGGCTATGACTGCATTGGATATGGTGTAATGAGTTTTTGGGCTGCTTTTGTGATAGCAAATAAAACAAAGTTTACTAAGAAAGTATATTGGCTAATTGGGGGTTGTATTATTATCTGGTTAATAAACTGTATCCGAGTAGCATTTTTACTAACGGCTTTGCGAAATAATTGGCCAATTAGTAGGTATGTAGATCATCACACCACATTCAATATTATATCGTATATACTAATCCTTGGATTGATATTTACCTATATAAAGCTTAATAAAACGAAAGTAAACCCCATTACTAGCTGATAACCCGATCCAAAAATTGCTTCCGATACTTTGAGGGCGTCGTTTGCTTTACCTTTTTAAATTGTTTATTAAAGTTAGCAATGGTATTAAACCCACTTTCATAACAAATAGACTCAATTGTTTTGGTAGTATCTACCAATTGCTTGCAGATATATCCAACTCGTATTTCATTCAAGAAATCAATGTAAGTCTTCTTAGTGCTCTTCTTAAAGTAGTTACAAAAAGCTGGAACACTCATTTGGGCATGCTTAGCAACTTCCTCAATTTTGATAACTTCTTGGAAATTAGTAATCGTAAATTGGAATATCTTATCGATACGTTCCTTATTTTTCGGATTGAATTCTCTTACTTCTTGGGTAGATAGTGTTGTATACTCTTGGTTATTCTCCATCAACTGCAGACATTCCATTAACAAAAGAATTCTTTCAAAGCCAGTGGCGTCAACCAATCTTTTAATCAAATTACCTAATGCAATTTTAGTTTTCCCTTCTATGTAAAGACCCCTGAGTGATGTCTTTAATAGATTATTTATTTGCTTGCATTCAGGAAGATTCAAGAAAGTATCTCCCCAAAAATTTTCATTAAAGTGTATTACAATAGCACTTGTTACCAAATCTGGATTATCCTTTTGAAAGGTATGGGGTAGGTTGCTTCCCAAAAAGTATATATCATCCACAATAAAATTGCCAACATAGTTTCCAATGTAACTATGACCCTCACCCCTGATAAATAAGATAAGTTCATACTCTATGTGTTGATGCCAAGGCACTTCGAAGTTGGGAGTTGTATGAATATTTGCAACGAAAGAATTGTTTTGACTAAGCGGAAGTTTCTCTATTAAAGGCTTCATTTGTATACTATTTTATTTACAAGCAATGCACAAATATATAAATTTTAATAAAATAGTAATATATTTATCTTTATAAACGACAAGTGATTCTCTAAAGTTTAGTTTTGTATGCAAAGAACCAAAGAGAAAAATAATGATTGTTAATCCCTACCAATTTTTATTTTCCTTCACCTACTATAACCCTTCAAATTCATCGTTTTAAAGTTATGCCAACCGTTTAGTTGTGGGCAATAAAAAAGCCACACAAAATGTCGTGTGGCTATGTTGCGAAACTATATGACAAATATCTTTATTAAGCGCAAACTACTTTTACCTCTGCAGGTACTGTCATTGCAGCAATAATTCTTTCAAAGCTTGCTAATTCTTCTTTCATTTCCTCAATATAATGCGAGGTTTCATTTTTGATAGAAGCAGTAAGTGTATGATAGTACTCAATTCCTTTCAACAAATTCTGCTGAAATGTTCTTAATTGTCTGCTCTTGTTAGCTGTAATTGTATCGATATTTTTTTCTATTTCTTTTTCCAAATAGGAAACGTACATCCGCAATTCGTTCACAAAAAGATTAGAACGCTTTACGGCATTCAGAATATTGATGCGACCATAGATATGATCTACCATTTGTTTTAGCGTAAACACACCAGAGAAATAGGCAAGATTGGGACCAGGGCAAACAGCCACCGCTCTAGACGTATTCTTTAATGCAGGATCTATTCCATTTTTTAACAAGGGTGCCATACTCAACCCCTCACACAAACATTCTTTCACGGTAACACTATCAATTTCTTCTTGCAGTTCTTCTGCAGAAAAACCTTCTGCCTGTAATTGCTTTATTTTGAGGTTCTGATATTTGCGGGAAGCCGTACAGATGGGTATTTCGGAGAACTCGGTATTTGATACCAGGAATTTCTTGGTACAAGGGCTTCCTGGTCGTCCATCTGCGATACGTTTAGCGCGTTGTACTTCGGCAGAAGCTTTACTGAAACTATTAAATGGAACGCCTAGAGGTGAGATACCACTCAGGAAGTAGTCCTCAGGTGAAGCGGTAGACAGGCTTAATAATGTTTCCTCATCAACACTGGTTGCTTCGGGAACCAACAAGAATGGGCTACCCCAACCTGTAGCATCTGTTTGGTAGTAGGTAAGCAAAAAGTTGTTTTCGTTTGCGGTGCCAATACCTCCCTGAACCGTAATACGGATGTAGGGCTGAGATTGAAAAACAGGTAATCCTTTTGCCGTAAGTGCCTGGTTACAGATAGCATACAACTCGGCTTCCAGGCTTTGTTTGTTATTCTTAAACTCTTCTAGAATGGGACCTAGCAACAAGCCATCAGTAGCAAAAGCGTGACCGCCACAGTTTAGACCACTTTCTATTCTAAATTCAGATACCCATACGCCCTTCTTGGCCAATATTTTTCCTTGCGTTAAAGCAGAACGGTAATCACTTACTTTCAAAATAACGGTCTTTGCCAGCTTACCTTGTTCGTTGGGCAAAAAGTCGGGGAAACTATCTATATAATTGTATAATCTTGGGTTATATCCGGCAGAAAAAACAATAGATGCATCTGTATGACTATTGGCAAAGCCTCTCAATGCACACAATGCATCAGAAAATTCATTGGGTAATACCTGACCATTTTTGTCGTAATTATTCTTATCTACCTTAGCCATTATGTTTACATCGGCAGCACCACGAACTATTTTGGTGCGTAATTCGTTTTGCAATGCTACTTTTTTGTCGGCATCGGTTGTGTGCAACATGGTTAAGTACAACAACTTTACCTCACAATTATCTGGTAATAGTTCAAAGTATTTTACAATGTCGGAACCTTCTTCGAAAGGTTGATTTTTTAAGACTTTCACTTGTTCGCCTATTAGGTAATGAACAAGGTTAAGATAAGCTGTTATCCTTTTAGCACGATAATCTTCTACTTCTGTTGAAATTTCGAGGTAGGGGAACCCCGCTTGGTGGCAATAAAACTCGCGCATTTGTTCGATGATACCATCCTCCACGATAGACATGACCGAAGAAATGCCATAGCGTGCAACTTTTAGTGGTGTATCAATAGTGAACCCAAGTCCCATAACCGGGATATGAAATTGATGCAATGTTTGCTTTATCATGAGGTTGTTTAAAAAAAGTGAATAATGAACAAATATAAACTGAAAAAGCTATCCAACTAAAACAGTGGCTGCAAAAGTGTTGTAAAAGGGTGGGGTAAAAAATGATTTACATCAGTTTTAGAAAGGGAGGTGAGGGAATTTTTGTTCTGTTGGGTTGGAAAGGAATAGGAAATGGTAAAAAGAAGGGACTATCCCGTACAATGGAGCTTTCAGCCCTCGTTGGTATTCCGAACGTAGCCGATGTGGTTTGTACTTCACCAACATCTGTTTAAATTGCATCGTTTCATTTCTATTTAATATCAACTGTAACATACAGTACTGCTGAGGTGTAAAGGTAGGATTCTGTCGTTTATTGATGTTGGTGTAAAACACACAACCTTCGGCGAAGTGAGCTGTTCGGAACACCTAAGGCGGCTGAATATATAAAAGGAATTTATAAAAGTAAAAAGACACGTCAATTAAGTTGGCTACTTTTGGCGTTTATAGCACAGGTATATGCGATTAAAAGATACACGGATAAAAATACTACTGGCAATAGCTTTCATCTTACAGATGTTCACTGCCTGGCATACCTACTTTTTTCATTCGGATGAGTACTTTCAAATCATAGAACTAGCTTCTTACAAGCTAGGACTTACTCCGGTAAAGAATCTTACCTGGGAATTTGGAGAGCAGATTCGCCCTTCTTTACAGCCTTATATTTTTGTATGGATATACCGATTTTTCACGTCCATAGGCATCTCAAACCGCTTCTTTATCTTCTCTATGACCCACGTTTTTGTGGGGATACTGGGTTTTGTATGGTGTAATTATTTAATCATTAAAAAGTTTGGTCAGGAGAAATACCTTTTCCTTCTTTTACTGCTCACCAACTTCTTGGGGATAGTGCCATTCCTTCGATGCAGTTTTAGTGCCGAAGCAATGGGTGGATTATTTCTGCTACTTTCTATCCTGATTCTCGAAAAAGGTCTTAGGAAAGACACGCATTGGATGTGGTGTTTGCTGGCAGGTATTGTGATGGCATTTTCTTTCTATTTCAGATTTCAAGTTGCATTCTGTTTTGTTGGTTTAGGGATTTGGTGGCTGATAAACTACCCTAAATCTATAAAAAAGATGTTTGCAACAAAAGCAGGTTTCTTAATTGGAGTAGCTGTAAACATGTATTTAGACGTTAGTTTCTATGGAAAAATGTGCTTTACTCCTTACAATTATTTTTATGCAAACATTGTAGAAGGGAAGGCTGCTTCTTTTGGCACGTCTCCCTGGTGGTTTTACATAGCAATATTGGCTGCATTGACGGTTCCCTTGCTCTCTTTTTTTCTCTTCGGATTATTTGCCAAGAGTCTTGCAAATTATAAGAATCCCTATGCAATGGCAATGCTTTTCTTTGTGTTGGGGCATAGTGCGGTGGGCCATAAAGAAGAGCGATTTGTGTTTCCGGTACTATTCTTTATGGTTTATCTGGCAGCAGAAGCTTATAGAAGTTCTACAAGTACGCAACGGGTTATTGCAAACCTTTGGAACAATAAATATGGGGGATGGCTAGTGAAACTAGGAGTGGGCTTTTCGGTATTTATTAATGTATTATTTGTTATACTTCTTGCTTTTGAACCATACAAACAACCCGTAAAGTTTATTAAACGGATAAATGCAACATTCAAAGACCCACAACAAACAATCATCTGCTACAAGCAAAGCCCTTATACCACAGAAAGTAACTTAGAGTATCATTTTTTGTCGGAAAGTAAGTTGCATTTTACGGTGATAAAGGATAAGGCAACATTTCTTTCAATTTTAAATCAGCAATCCAATATCCCACAATATTATAGTATTAAGTATGAAGATGCGATGAATGATGGACTAGAAAATTTAGTTCAAAATAGGGAAGGTATTGTTTCATCTAGCTTTATTTGGAGGATTACAAATTGGCTTGGCAGCAATTATCACGTGTATATACCTGATATTTGGCTGCTTTCGAGGTATAAATAAGTATTTTAATAAACATTTTGGCAGATAATGCAGTTTTATTTTGGTTTAATAAAATTAGACTCATACATTTGCAGTCCGAAAAAATTTAATGTTATGCAAGAGGCAGTAAAATATATCCACGAACAACTTACAGTTGCAAAGACACTTCCTAAGTTTAAGGCAGGTGACAACGTAACTGTTAACTACAAAATTGTAGAAGGTGGTAAAGAGCGTATTCAAGGATTCCGTGGAGATGTTCTTAAGAAACAAGGAACAGGGGCAACTGCTTCTTTCACTGTTCGTAAAATATCTGATGGTGTAGGCGTTGAACGTTTGTTTCCTATATTGTCTCCAAACATCGATTCAATTATTTTGAACAAAGTTGGTAAAGTTCGTAGAGCTAAGTTGTTTTACCTACGTGAACGTAGCGGTAAGAGCGCTAGAATTAAGGAAAAACGTATGTAATATGTTTACTTTAACTGTAAGTAAACTATATTTACGGTTAACTTTGTTTTTTTAATAATAAAAAATAAAAGTTATGGGAGATTTATTCAGCGGCGGCCACATGATAATCATTGGATTGATTGTTTTGTTGATGTTTGGAGGTAAGAAGCTTCCTGAGTTGATGAAGGGTTTGGGAAAAGGTATCAGAGAGTTTAAGGATGCTAAAGACAATGTAAGAAGGGAAATTGAAGATCATGTAAATGAACCTGCAGATAAAAATACCTCTACAAAATAGGTTCTACCTATTTGATTAATTTATTAGAGCCTCGCAATTAATTACTGCGAGGTTTTTTTATATAAAATATTTTACGTTAAGTGATAAAGCTTCTATTCAATATTTTTAGTAAGAATATCAACAGATCTCAAACGAGAGAAATGTCTTTCTTCGAGCATCTGGATGAACTAAGAAGCCATATCTTTAAATCGGCAGTTGCCATAGCAATAGGTGCTTGCCTAGTTGCCTACTATAATAATTTTATCGTAAGAAAGATTTTAATGGGGCCTATGCACCCCGATTTTTTTACGTATACATTCTTGTGTAGGGTAGGTAACAAACTCAATCTTGCCTCAACACTTTGCCTTCATCAGATAAATATCAAGATGCAAAGCAATGTTGTTGGCGGTCAGTTTGGGGTGTACTTTAACATTATATTGATTGGTGGTTTCATTCTCGCCTTCCCTTATGTGTTTTTGCAATTCTGGAATTTTATCAAACCCGGATTAACGGATAAAGAAGCCAAAAATACCAGAGGGGTTATCTTCTGGGTATCCTTTTTATTCTTTATAGGTGTGCTCTTTGGCTATTTTGTATTGGCTCCTTATACTGTAAACTTCTTTGCCAATTTCTCACTAGACGATAACATAGAAAATCTATGGACTATCAATAGTTATTTCAATACGATTATCCCGCTTATACTAGGTGCAGGATTGGCTTTTCAGCTCCCCTTGGTAATGTATTTCTTGGCAAAAGCTGATATTGTTACAGCTTCTTATTTAAAGAGAGTTCGGAAATATGCCGTCCTAATTATTTTCGTCGTAGCGGCCATCATTACTCCCCCCGACATGCTTAGCCAAATCATTTGTGCTATTCCATTGGTTTTGCTATATGAAATAAGTATCTTACTTTGCAAAAGGGTAGAGAAAAAGAATAAAGTAGACCCGGAGTGGAGTTAATCAATTAATAGTTCAATCTTAAAATAATTCGTTTTGTTTACGTTCAGTTCAATTAAGCAATACCATCAGTTTTTGTCTACTAGCACCAATGGCTGTACACAAGCTGTACAACACTATCTGGCTAAGATTGAGGAAAACAAACACCTGAATGCATATCTGGAAGTTTTTGCAGAAGAAGCTTTGTCAAAAGCCGCGCAGCTAGATGCTGATAGAGCTGCAGGAAAACCACTAAGGAAATTACATGGAGTAATATGTGCAATCAAGGATGTTATTTGTTATAAAGGACACAAGGTGGGTGCTTCCTCTAAAATATTGGAGGGGTTTACCTCTATTTATAATGCGACAGTTGTCGAGAAACTATTGCAGGAAGGGGCTATCATTATTGGTAGGAACAACTGCGATGAGTTTGCCATGGGAAGTAGCAATGAAAACTCTGCTTACGGGGCGGTTAAAAATGCCTTAGATGAAAGTCGTGTTCCCGGTGGTTCTTCTGGTGGTTCTGCAGTAGCTGTTCAAGCGGGGCTGTGTATGTTTAGTTTGGGAAGTGATACAGGAGGTTCTGTCCGTCAGCCGGCAGATTTCTGCGGCATCATTGGTATAAAGCCTACTTATGGTCGTATTTCTCGTTATGGGTTAATTGCCTATGCCTCTTCTTTCGATCAGATTGGTATTTTCTCCACTGATATTCAGGATACTGCATTGGTATTGGAAGTGATTGCTGGTGCGGATGATTTTGATAGTACAGTTTCGGTAAAGCCCGTTCCTTCCTACTCTCAAGAAGTGGCTGAACCTAATAAAAAGTATCGCTTTGCTTATTTTAAAGAGGTTTTGGAACACGAAGGGTTAGATAAAGAAATTGCAACTAACATTAAAGGATATATCGCTAAACTACAGGAAGAAGGACATACAGTTGAGCCCGTTGACTTTAGCTTATTGCCTTATGTGGTACCTACCTATTATATATTGACAACCGCAGAGGCAAGCAGCAACCTTTCTCGTTTTGATGGTGTTAAGTTTGGCTATCGTGCAGATTTGAAACCATCAGACGACCTTACGACTATGTATAAGAAGACAAGAAGTGAAGGTTTTGGAAAGGAAGTTCAAAGACGTATTCTGTTGGGAACCTTCGTATTAAGTTCAGGTTATTTTGACGCCTATTTTACCAAGGCACAACAGGTAAGAAAGTTACTTTGCGATAAAACAAGTGAAGTATTTAGTAGCTATGATGCCATTCTTTGTCCTACTGTGCCTACTACAGCTTTTAAGATTGGCGAGAAAAGCAATGATCCAATTGAGATGTATCTTGCGGACATATTCACTGTATTCTCTAATTTAGTAGGCGTACCTTCTATTTCAATTCCTTTGTTTAAACATAGTAATGGAATGCCATTTGGGTTACAGTTAATGTCTAATCACTTTGAGGAAACTATGATGTTGAATATTTCTAAGGGGTTGTTGGAAAGGAAGTAAAAAATTTCACAAACTAACGCCGACTAACTATTTAATTTTTAATACTGCATACATAGGATTTTTGGGTTTGGAACAAGTTCTTGCCTTTTTGGATGAATCAATACATCCATTTCTTCCATAGGGATTGCACCCAATAAAGTTTCTGTGTCACCTTCCAATACAAAGGCATTACAAGTTGCAGTTGTGTTTTTTAATTTTACCATTATAGAGCCTGTTGTATCAAATTCTGCAATAGCACCATTACCCAAAACAACCATTTTTTCAATAAAATGAATTTCAAGTACTTGCTGTTTGTTTTTATTGATAGCCATTAAAAAGCACCACAATCAGCAAACAAATTCAGGTGTATTCTTTTATTTCTTCCCACCCAATAAATTGTTTATGAGCTCGTGCCAATTATCAGCATTAATCAATTCTATTTCTGTGTAAATGTGGCCCTTTATAAATATAATGAGGGTTTTATTGTATCAGTAGGGTTTAGTTCTAAAAGAAAGCGCTTGTTAAAATTGAGTAAGAGATGTGAACAAAATGAAATTCCTTCATAGTTTCATATTTTTGAATACGCTTGCACAAGTAGGGTATTTATTCATCTAATAACAAAAACAATACTTTCGAAAGAAAAACTACGCCAAGTATGCCCGCTTGTTGAATTTGGAAATTGTATATATAAAAAAGCCAGCCTTTGTGGGGCTGGCTACTATTTAAACTAAATCTTTTATTAGTTATTCATCAATTCAACGCTTCTAGTTATAAAACTTGTCAGCTCATTTCCTTTCAATAAACCTTGAGACAACAAAGCTAGGTCGGCTAAATTTCTTATTTGTTTACCTTGCTTATCTATATCAATTTCTTTTAACAAAGTTTGATAAATTGCATGATTACCATTCACAGTAAGGGTTACTTCATCGGGCATCTGTGCGTAGAATGCACCCATTCCACCACCGGCTGCACCCATATCTTTCATTCGACGCATAAACTCGGGACGGGTAGCTACCACTGGTGCAGGGTTGTTTATCAAGCCCTTTATCTCTACAGTAAGGTGTAAATTATTAGCCGGAATCTCGAACAATTTTTTCAAAGTCTCTTGTTCGTCTTTGCTCAAAATGCTTTCTTGGTTTTCTTGTTTATCTATAAGATTATCCACTATGTCTGCATCTACACGAACAAAACTTACATTTTCCCACTTCATTTCCATATGGTTAATGAAGGCTGCATCTACTAAAGTTTCAGATTTGATAACTACAAAACCCTTTGCCAAACAAGCTTGAATGTATACATCTTGATGTATTGGGTCGGTTGTGTATAAAATAATATTCTTCCCTTCTTTGTTCTTTTGCAAAACTTCTGTAGCTGTTTTGTATTCATCCAAGGTATAGAAAGTTTTTTTGGAAACTACCTGACCATCCTCTTGTGTAATAGATTTGGGAGAAGTAGCATCTTCCATCACCAAAAACTTATTGGCTTTTTCCAAGAACTTGTCATCAGTCATCATTCCATATTTCACAAACAAACCAAGGCTTTCCCATTTATCTTGGAAAGATTCACGGTCGTTTCTAAATATCTCTTCCAACTTGTCCGCTACTTTTTTGGTGATGTAGCTATTTATCTTTTTCACATTTGGGTCGCCTTGCAAGTAGCTTCGGCTTACGTTCAAAGGAATATCAGGACTATCAATAACACCATGTAACAACATCAAGAATTCGGGAACAATTTCTTTTACTTCATCGGTAACAAATACTTGGTTGCTGTACAGCTGTATTTTGTCTTTTTGTATTTCATAACTCTGTTTAATTTTAGGAAAGTACAAGATACCAGTTAAATTGAAAGGATAATCTACATTAAGGTGTATCCAAAACAGGGGAGTTTCGCCCATTGGGTATAACTCTTTGTAGAAATTTCTATAGTCATCATCACTTAGCTCATTAGGTTTCTTGGTCCAGATGGGGTTAGGATTATTTATTTGCTTGATGTCTTCTTCCTTTGCACCTTCTTCACTAAAGAAGATAGGTATTGGCAAGAATTTACAGAACTTCTCTAGGATTCCTTTTAACCTGTAAGCATCTAGGAATTCTGTGCTTTCTTCGTTTACATGCATGATAATTTTGGTACCCCGTTCTTTCTTTTCTACTTCATATAATTCAAATTCGGGACTACCGTCGCAACTCCAGAAAACAGTAGGGGCATCTTCTTTATATGATTGCGTTAGAACATCTACCTTTTCACTAATCATAAATGAACTGTAGAATCCAAGTCCAAAATGACCGATAATGTTAGCATCTTTATACTTGGTCAAAAACTCTTCGGCACCACTAAAAGCCACTTGGTTTAGGTACTTATCTACCTCCTCGCTACTCATACCCACACCTTTATCTTGCACGGTAATGGTTTTTTCTTTGGTATCTAAAATCACATCTATTCTCAATTCGCCTAAGTCGCCTTTTGCTTCACCAATGCTAGAAAGCGTTTTTACCTTTTGAGAGGCATCAACTGCGTTACTTACCAGTTCACGTAAAAAAATTTCGTGATCGCTGTACAAAAACTTTTTGATGATAGGGAAGATGTTCTCTGTCTGAACCCTGATTTGTCCTTTTTGCATAACTTAAATTTGTTTAATTATTCATTTAATTAAAAGTTAAACAACGCAATCAAACACAATACCACCCCCTTTTTTCTGCCATGATGACAAGAGTAATAACTTTTAACTGTCAAAATATAAGCGTGAATTTGCTATTATTCTCTCATAAACCTGTTAAACTATCTGGTACAGTTGAAGGCTTTGTAAGGTCAAAAGAAGCAAACCTTATATTTGCCCCGACTTTAAAGAAAAGTATATGAAAGGTAAACAGCTAGCAGCAATCATATCGGGTATTATCCTAATAGATCAAGCTTTAAAATTTTATATCAAAACGCACTATTTTTTGCATGAAAACCATGCAGTTTTAGGTTCGAACGGAGTTGTTCCTAATTTCTCACTTTACTTTGTTGAAAACGAAGGGATGGCTTGGGGATGGAAGTTTGGTGGAGATATTGGCAAAATTATTCTAACTCTTTTCAGGCTTTTTGCTGTAATATGGGGGGTATTTTTATTGAAAGGCTTTATAGATAAAAAATATCATAAAGGATTTATCATTTGTGCTGGGATGATTTTTGCGGGTGCTTTGGGTAATCTTATAGATAGTTTGTTTTATGGGATAATATTTGAGAATAGTAGCGATTGCTTTCCAAATGTAGCTCACCTTTTTCCTAAAGGTGGTGGATATGCAAGCTTTCTACACGGTAAAGTGGTGGATATGCTTTACTTCCCTATCATCAAAATTGAACACATGCCCTCATGGATTCCCTTTATTGGCGATAGTGAATTCACCTTCTTCGATCCCATTTTCAATTTGGCAGATGCTTCAATCTCAGTAGGTGTCGTCATCATTCTTATATTTCAGAAAACATTCCTTAAGTTGGAAGATTCCACCCCAATTGATACACCCATACAATTAGATTAATTGATACAAGCAAGTTCTTTGTAATAAAAAAGCCTCCCTTTTGGGGAAGCTTGTAAGTGTTTTGATACAGGATGTTGAAAAATAATTAGTCTGTACACTGAATATTACATCCACCTATACTTTTCTTAACTGTTTTCTCTTCGGTGTATCCATCGGCTACTTCTACCCAAAACACATTGACTGTGTAATAGTGATGCAATACCAACTGGTCCTGCTTGCAGCATGAAAAGTCTTTCTTTTCATTGTAATGTTTTCCGAACATCTTGGTAAATGGTGCTGTAATGGTAGCAGTAAATAGCATTCCTGTTATTACGATTGCTGCAATGTTGAATTTAAGATTTGCTAACATAATTCTTTATTTGTTACTACTCAGCATAGTTATAGCATAAAACCATGATAGCCTCCAAGATATCCTTGTTGCTCTTTTTGATAGTATCCATGACTGACCTTATGATTGCAAAACGTTCTGCTCCTCTTTCAGACCTGTACTGACCCGATACT
>CAISCV010000186.1 GCA_903883945.1 uncultured Chitinophagaceae bacterium | reverse complement strand
ATTAGGCTATTGGTGGGCTAATAAAAAGGTGGTACACTTTAACAAAACAAGTTGCTTTTTGGGGGATTGTAGTAATTGTTCATTTATTTTTTTATCATTTTAAAAAAGCTGCTTGGTGGCTAAGAATGACGTGACCAATATTCAGTGAGATGTCTCCTGTGGGCGAAATGACGTTGACTTTTATCGGGCAGGTATCTCCTATCGTTACAATGACGTGCCCTGTTTTCTGGGAGATGTCTCCTATCGTCGATATTACGCTCACTGGGTTTGGGGTCGGTTAAATCAATAATATGTTACAAGTTCACGTCATTCCCATTTTTTTTCTGGCACAACAGATGTACAAATTGTTATGACGCCCTCTTGGGTCAACTTCACTTTCGGGAGGAGACTATATTCTGAATAAAATTAGCTAACGGGTAAAAAAAAGAACGGCTGCCTGAAATGTACTCACTTCACACAGCCTTTCTTATAATCTTTACAAATTTTCTCTAGTTAAACGCTTCTTTCACCCTTTCGAAGAAACTCTTGTTGTTTTTATCGGGTCTTGGTTTGAAATTGTTGCCTGCATTTAGTTTCTCAAGCATAGACTTTTCTTCGCTATTTAACTCTTGCGGCGTCCATACATTTACATATACCAACTGATCGCCTTTTGTATATCCTTGTACTTCGGGAAAACCTTTTCCTTTAAGTCTAAATATCTTACCGCTTTGGGTACCTGCGGGAATCTTTATTTTGGCACGTCCGTCGATGGTAGGTACTTCTACACTTGTACCAAAAACGGCATCAGGGAAAGAAATGTAAAGGTCATAAGCTACATTCAACCCATCTCTATGTAATTCGGCATGTGATTCTTCTTCGATCTGGATAATTAAATCGCCATTAGCTCCTCCCCTTTCACCTGCATTTCCTTTTCCATTCATGCTTAGTTGCATACCTTCTTGTACCCCTGCAGGAATATCTATACTAATCTCTTCTTCGCCATATACCCTTCCCTCACCACGGCAGGATGTACATTTTGCAGTAACCGTTTGTCCTTCTCCATGACAGGTTGGGCAAGCAGTAACAGTTTGCATTTGTCCTAAGAAAGTATTTGTTACCCTTTTCACCTGTCCACTACCATGACAAGTATGACAAGATTGCACACTGTTTTTATCTTTTGCCCCACTGCCCCCACAAGTATTACATAATACATTCTTTTTTACTTTTACCTTTTTGGTAACGCCTGTCGCGATTTCCTCTAAGGTAAGTTTCATTTTTATGCGCAGGTTGCTACCACGTTGTCCTCTGGCTCTTGCACCACCGCCACCGCCTCTGCCAGTTCTCCCGCCGCCGAAGAAGCTACCAAAAGAATCATCGCCAAAGATGTCCCCAAACTGACTGAATATATCCTCCATATTAGAGGCACCACGTGCGCCACCACCTGTTCCTGGTCCGAAGGCCTGATGGCCAAAACGGTCGTACTTTGCTTTTTTGTCGGTATCACTCAATATTTCATACGCCTCGGCTGCTTCTTTAAACTTCTCTTCAGAAGCTTTGTCGCCCGGGTTTCTGTCGGGGTGATATTGCATAGCTACTTTGCGGTAGGCTTTTTTAATTTCATCCGCAGTGGCGCTTTTGGAAACACCCAATATTTCGTAGTAATCTCTCTTCATAAAAAATTTGTATAAAAAATTAACAGGGCTTAGGTTTATTCTTATTGGTTACTAGTTTCTGGTTACTAGCAACTTGTAACCAGAAACTTGCAACCTGTAACTTGTAACCTTTAACTAGTTACCTACTACCACTTTTGCGAAACGAATAATTTTGTCGTTAAGGTAATAGCCTTTCATCACTTCATCTAACACTTTACCTTTCATTTTATTGTTTGGAGCAGGGATTTCGGTGATTGCTTCGTGCTTTTCGGTATCAAATTCGGTATTAATACTTTCCATTGCTTTTAGCCCCTTTGCTTGTAGCGTGGTTCTTATTTTGTTGAACACAAGTTGGATTCCTTCTTTTTGCACGGCGATGTCGGCATTAGATTGAAGTTGTTTTTCGGCACGATCACAATCGTCCAATACATCCAACATACTTACTACGATATCTTTTCCGGCCGTTTGAATTAAATCTAACCTTTCTTTTGCAGTCCTTCTTCTAAAGTTGTCGAACTCTGCCATGAGACGTAGGTACTTATCTTTTTGTTCCGCTATCTCGGCAGTCAATTTTTCTACTTCAGTAAGTTCTGTATTAGTTTCAGCGGCTGCATTTTCGTCAGTACTGTTCTCTAAAACTTCGTTGATTGTGTCGTTTTTCTCTAGTATTTCTTTATCTTCCATCATAATTATAATTGTGCGGGTGATTATTCAATTTGTCTGCCAATAAAATAAAAAGGGAAAAATTGGCAGTCCATCCTAATATTTCAAACTTTAAACGTTGTTTGTGTAGGAATTACTGCTAAAGTTTAAATATCCAAATCTTTATCCTTCTGTGGGTGATAGAAAATCACCCTTATAAGAAATGGGACCAAGAAAACGGCAATGGTAAAGGCTGAAGTAATCCAATCGGCTTCTTTGCTCTCTAGCAATAAACTCACGGGAGATTCAGGGAAATAATGCACCACTATAGATAGCAATAGTTTGATGCCAAGTATACCTATCACTACAAAAGCACAGGTTTCCAGGAATGGATAACGTTCCATGAGGGAAACAAATATTTGAGCTACAAAACGCATTGCCAGAATACCAATGAAAACCCCCAACCAAATGAGTAAGATATTATTTGAAAAAGCAACGGCAGCAAAAACGTTGTCTATAGAAAAAGCAACATCCATCAGTTCAACCAATATAATGGTAGACCAGAAGTTTCCGATTGTACCAGTAATCTTTTTGTACAACCACTTATCTTCTTTCTTTACGGTCGCATCCTCTTCTTCTTTCATTTTGTCCTGCCACCAATCCCAAACTAAATAAATGAGGTATAAACCACCAAGCGGCTTTAAATACCAGAACTTAACCAGAAAAGAAGCTAACAGCAATGCAATCCCCCTGAATATATAGGCACCTATGATGCCATATTTCAACGCTCTTTTTCGCTTGTATTTGGGTAAATCCATCACCATTGTAGCGAGGACGGCAGCATTATCTACCGAAAGAAGACTTTCGATAATAATTAGGTTGCCCACTATCAAAAGTGCACTAAGCGGATGGTCAATAATTTCTTGCAGTAGTTGTTGTAATGCCATTCGTAATATTAATGATACGCTTTAAATATAGATACAACTGTTTCACCGGGCAAAAGCAATCTTCCGGTTATGCCAAAGTTGGTAGCCCCTCCTAAATCCGCAATTGGATTATCGCCAATATGCAAAAGGTTCTCTTTGGTGACTGTTTTTAGTTTAGAAACCTCGTTAAACAATTGTTCATATACTTTCATATTGGGCTTGGAGTATCCCATTTCATCGGAATACAATTGAAAGCTAAGGTATTTGTCTATGCCTAAATGAGCCAATAGCTTTTTAAGAAAAGGGCTTTTGGTAAATGCTGTATTGCAAAGCAAACTTAGGGTATGCCCTTTGTTCACTAACCTTTCAAACAATTGGGGGGTGGCATCATCGAGCAAAGTTGGATGGTAGTCAAAAAATAATTTTTCAGTTTCGTCAATGAATGCTTGTAAATGCTGAATACTTATTTTTTTTATATCAATATCCAACTGGTGTAAGAATATCAACCAAAGTTCATAAGGATCTAAGTTGCCGCCTGTGATTTCGTTGATACCATTAAACAGGTTATCGAACTTATTGTAGGCATCATCCACTAAAACAGGGTCTTTATCAATACCAAAGTAATCTATCATCAATCGATTTCTCTTTTGTTTGTAGGCAGGATTGGATTGAATTAAGGTTAACCACAAATCAAAAGAAATATGACTGAATTTTTCAAACTCCATTAAGCTTATATTTATTAGTACGGTAAGATGACTGCGAAAATATAGGATTTAAAAGTTTTAAACGGCAAGGTTTATAATAAAATATAAATTTTGTCTAAATCATTTATTAAATGTTAAGGGTTGGTTATTAGTGGCTAAAAAATAAGTTGAGATTATAATAAAATAAGATTAGTCAATAGGAAATAAGAAATCTCCACTAATAATATAAAGTCAACAACTCACTATTCATAACTAGCTACTCAACTACCCCCTACTCACCATCACTCGTCGTGCCTCATCCCTTCAGCTACTCTGAAGATGTGCAGGATATAAGGAAATAACGAATCCATCGATTCTGATGCACCACGGGTAGAACCAGGAAGTGTTAGCACCAAACTATTACCGATAAAACCTGCAACACCACGTGAAAGCATGGCATAGGGCGTACGTTCTTGTCCATAGTTACGGGCGGCTTCCATAATCCCCGGAATCTCTCTATCGAACAATGGAGAAATGGCCTCTGGAGTAACATCCCTGGGTGATAAACCCGTACCACCACAAAATAATACTAGATGATAGCCTTCTGTAGATAGTTGTTTTGCCTTGGCTTGAATTACATCAAATTCATCGGGGAGGATACTATACAAAGAAGTTTCTATTTGATTCTGTTGTAACTTCTCGATGATCGCCTTGCCAGCAAAGTCTTGTTTGCTTCCTTCAGAAATACTATCCGAGCAAACAATGACTGCACAAAGGATAGCTTGAATGGGTCTATCTCTAAAATCCGACTTACCACCTTTCTTGTTCAGCAATTTAATACTAGAAATCTCTACTGCTTTGTCTATCGGTTTCAGCATATCATACATCGTTAAAGCCGTTACGCTTGCACCGTGCATGGCCTCTACTTCTACGCCCGTTTTATAGATGGTGTGTACTTCTACCGAAATAGTTATTGCTAATCCTTCTATTGTGTGTTTGATAGAAGCAAACTCAATGGGTAATGGATGGCAATCGGGTATTACATCGCTCGTCTTTTTAATGGCTAACAACCCGGCAGCCCTTGAAAACTCGAACACATCGCCCTTAGGCACCATCTTATTGTTGATGGCATCGATGGTTTCTTGTTTAGAGACAGTTACTGTAGCTGTTGCAATCGCTTTGCGGAGGCTGCTTACTTTATGTGTGATGTTATTCATTGTTATTTTCTAGAATTTTACCATAAGTATTTAACCACAAATAACACAAGGAATGGAATCACAAGGGACACAAGGATTAAGGAATAAATTATAAAAAAAACTTTGTGTACTTTGTGTTTTGTCTAGTGTCCTTTGTGGTTTAACATTATTATTTGTTTACTTTCCATTGATGAGATTCGTCCTCAAAGAGTTCTTTACCCCAAACAGGTAACTCCTTCTTTATCAGCTCCACCATTTCCTCGCAAGCATCTATCGCCTCTTTTCTATGGATGGCAGATGTGAAAACGAACAAACAAATTTCTCCCGCGGCAACAGTCCCCAAGCTGTGGTAAATATGCATACAGGTGAGTGGATATTTTGCAAAGATGCCTTCCCTTAGTTCGTGCATTTTTTCTAAAGCCATCTCCTCATAGGTAGAATAGTCTATTGCAATTACCTTTTTATCGTTAATAGAATCACTACGTACTTGTCCAAGAAAAATACTGTGCGCCCCAATGTTTGTTTTAGAGCTGTGTTTCTGAATACTTTCTGCAATGAAGGAACTGCTGATAGCTCCGTGTATAAAAATCTGTTTGTGTTTCTTCTCTGTCATTTAATGAATATTATATCTTACAATTCCTCCCTTCAGGTTATATATTTTATTCTTTCCATTGGATAAAAACAAGGCTGCATCTACACTTCTTACACCTGCATGGCAAAAGACCAGGATATTTTTCTGAGGGATATCCGGCTTCTGCGTTTTCAATATACTCATAGGAATGTTGATGTGCTTAAATGAAGTAATAACTGGCTTCTCCCCCACCTCCCGAACATCAACCACAACCGTATCCGCTTCTTTCATCAATTTAAGAAAATCCGTTATTCCAACGTCCTCAAATGAATGCGCTGTTTCGCAAGAAAAGGAATATTCGGTTGACCTAAAAGCAGCTTCATCAGCAGGAATCAAATGTAATGTTTCTTCTTTAGGGGTTATATCCATCTCGAAAATCTGATTGGTAAGTGTATTGTAAATAAGTAGTTTGTTGATTAAAGAGTTGCCAATACCCGTAATCAACTTGATGCATTCATTAGCCATCATCGTACCGATTATACCAGGTAAAACGCCAATTACCCCTGCTTCACTACAGTTTGGTACTTCATTTTCTTTAGGTTGATGGGGAAACAAATCGCGGTAATTAGCGGAAGGAATATTGTTTTCTTCCACAACATTAAAAACGGCCACCTGCCCTTCAAACTGATAGATACTACCATAGATGAGCGGCTTTTTCAGCAGCACACAAGCATCATTTATCAGGTATCGCGAAGCAAAATTGTCCGTTCCATCAATAATCACTTCATAGTTTTTAATCAGTTCCAAAGCATTGCCGGTATCTAAACGAACAGGAAAGGCCTTTACTTTAATCGTTGGATTTAACGCTAACAAAGCCCCCGACGCCATGGCAGCTTTAGGCAAACCAACATCGGCTGTCGTATATAATGGCTGCCGATGAAGGTTGGAAAGTGAAACGGTATCATTATCTAGAATCCCAATAGTACCAACGCCTGCAGCAGCAAGGTATTGCAAGGCAGGACAGCCCAAGCCCCCTGCACCAATTACCAATACTTTGGACTGCAATAGTTTTTGCTGTGCCGTTTCCCCAAACTGCTGTAGGGCAATTTGTCTGCTATAACGTTGTTTATCGTCGTTACTTAATTCCATCTTTTTTTATATGATACTGAGCCACCTAAAACTAAATAAAAACAGGGTATTTACTAAACCTCTCTGCCCTATGTGTCTATGTTTTTATGCGTTGAAAACCTATCCTCCAGAAAACGGTGGAAGTAAGGCTATCGTTGCGTTCTCCTCAATGAGTGTGTTGACCGAAATAATCTTTTTATCAACGGCAATAGCATAATTAATATCCTTCAATGAAGGAAATTGTACCACTAAATGTTTCCTTAAGGAATCGGTATCGTTCACCTTATCAACGGAGATAGTGCCAGAGATAAATTCAGAAATCTGTCCAAATGCAGTTATGTTTATGGGCATGAGTTACACAAAGTTTTATGCATGAGGAAGTATCAGTTTATAAGCAGCCATCAACAGAACGATGGCCAAAACATTCTTTAAAACAGTTTGCTTAAACCTATGTGCACCGAAATAAGCTCCAATCATCCCGCCTGCAAAAGCAATTACTACATACAGAAACATATCTGAAGTAAAATGTATTCCCTTTGTTACCTGTCCTGCCAAACCTGCCACAGAATTGACAAATATGAAGGCAGCACTGATAGCAGCAGTCTGCTTTTGGTCAGTCCACTTTAAAAGCAATAAAACGGGTGAAAGGATGATACCACCTCCAATGCCTATCATTCCAGATAGCAACCCAATAGTTGCACCAATAACTATAGATAAGCCAATGTTTGATTTCTTAATATCAGATACATCAAACTGAGGAAATATTAAAAATCTTGCAACGGGTATTAATAACAAAAGACCTAAAATCTTTTTGTAGATATTTCCATCAACCACCACCATACCACCCAAAAAAGCCATCGGTATGGATGCTATTGCAAAGGGTAAGAATAGTTTCCATTTAAAATGATTGCCACGGTAGAATTGAATAAATGAAGTGACAGAAACAAATAGGTTTAACAATAATGCAGTTGGCTTCATTACGTTGGGTGCAACGCTAAATATAGCCATTAATGCTAAATAACCGCTAGCCCCCCCATGTCCGACAGAGGCATATAGTATGGCAACTAGAAACAATAATCCAAAGAATAACAATAAGCTTTCTGTCATATTTATAGTTTAAATTGGGTGAATATGCACTTCTACAAAATCCCCATCTTGATAACCTGTACCCTCTTCGCTCAAACATACTAAACAATTGGCAGTTGCAAAAGAACTGAGCCGATAAGATTCTTGGGCAGTTAATATTGTGACCTCCTTTTCTGTAAAATACCCTTTTAAAAAGTGTGTCAATCCGCTCTTCTTGCTAAAGGAATTACTTAAGGGGAGCCTTTTATGCTGAATTAAACTCGTCTTTGAGTTCATCATTAGTTCTATTGATGGAACCACATATTCATAAAAACAAGTAAGCACAGAAGATGGATTACCTGGCAATCCAAATACCAACTGATCATCCTTTTTTCCTGCGAACAAAGGCTTCCCAGGCTTTTGTTTAATGCTGTGAAAAAGCTTCTCTACCCCACAATCACTCAAGGCATCGGCTACAAAATCATAATCTCCTACACTCACCCCCCCCGTAATCAAAAGTATATCCGTGTCAGTTAATCCGGTTTCCAACACTGCTTTCAGCTCTTTGATATTGTCCTTTGCGAAACTGATGGAGACATCATAAATGCCCATTTGCTGCAATACTGCAATTAGGGCAAACGAGTTAGATTCATATACTTGTCCATAGCCCAAAGGCTCACCGGGTTGTACCAATTCATTGCCTGTTATCACCAACTTCACCTTTGGCCTGGGATACACCAACACTTCTGTAGTACCTATTCCTGCTAGAAAACCAATTGCTGCGGGGGAGAGTTTAGAATCCTTTGGCAATGCAAGACTACCCACCTTTATCTCACTCCCTTGCAGGCGAACATTGTTTCCTCCTGTAAGTAAGCTATCTTTAATTAACAATTGATTATCAGCAACTAATACTTTTTCTTGAATTACCACCGTATCCAAGTCTTTTGGCACAGCGGCACCTGTGAATATTCTTACTGCCTGCTTCTCTCCTACCTTATTTTCCATCTGACTTCCAGCTTGTACCACCCCTGCTATTATCAACCCCTCCCCTTCTTTCCAATTTTCAAAGCGAAAGGCATAGCCATCCATGGCAGACTGGTTAAAAGATGGAACATCTATAGCTGCAAACACCTCCTGTGCCAACACCAAACCCATTGCCTGTTGCAAGGGAACAGTAACGGGCGGCAAGGGCTTACAAGCCTTTCTTAAAATATCTTTTGCTTCTCCTACTGAAATCATGTCTTAATTATTGTGTTTAACCACAAAGAACACAAGGACACAAGGGACTTCTTTGTGACGTTTGTGAAGGCTTAGTGCCCTTTGTGGTTTAATCTTTCTTTGTGGTTAAGTACTACCCCCCTATAGCTATCATACTTCTGTTTTCAATTCCTTTTGCTTGCAACTGGTGATAGTCTTCTACAAATTGTCCGCCTCTTTCCGCAGCTTTTGCTTTCACATTACCTAAAATGAGCGGCACAATATCCTCCCCTCTTCTAAAGGCAGACAACAAATCTGTTTCTTCTTTGGAGAAGAGACAATTCTTCATTCTCCCATCGGCAGTAAGGCGCATTCTGTTGCATGTGCTACAAAAAGGGGAAGTCATGGTACTTATTACGGCAAATGTGCCTTGATGTCCCGGCACCCTATACTTCTTAGTAGTATCATTTGCTTCATCCTTCAGTTTAATCCAACTGAATTTGGTTTCAATAGTACCCAAAATATCCTGCCATGTAACTACTTTATCGTCCATCCACCTGTTTCCTGTAAATGGCATAAACTCTATGAAACGAATGTGCACGGGAGCATGTTTGGTCCAAGCGACAAACTCATTTATTTCGCCATCATTAATTCCCTTCATCACTACCATATTCACCTTCACATGAATATGATGTTCCAGTAGCAACTGAATATTATCCCATACCCTTCTGAAGTTATTTCGCTTGGTAATCAACTGAAACTTGTCTGCTTGTAACGTGTCCAGACTTACATTAATGGATGTAATACCTGCTTCGCGAATGGTATCTAAAAACTCATGCAACCTCACCCCATTGGTAGTTAGGGATAGTTTGACAGGAAAAGCAGACAGGTTCTTAATAATGGTATCTGCATCTTTTCGAACAAAGGGTTCACCACCTGTCAAGCGAATTTTATTGGTACCGAGACTAATAAAAGTCTTAGCAATCTGGTTTATTTCTTCCGACTGCATCAACTGTGAGGAAGGCATAAAACTATAATCAGCATCGGGCATACAGTAAAAGCAACGCAGGTTGCAATTGTCCGTGAGGGAAATCCGTAAGTAATTGTGTATCCTGTTGTGCTTGTCTAAAATCATTAATAATTACTTACTCGGTGAAAGGCGAATATATTTAATCGATGACAATATTCTAATGCTCACTTGAATTTAATTCCCAATCTACCAAATCCCACTGAAAGAAAATATACGGCCTCTACTTGAATAAAAATTATGTTTGCCGCCACCATTGAGTGTGAGTATATTGTCATGGAAGATAAATCTACGCCTAAGTCTGTCTTACTTTTTAGTCCGCAGGAGTTGTCGCATTACCACAGCATCATCCGGATATTACATATAAAAAAGGAAAAAGGAATCCCCCAATTAGAAGCTGAAAGTCTATCAAAAGCAGGATTAGTTAAGCATTTTAAAGGACTGCCGGCGGTAGTCTATGAAACTGTTTTATTCTTTGGCGACACCGAATTGGCTAAATGGGAAGTAGAGACTTGGAACAACTTATTTCACAAAAGAGGTACCCCAAATGAAGGAATCAGTAAAGTTGCTTTGCAAAGAGGCTTACAACAAGCGTTCGAAAATCTGCTACCTTACCTTTCCTTATTCAAATGGTATCATCAAAAAACAACTTATAAGCGCCATGTACAGACCGCACCTTGCTCTTTTAGTATTTATCGACCACAATTGAGATTTGAAGTAATCAAACAACAGAACCGACTACTCATTGAGGTAGTAGTTATGTTGAATGGAGCTGAATTTCCTTTTGAGACTTTCACACAGTTCGATTTCTGGCTGGAAAGTAATCATGAATATTTCCTCCTCCGATTCAAAGACTTTCAAACCTTGCAGTGGCTTATTTCTACGGAGGTCTGGGAGTATGAACACGCCCCCGCCTTGTTTAAAGAAAAGATTCTGGCAGTACTAGAAGAAAATTATAAAGTAAATAGAAACGGACATTTCAAAGAGACCCACCTTACAACCGCCCCCATAAATAGAGTGATGCTGAGTGAGATTAGTGGTTCCTTCCTGATGCTCACTCCTCAATGGCTTTATGAAAACTTTCTGGTGGATGGTGCCTGGAAAGAAACAAAAGAAGTTGCACAGAGCGGAGAAATATTTATTATCCACCGCAACAAAGAAGTAGAGGCAACTTTCGAGGCTTCCTTGCGGCAACTACACCCCAACTTTGCCAAACAAAACAATGGTTATTTCTACCTTTCTTTTGCTGATGCACAAAAGAAGAGTTGGTTCTTAAAGGTCTATCACCAGCTGCTCGACCAAAACATAGAGTTAGTGGGTATTGATATGCTCCAACATTTCAGGTATTCACCGCACAAAGCCGTTACGGAGGTAGCCATCATTAAGCAACAGCAACAAACCTTAACCCTATCCTTCTCAGTAAAATTTGGCACAGAAGAATTGGGCTTATTATCTCTTCAAAAGATTTTGCTGGCGGGTCAGAAAGCAATCCTATTGAAAGATGGCAGTCTCGGCATTTTGAGCGACCAATGGATACAGCAATATGGCGCTATCGTAAAGCATGGTAGAATAAATAAGAAGGAAATAGAAGTGGCTAGGTGGATAGCTATCCAAACGACAGCTGAGGAAACGGGCGATGAGGATAGTTTTCTTCAGCCTAGTATCACCAAAGAGTGGTGGCAAAAATGGTCTGAATGGCAATCCCCGGAAACTGTATCTATCTATCCCTTGCCCACCACTATTCAGGCAACCTTACGACCCTATCAGCAAAAAGGGTTTGAATGGATGGCGTTGTTGGCAGAAGTGGGTGCAGGTGCTTGCTTGGCAGACGATATGGGCTTGGGCAAAACTTTACAGACGATCTGTTTGTTGGCACACCAGCATGCAATGAATCCGGCTGACATCAGTATCATTATCTGCCCTGCTTCTCTCATGTACAATTGGGAACAGGAGTTACAAAAGTTTACGCCACATTTCAAAATGATGATCTATCATGGCAGTCAACGCAACTTCGACTCCATTGCAACGGAGATGCCCCACATCATCATCACTACCTATGGAACCCTACGCGCCGACATAGATCAATTAACACAAATAACCTTCGGAGTGGCTGTGGTAGACGAAAGTCATAACATCAAGAATCCGGCTGCACTCATTACGCGTGCCATTGCACAGCTACACGCCAAAACAAGGGTTGCGCTAAGTGGTACGCCTGTTATGAATAACACCTTTGATTTGTATGCACAATTGAGCTTTTTGCTGCCGGGTATGTTTGGCAGCAGGGATTTCTTTAAGAAAGAATATGCCGACCCGATAGATTATTACCAGGAAGAAAGCAAGATAAAGGCGTTACAAAAGATAACAGCTCCCTTCATCCTCAGACGTACCAAAGAACAAGTGGCGAAGGATCTACCTGAGAAAATGGAAAGTATACTTTGGTGCCGGATGGGTCAGGAACAAAAAGAAGCCTACAACACCATAAAGGAAAAAGTACGCAACAGTGTCTTTCTGGAGATAAAAGAAAAGGGATTTGGCAGTGGTAAACTGAGTGTGATTGCCGGAATGTTGAAACTTCGGCAGATATGCAACTCTTGTTTGCTGGTAAAAGATGAAGACGTAATCAGTAAAGAGTCCATAAAAACAGAAGTACTGGTTGATGAACTAACCAACCTGATTGGCAGCCACAAAGTGTTGGTATTCTCGCAATTTACGTCGATGCTAGACCTGCTTGGTGAACGATTTGAGGCTAGTAATATTCCTTATCTACGCTTAGATGGCAGTACACCAATAGATAAACGACAAGCATTGGTGAATGAGTTTCAATCAGAAACTACTAAAGCACGTGTATTCTTGATAAGTTTAAAAGCAGGTAATGCAGGGCTTAATCTTACGGCAGCAGACTATGTATTCCTATTCGATCCTTGGTGGAATACGGCAGTTCAGCAACAAGCTATAGACAGGGCACACCGCATAGGGCAAACCCAACAGGTTTTTGCCTACCAGATGATTTGCAAGGGTACCATTGAGGAAAAAATTATACAGTTGCAACAACGTAAGAAGAAATTGGCAGAAGATTTAATTGGTGAAGAAGAAGGCTTCCTGAAGTCATTGTCCGAAGAAGATGTGGCCTTTTTATTTGGTTAATCCTTTTGTTTTAATATGAACGGTATTGCCTTATTTATGCATTTTGTTTTAGCACACATTGCCCGCTAAGAATAATTACCGCATATTTGCATTTTACAGATCCAAAGATAGCATCTTTGGATTGATGCCCCACTTTAAATGGGGCATTTACTTTTAAGAACACTTATCCTATTTTTGAGAAAACTGAAAGTTCTCTAACCACTAGGTTTACTTCATTTTTATATCAAACCTACAAGGCTACAGTAAGTAAATCAGAACCCTGATGGAAGGCTATTTTAAATTTGTTCTTTATAATTGAAAAAGAAGTGAATCTTTGTAGTGCAATTTTACATTTATCATAATGCCTACTGGGGCAGGTTGGGCGTATGCTCACGGGAAATGTAAGATTGTTTTTTATTTGCATCAGGTTTTTATATATTTGCTCTGCTAAAGAGTTTTGAGCCTACATATCTCATCACATGATGGGTGTTGCTAGTAATAGCACGGGGGCAAAAAGATTTTTTAGCTTTTAAAAATGAAAAAAAGTATTACCATACAGTCTTCTTATAACTCCGAGGGAGCTTTTATTTTCAAGAAAATGCTTGAAGACAAGAAAGCGATTCACCAACATTTACAAAAGGGCGGTAATTTTACGGATCTAAAAGAAAAATTTAACTTTGTCAAACCCCTATCAGTTACAGGAAAGTGATCCCTATCTTACGAATTTACAACTGATTTCAAGGTAAAATAACCCATTTACTTTATTGATTATGCCTATATGAATGACTACGAGCATATAACATGCCCTATCTATTCGTTTAATATTGATGTAATTGATGGTAGCACAAGAGGTGTTGCAGAAGATGTAAGAATTAGACAAACTGTGTTGCATGTATTCCAACTATTTTTTGAAAAGGTAGATAATTTAGCCATTTATGTATGTGATAGCTTGGATGAAAGACAGCTTGCACGTAAACGAAAATTTGACCTTTGGTTTACCTCTTTTAAAAATGAAATGGTTATAAAACTAGAGGGAGTTGCTACAGTAGAGGGAGTTTCTATTTACAATGCAATACTAGTGCATAGAAACAATAAAGAAGTTACAGAAATAGAATCTGCATTTAATGATTTAAACAAAATAGCAAGCGATAAGTAGGGTCTCCGCTTTCATCTATAAAAAGGTATGTTTTGTTTGAATCAGTCAGGAAGTTAATGCTATTTAAACATCAAGGTGACGCCAAGAAGCAAATGAAGTTAGCAGTATAAAACCAATCACTAATCACTAACAACTAATATCTATTTCTCCTATATTTACATCCAGACGTTAAACACTACTAAATTCTTTTACTTTATTTATGACCACCAATGCTACAACAAGTTAATTGGAGTGCCGATAGAAGCTACTGGTGAATACAAATTTAGAATTACCTGTTTTATAATATAATTCATACTACTTAGACAAATTTCT
>CAISCV010000185.1 GCA_903883945.1 uncultured Chitinophagaceae bacterium | reverse complement strand
TTACTGAATAGTTTACCGTTCTTCTCATCTGTCTTAAACCATAGGGCAATCGTCAACGCATTCTCCCGCATCTTTAGGTCGTACAGTTTAAAAGCTGCTTTTATTGCCGGACGGGAAACATTTACATCTACCAGTCTAGCAGTTTCTGTTTCCACAGCTTGGGAAGACAATGCCTTATTGCTGTGCATTCCTGCTGCTACGGAGGAACTAGCTGCTACCCAAATCTTGTACGCCCCATCAATATGATAATCGCCAATACTGCCATCCCACTTGCTGAAATCGACCTTGCCCAAAGAGCCTGCTTCGGGTATCTTCACCAACTTAACCTCCATCTTAGCGGGAAGAGTAACTGCTTTCCCATTACTAAATACAGAGGTATTGATGGTGGTTGTTTTATTCAAAGTAAATGGTGCAGAATAAACTGGTGAACTAGCATTAGGAACTGTTCCATCCAACGTATAATGTATCTCTGCTTTCTTATCTCCTTTAAAATCGAGGGCAAACTTGGTGGAGTTATAGATTTCGTACAAGGTCAATGCAGTGGGTTTTCCTTCGGGAAGGATAGAAACAAATGAAGGCCTTGATAGATTATCGCCATTAAGGGAAACTATCTGTCCATCAGGGAACACCACTTTGCAAGTAGGTTCACTTGGGCCATAACGAAGAGAAATGGTATGCCAGCCTTGCGTTAAAGCTATCTTTCCATTTAGACTTCTACCATAAACCCCTCTTTGAGCAATGATTGTATTATCTATTCTTACTTGATTCTGGCAACTAGCCTGCAATGCACCCAGTGGACCAGATTCCCCATTACGCATTGGTAAATTGAAGGAATAAGTTCCATCAGTAGTGGCGTAGAAATAACCATTGTATACCCTTACTGTATTGCGACTGCTCGTTGCTTCCATAATAGTAGTACGCTCGCTATGGATAGGGGTAGCATTGTCGATATCTAAAAAGTCATTGTCTCGACGCTTACCACTTCGGTCATAAATAGCTAAATCAAGACCGGGTTCAAGTAGAGGAACACTTTTTAATGCAGCTAAGGATTTAACAGCTGAGGAATTACTGATAGCATCATTACCTACATTATCAGTAAATAACTCTACATCATTCACAGCTTGAAATACTCCACCATTAATACCATAAGTAACCTCCAATGGCATAGGGTCGACACTATTAATATTCCAAAACAATGGGTCACAAACTACGAGGTTCAGGTAATGCCAACCCTTATCCAAGGATGCTTCTCCCTTGCGGTGTGCTTGGTTTTGGTGGAATAGACCTGTGGCTTCTATCACGGTTTGCTTTCCTAATTCAAACAATACCGGTCCACATGAATTAATGTCAAACGTATAAACACCCTTTTCTTTTGCATAGAAATACCCACTAAAGCGATAAAAGCCTTTGCATTGTTCTTCTAGGGGATGTGTTGGGGTGACATTATCTGGCATTTCAAAACCATTCGTTTGCTTAACTATAATTGGTTTCTCTTTGCTAACATCTGGCATCATTATTCTTTTAGCATCAAAGAAACCCTTATCGTTATAAAGCTTTGTATTAATCTCATAAACCTTAGCAGTTAATGCGCCTTGCTGACCCTTTAGTTCTTTAGTAACTCCCTGCTCAGCAGGAGTTGCTATAAACTTAGCAGTAAATGTTTCGCTTTCTTGTGCGCCTGCCGCCCAGGTTGGGTCAATGGTTTTTGCTTTAAGGGTACAATTACTTTTTACCACAATCTCTCTCTCATACAATGGAGAATTTGCAGTAGGTTCTGTGCCATCCAATGTGTAATGAATTTGTGCAGGGGCAGCCACTCTTTGCAATTGTACATTCAGACTATCACAAACCAAATAGGTGGGCACTTTATCTGCATTGCGGGTGTAGCGTAAATCATTCTGATTATAGGTTTCGCCTCTTACTATCAGGTTGGGTCTTGCTGGTGTAGCCACACTAGTTGCTGCTTCCTTGCCATTTCTTTTTAATTCAAAGACTGTTCTTCCACCATCGGTAGTACTGAAATTATAGACGTCCTTCTGGTTCTTAAACTCTACCGTCAACTGCGTTCTATCCCTGTTCCAAGTTGTTTTTGGCACTTCTTCTCCATATTTATACGGATATACCAATACCTTAAACTCAGGCGAAACTGCCCTCGCTGGGATAGTAACCAACGCATAGCCTTCAAACTTTTCTAGCTTAGGTACCGGGAAACCATAATCTGTCTTCCGCCACAATACCCGTATCAAACACAATGGGTCTCCTTTCTTCAATAATAACTTACCCGTCTTAGCATCTTTTGGATAATCTCCTTTAGCCAACACAATATCATCCATCCGGTTGTCGGAAGGTTCTGTATTTTGAAACTGAACTTCGGGCGTAGCTACATCAGCCAATACGGCATCCACCGGTACCGATATATTCCAGTCGAATTGGTGCAACTGGTTATCCTTCTTGGCATCATCAATCACCAATACATAAGGATTATCGCCTTTGGCAACCTGCACAGTCCGGTAGGCTTGCTCCATTGTATTCCACGGTCTGTATCCTTCTACCAACCTAGTTTCTGCACTCCACGGACCATAATCTGTATGTGCATATCCATCGGTATAACGAATCGTGCCGGGATGGAAAGCAATCTGTATGTTCCTATCCAAATCGAAGTTACCTTCTGCAAACGGGGCATAGTAAGGAATCTTTGCCGAAGGAAACGCCAACGGATGCACCTGCATACTCTTATAAAACGAATAGCCATTCTTGCCATCCCCCACAGCCACTACCCCCGTCGGGGTTTCGTGAATACCCAACCAGGTTCCCTGTGCGGGTGGCCAATGGCAACCCTTACCATCAATGGTGAGCATATTCTGCAAGAAAGTAGCTTTGGTAGCCAACATATTATTATCCTGAATCCAGTTGACCCCATCTTTCCAAAGGGTAAGACGGTTGTTTTCCGACCCCTCGTGACCGCCATAGAAGAAGTCTTGCTTACATACAAATCCCACGTGTAAATCTTCTTTCTTCCAGCTATTACGCACATCCACATAGCCACGCATACTATCCTGCCAGGTGGTAGGAAGGTGCAGGCGATTGATGTTCTCCTGATCCGTCCAATCTATCTTTTTACCATTATTCACCATTCCATCATCGGCATATAACAACAACAATTCATTGCAGATACCCACCGGATTTGGCCATTTAGCATTGGGATCTGTGAGGAAAGGATGCGTAGAGAAAGTAGATTGATATAAGAAGTCTATATATTCATCTTTGGGGTGATAATAGTGCATCATCCAGATAACGTGAAAGGCCGAAGCACGCATCTCATCACGGATATGCCATACGCCATCTTCCCAACGAATGGCTGCCCTAAAGAAATTCATCTTCGCTTGTAAATGATTGTGCATAAATAAGTTTCGCTGACGTAATCCAACTGCAGTAAACGCAGCCACATTCAACCAGCCCTTAATAGATTCATAGCACATACCATCCTTGTCCAGATACCAGCTAAGCATGGCATTTGCCTTGTGACAAGCCAAATCAAACAGCTTCTGGTCGAAACCTTTCTGCCCTTCTATCAACAACATCAACCGTATATATTCCATCCCAAAACCCTCATGATTGTTAATCATCATGTGGTCGGGCACTATCATAAAGTTAGAAATGCGGTGCTTGCAGATGCGGGCAATTATCTCATTGGTAGCTTGCTGTTCTTCGGGTGTCATCCAGTCGTGCAGGTAATCATAATCCAACAAATCCCACATCTCACTCGGCGGGTCGGGGTTACCGGAAGCCACCACAGAACGCTCTGCCGACCATAGATTGTCCCTGTCTGATTGTTTATCTAACGCAGTAATCTTTGGGTCGAGCGTTTTTATCTTCGCCACCAACTCCTTCGCCAACTGTTTCCCAAGTGTATTATCTTTGGTAACCAATGCATAAAAGGCACTCTTGCTGTTGGTAACACGCTGCCACATACTCCTGAAAGCAAGTGGGGCTTTATCGCCCAATGCTACCTTGTTACGTATTGCTTCTACATCTTTTGGTGTCAGCAACACACGGGGATAAATGCCCGGTGCAGGCACTTCGGAGAGGCGACTCTTATCGAATGTTGGGTCGTTGTACGTCAATTTTACCTCCGGCGATTTTGGCCAGAAGTCGTTGTTAATGGCATCATCGTAAGGCAATACCCCCCTAGGCTTCCAGGTAGGTTCCTGATAGAAGGAATGGTTTTGTGCGGAAGCATTCCATTGCGATAAAACAAGAGAAACAAGTAGGGCAGCAATCAATTTGTGTGGTGTCATAAAAGCCATCGTTATAATAATAAAATAAATAATTTAACCACGGAGTACACTAAGAGAAGAAACACTAAGTACATGATTCATCTATTCCTTGTGTCTCTTAGTGAAAACTCTTGTTCGCTTTGTGGTTAATCTCCAACTTGCAAATAGACTGTAAAGTAAAAGAGGGTTTAATATAGAAAGTCCAAATTAATGTGTTGAATGTTGCAAGCTAAGTAAGAATAGGGTGCAAATAGTGCTGTAAACTATAATAACTGTGATTTAGGAAACATTTAATTATCAAAAAAGGCAGTTGATTACAGCATGGTTGATTATTCATCTGTTCAATTATTCAATAACTTTTGGTAGACCCTAGCTATTTGCTTTCCAATGGTATTATAGCAGAAGTTCTCCGCAGCTTTTTGAGCAATCAATGACCGGTTAAAGGATTGGTCTTTACCTTCACTCATCCGCAATATGGCCTTGGTAAAGGCCTCTTCATCGGATGTATTAATCAGAATGCCATTTTCCGGGGTAATGATTTCGCCTATTCCACCCACATTGGTTGATATCACTGGTAAGCCACAACAAAGTGCTTCGGCTATAACACAGGGCATATTCTCATAGAGACTAAAGAGTAAAAAGGCATCACTTTTTTGCAAGAGAGCGGCTACTTCATTTTGAGGTAACATGCCCGTGAAAACTACAAATTCATTAATATTTAATGATGTAACATATTCTATTATTTCCCTGTTAGTTTGCCCTATCATCCGTAGCCTCAATTGTGTGTTTGTTTTTACTGCCTCAGAAAATGCCCTTAATAAACCCTTGGGATTTTTGGGATGGTTTATCATAGAAACGTGTGAAAGCCAAAAGAGTGGTTTATTGTCTGATGGTTGGTAGTAAAACAATTTAGTATCTACTACATTCTTTACTACTTCAAATGGTTTGGTAATTACAAGTTTATTTATAGAATCTCCCAAGTTCTTACTTACAGGTAAAAAAGTATCTGCTCCAGCAATAATGCGTTTAGTAAGCGTTTTGAACCATTTACTACGCCCCGAATATTTATCAGGTGCAAAGTCATTATATATTCCCCAATGCTCGGTAACTACCATTGGTATTTGTAGTTTCTTTTTAATCCATAATCCGATAATACCAGCTTTTACAGGAACGTGTATATGCACCAAGTTGGGAGTAGTTGAAGCTAGATAAAGGTTAACCTCCCGTTTAAAAGCCCTCATATAACGGTATTGATCTACTATTTTGTTGAAAGGCGAAGGAAGATTACTCTTCTTTAAATAGATAATAGTCTCCGGAAAATCATGCTGGTTTAAGCGTTCTGTAACAGTGACCTCTTTTTGCCAATTTGAAGGCACAAACTGTATAGATATTACGCTGATATTACAAAAAGGAACGGACGCTATCGCATGGCGTTGAATGAAATCGCCATTGTATAAATCATATTTATTAGGATACCAACTAGAAAGCCATAAAATATTTTGCATCTGATTATAATAAGAATTAAAACCACCCCCAATTTATCAATGGCTCTGAACTTATTTGGTATAGTAATAGTGTAATTATGAAGTAAAGCCTTTTTTTTGATGCAAGTATGAATGCACTTATTTATTTTACACTCATATCTGCTTGATGCCAGAATTGATATACTGATTTAAAACAGCAATCTGTGCCCCATCCAATGGCTTTGCTAAGAACCCTTTCACGTATTCTTCTTCGATTGACCTAGTTTTGTCGGCAGGATTAATACTAGATGTAACAACAAACACTTTTGCTTTTGCGGCGAATAGTGGATATCTTTCAAGGAATTTCTCTAAAAATTCCCATCCATCCATAACAGGCATATTCAAATCTAGTAATATTATTTCTGGAGCATTTGATAGTCCATCCGCATCTTTTGAAAGTGCCTCGAAGTAGTCTAGGGCAACCTGACCATTCCATGCCTCTTCCATCTTCTCGCAAAACCCTGCATCTTCTAGTTCTATTTTGTTTAGGAACTGTGTTACTGAGTCATCTTCAATGCACAATACTGTCTTAATCACTTGTTTTTTGTTTAAAGGTGAACGTAAAGATATTGTTTTTTGTATCTAAAGACCAAATGTAACAAAAAAATAGCCCTAAAACATAGAATTAATCGCTGCTAATACATAACTGAATTATAAAGATGCATAGATTATAATTAAATCATTATAAAATAGCCGTTACAGATTTAATTATAATAATAATAGATTATAGATTTTGGGTATACATCCCTTTAATTTAGCTTTTTCTAAAAAGTCGATATAAGATTAAGTTAGATTCCAGCACGAAAAGACCTTAAAATATTATTGTTGCATATTTACGGTCGCTCCTTACATTCGTCCCTAATAACTAAAGGAGTCTACTACTCGTACTATGATAAATACAAAAGGGTTTAATATCACTGCATTGTGGCTGGATAAGTGGTTTGCTTTACTGCTGAGTATTGGTGTAGTGCTGAATGCATCAGGTCTTTTTATTACTATCCTGGATTCAGACGGAACGCTTTATGCCTCCATAGCAAAAACAATGGCACAAACAAATGATTTTGCTAACCTGAAAGTGCATGGTACAGATTGGCTGGATAAACCACATTTCCCATTTTGGATGGCAGCTATCAGCTATAAACTATTTGGTACTAATACTTTTGCCTACAAGTTTCCTGCTTTTCTTTTTTGGATAATGGGAGGTGTATATACATTCCTTTTTGCTAACAAAGCATACAACAAAACTGTAGCACAGTTGAGTGTACTGATGTATGTTACTGCCACTCACTTATTTATATCCAACAATGATGTCCGTGCTGAGCCTTATCTTACCGGATTGCTAATTGGTGCCGTATATCACTATTATTTGGCGGCTAGCAACAAGAAATGGTTAAAAGATATTTTTATTGCTTCACTTTATGCAGGCTGCGCCCTAATGACCAAAGGTCCTTTTGTTTTAATTGCCATTGGTAGCGGTTTTATAGTTGAGTGGGTTGTAAAAAAAGAATGGGAACAGTTTTATAGTATCAAATGGTTGGTTGCAATCTTATTGGTTTTCTTATTTACCCTCCCAGAAATGTATTGTTTGTATCATCAGTTCGATTTGCATCCAGAACGGAGTGCCTTTGGCAAAACGAATGTTTCGGGCGTACGTTTCTTTTGGTGGGATAGCCAGTTCGGTCGCTTTTTTAATAATGGTCCCATAAAAGGGGAGGGGGACAAGTTATTTTATATTCATACCATGTTGTGGGCTTTTATGCCTTGGGGGCTATTGTTTTATATGGCTTTTGGATGGAAACTATGGCGAATAAAAGTGACTCCTCACCTCAATGAATTTATCACTTTAGGGGGTGGTGGGTTGATGTTTTTGGTTTTTTCCTTATCTAAATTTCAATTGCCTCATTACCTCAATATCTTGTTTCCTTTCTTTAGTATTATCACTGCACAATATTTCTTACAAGTTTCAAAGCCGGTAATCATCACCATCATTCGTTGGACACAGTATGTTCTTGTTGGTGCGATGCTTCTGGTAATGGCATTGCTAATCATATTATACCGACCAGAAAACTATTTACTAGCTATAGTTTTATTTGCCTCAACAACAACAGCTTGCTTGTTACTGTTTAACAAAGATGCCCTGATTGGAGCTTTTGGCAAAAGCTTTATGGCGGCATCGGGTGTATTCTTATTTTTAAATACTTGTATCTATCCATCTTTACTAGAATACCAGGCCGGTAGCAAAGCAGCCATGTATGTAAACAAAAGCTTTCCTGATGTAAATTGTGCAACAATGTTTGATGAGGACTCTTATTCGTTTACATTCTATGCCAAAAAGCCTATTTTCTTTGGAAATATAGATTCATTGAAGGCAAAAGCAAAGCTAGCACCCGTAATTGTCTATACCAATAAGCATGGACTAGATTCATTAAAAAACACAGGATTTAGCACCAATATACCCAAGGCTTTTAACTTCTTTCATGCAAGTGAGCTTACGGGTGCTTTCATCAACTATAGAACGCGTGAAAGCGAATTGAAACAGCACTATGTAGTGAAGGTGTCTTACCGTTAACTCTATTGTATTCATCGTTAACCGCCTAGTCTTCGGCAAACAGAATATCTGTGAACTTTCAACGTAACTTCTGCAAACAAAATAATCATGAGCAATATAATTTGGCGTTGCAAGCCTTTCGATTCACTTACTCCTCTTGAACTCTATGCCCTGCTTCGCTTGAGAAGCGAAGTATTTGTGGTTGAACAGAACTGTGTGTTTCTGGATATGGACAACAAGGATCAAATAGCGTATCATCTTCTAGGATATAACGGAAATGATTTAGTAGCCAGTACACGTCTTTTAGGGAAAGGTACTGCCTACAAACTAATGAGTATTGGAAGGGTTGTCACATCGCCGAAATATAGGGGAACAGGTGCAGGAAAAGAATTAATGGAAGTGTCTATCAAACACTGTTATGAATTATTTGGTGAAGATGATATTAAAATAGGGGCTCAGTTATACCTGAAAAAGTTCTATGAAAGCTTTGGCTTTAAACAGTCAGGTGAAATGTATCTGGAAGATGAAATAGAACATATAGAAATGATAAAGCGTTTTGAATCTTAACTACTTTGGTAATCCGGCAAACAGAAAGTGGTCTATCCTTTTTGAAAACCCCGCATACTCAATACGGCTCCTTCAGGATTTGCGGGGTTTACAATTAGTTCTTGTCTTCTAGAATGAATCATCACATCCATTTCTTCCATTGGGATAGAACCAAGAAGTGGATCACATTCTCCCGGAAGTACCATAGCACTACAAATAGCAGTTCTGTTGGCAAACTTTACCATTACAGGGCCAACAAAATCAAATTCACCTACACATCCATCGGCTAACAAAACCCTTCTTTTTTCTATAAAAGAAAACCCCATTTGTTCCTGGATGCGTTCGTTGATTGCCATTTCATAAGCACCACTGTCTACCAGCATATTAATGGATATTTCGGATCAGTTACTTTTATTGGGGACTAAGCAAAAAGTTTCGCTAACCTGAACAAGAAGAATTTGGTGTCAGTTACTCCTCTGAGATTATCCCTAAACAACATTAATTTAGAATTGAAAGACTCTGCATTTGCATTTGTATTTCTATTTACAAAGAAGTTCAGGATATTATCCAAATTGTATTTTAC
>CAISCV010000184.1 GCA_903883945.1 uncultured Chitinophagaceae bacterium | reverse complement strand
ATCAGTAAACAGTAATCAGTATACAGTTTATCCGAATCCATTAAAGGGAAGCACCTTAAACGTGACATTGGATAATGTAAGTGCGGGTAAATATGTAGTGAGTATTACCAATGTATTAGGTCAAAAGGTAAGTGAACAAACTATCAGCCACGAAGGTGGTAGTGCTACCCACGCCATCAACATCAACAATGCAATGGCTGCGGGTATGTACAATGTGAGCATTATGGAAGCAAATAGCAAACAGGTAGTTCACCAAACAAACTTATCTGTTCAACCCTAAATACTAGTTGTTAGTGATTAGTGGTTAGTTGTTAGTTATAAATCAATCAGATTTTCACTAACCACTAATCACTAACAACCAATCACTAACAACTATTTTACTTTCTTTAAAAACAATTAAAAATAATAAAATGCAACAAGTGGTAAAAAGTATCAGGTTGGTTGTAATTACATTAATGATTGGTGTTTTCTTTACAGCAATCAATGTTAAGGCTCAAAGTCCTGCGGATGATCCTGGTATTGGTGGGCCTGGTAGCCCAACAGTCGGCGTAGGTGCCGATAGTGGTCCAGTAGTTCCATTCGATAGAGATTTAAGTTTAATGTTAATTGCTATTGGTATTGGATACGGAGCTAAAAAAATAAAGGAAGGGTTGTTGGTTACAATCCGGTAACATAATTAATGTGGAGTTATAAAAGGGGGTAATGGTCTGTTTCTTTTATTAAAATAGAACGTTGTCCCCTTTTTCTTTAGGTGTGTCTTTATGGAAGGATGCCTAAAAAAAGTTGTTTACCCTATCATTTATTTTGAAGGTATCATCCGCAATGTTATTTACCCTATCATTTATTTTGAAGGTATTATCCGCAACGTTGTTTACCCTATCATTTATTTGGAAGATATCATCCGCAACGTTGTTTACCCTGTCATTTAATTTGAAGGTATTATCCGCAACGTTGTTTACTGTATCATTTTTAATGATGGTATGATTCGCAACGTTATTTGCCCTACTATTTATTTTTGAAGCGGATATTATAAGAATTTGATGGGTTTGGTTAGAATGAATTGATTGCATAACTACTGTATTTACCTTGGTGTAGAATCAAGCATGAAATTCAATTATTTTTATCTGGGTTTTAACTATAATATAAGTGTCAAACTAACTTGTTTTTAAGCGTGTTTTAATAAAGATAGTTGGTTGAATATCTCAAGGGGTAATCCACTTGAAAAGATACAAAACAGGTATAGCTTGAGGGTATAATTAAGTGTATATTGTTATAAGCATAAAAATGTTGATAACAAGTTTAAGTAATCTCCCTATATCTACTTGATTAACAGCTATTATTCACTTTATTTGCAATAAATAAAATAAAGGGTTGTTTATTCCGTTTTTTCTTTCACTTTTGCAGCTAGCAGTTTTCATAGATTTAAAGATAGTTTACATATAATGGCATTATTTAATTTTTTTACGCAAGAAATAGCGATTGACCTTGGCACAGCCAATACCCTTATTATACACAACGACGAAATAGTGGTAAATGAACCTTCTATCATTGCCTTAAATCGTAACAACCCCAAAGAGGTATTGGCAGTTGGTAAGCGTGCCTTGTTGATGCACGAAAAAACACATGAAAGTATACGGACAGTTCGCCCATTAAAAGACGGGGTAATTGCAGACTTTAATGCGGCCGAATTAATGATAAGGGAGTTAATAAAACTCGTGTATCCCAAGAAACCATTGTTCCCACCAAGCTGGCGGATGCTCATCTGTATTCCTTCTTCAATTACCGAAGTAGAAAAACGTGCAGTGCGTGATAGTGCCGAGCAAGCAGGTGCAAAAGAAGTTTATATGATTCACGAACCTATGGCTGCCGCCTTGGGTATAGGGATAGATGTAGAAGAACCTGTTGGTAATATGATAATCGATATTGGGGGTGGTACAACAGGTATTACCGTAATTGCCTTGGCAGGTATTGTTTGTGATCAAAGTATTCGTATTGCAGGGGATGAATTTACGGCTGATATAATGGAATCTTTACGTAGATACCATAGCCTATTGATTGGGGAACGTACAGCCGAACAAATTAAAATTCAGGTGGGTGCAGCTATGAAAGATCTGGATAATCCACCAGATGATTTGCCTGTAAATGGACGAGATTTGGTTACAGGTATACCTAAGCAGATAATGGTTAGCTATCAGGAAATAGCCGAAGCATTGGATAAGAGTATCTTTAAAATAGAAGAAGCAATCTTGAAAGCACTAGAAGCTACTCCACCAGAGTTAGCATCGGATATTTATAAACGTGGACTCTATTTAACAGGTGGTGGTGCGCTGTTGAGAGGATTAGATAAGCGTTTGGCAGCTAAAATCAAATTGCCGGTGCATATTGCAGAAGATCCACTTAAGAGTGTAGTTAGGGGAACAGGATTGGGATTGAAGAATTACCAACGTTATCCTTTTATAATGAAGTAATTTGGAAATGATTTGATTTATAAGAAGCCGTTTAAGTTAATTTTTAATAATTAAAGCAGAACAGCTTCTAAGTCTAAAGCTTAAATTTACGGTTTAAGATTTAGACTTTCTTTTTTTCAAGAGGATGAAGAATATTATACTTTTTATTCGTACTTATTTTACGTTTATCTGCTTTATGATATTGCAGATACTCTGTATTCTATTGCTTAATAAAAGTAGCAAAACCCACGAGGCTTTCTTCACTTTTTATGGAAATGAAGTGATAGGTACTATTAATAAAGGTCACAATGATTTCTTCTATTATTTTAGTTTAAAAGAAACCAATAAACAGTTAGCCGAGGAAAATAGTCGATTAAGGTATCAATTGGCATCCAACTCTATTGCACCCGATAGTTCTATCAAAAAGGTGCTTGATTCTACTTTGAGGGATACCTTAGGCAGATATAGAAAATACACCTTCTTGCCTGCTAAGGTGGTAGGAAATTCCATCACGCTTCAAAATAATTTCTTAACGCTAGAACGTGGCGCTGCACAAGGGGTGCAAGTGGGCATGAGTGTAGTATCGCCACAAGGCATTGTAGGGGTTGTGGTGTATGTGAGCGACAATTTCTCTATGGTTATGAGTGCGCTGAATAGAAATAGTCGTGTGAGTGCCATGATGAAAAAAGACAACAGTGCGGGAAGTATAGAATGGAATGGCGAAAGCCCTTACTTTCTTACCCTTAAAAATATCGGTAAAGGCGTGAAAGTTGTCATTGGCGATACGGTTGTGACAAGCAATTATTCGGCAAATTTTCCTTCTAATATCATAGTAGGTACTATCGCAGGTGTAACGGCAGTGCCCTCTAGTAATTTCTATACCTTGAAGGTAAAAGCCTCTACCAATTTTGCTACCTTACAATATGTGTATTTGGTAAAAAATATTCGTTATGAAGAACAAAAAAGTCTAGAAACTAAAGTACAGAAAACAGATGATTAGTCTTTTGAAAAATATTGCCCGATTTGTTTTGTTCGTCATCATACAGGTGTTCATACTAAATCGTGTACCCCCTTTGCACCAATTTATTGTACCGTATCTATATTTTTTATTTATCCTCTGGCTGCCTTTTACCATCAATCGTGTCTTGTTATTAATCATTGCCTTTGCCTTTGGGTTGACGGTTGATTACTTTACAGGAACGCTTGGGTTACATGCGGCACCTTGTGTACTGATTGCCTATTTGCGTCCCTTCATATTAAATCTAATTATCCGACAAGAAGGCAATGAATTAAGCTACAACGAACCTAGCATCAGCAGTATGGGTTTTACACTATACGCTTTATACGTAGGTTTACTTGCTTTTATTCACAATTTGTACCTAGTAGTGATAGAATGGTTGCAATTTGGTGACGTACTTTATCTATTGGGCAAAGTATTGGCGTCTACTGTTGCAAGCTTAATACTTATTGGAATTTCAGAAATGCTGCTTCAACGAAAAGGACAATTTAGAACCAATGCTGGTTAATAGTTGTATGTAGTGGAAAGTAATAGTAACAGTTACCAATGGCTGATAAAGCATTTTATACAGAAAATACTATACTTCTATCAATTATTAGTTAAACCATATTCCATTTTAAATACCTAATAAGCGGGTTATTATATTTGCAACTCAAACATATTGAATGAAGAAAATATTTTTACTTTTAATTACAGTTACTTCAATAATATCTAGTGTAAATGCCCAAAATGATCCCGCAGCAAAAAAGATACTTGATGGTGTGAGTGCCAAGATAAAAAGTGTAAAAGCTATCACAGCTACTTTCTCGCTAAAATCTATTTCTAGTAAAGGGAAAGATAATGGTACACGTATTGGTTCTGTATCATTAAAGGGGCAGAAATATGTCATGAAACAAGGAAAGGTTGAAATTATTTGCGATGGAACTAAAATCTATAACTATGATGGCAACAAAACCATCACCGTCTCAGGAGTAGATGATGCAGGGTCTACCTTGAGTCCACAGATTCTATTATCCAATTTTTATGACAAAGACTATACCTACAAACTCATCACATCTATTGGAACTTTTCACCAGATAGAGTTATTGCCAAACGACAAAAGAAAGAATGTTCAAAAGATAAATATTTTCATCGATAAGGCTAAGAACTTTATTACCAAAGCCAAGGTTTTAGATAAAAGTAACAATACCATCGAACTTACCATCAGCAATACCAATACAAATGCTACTTTGACAGATAACCTGTTTCAGTTTAATAAGGCAAAGTATCCTGCTGACGTAGAGGTTCTGGATTAATTTAACTTCTCAAAAACAAGCTTTACCACAAAAGAAATACAAGCGACTCTAATTTTATTATTAACTACCTACTTGTGAACCCTCTGTACTTTGTATTAAAACTATTATCCTAAATAAGGAATACAAATAATTATTAATACATTTCTTTAAGACCTTTTTGTCCTTTTTGTTAAATCGATTTCCATTATCAGGTCATACAAATAATTCTTAGTGTAATTCGCGAGAACCTAGGTGTACTTTGTGGTTAGATACTTATATTCGATTCATGAAAAAGATAATACTATTCACATTATTAATTATTGGTACAGAAGCTGTTAAGGCACAGTTCTCTGTACGCCTGGTAGTTACAGATGTTGCTACCAAAAAGAATGATGATATCTACCTCAGTGGCACCTTCAATAATTGGAATCCAAAAGATGAAAACTATAAGTTAAAACCTTTTGCTGGCGGAAGAAAGAGTATCGTAATAAAAGAGGTAGCCATAGGTAATTATGCCTTTAAATTTACCCGTGGTAGCTTCGATAAAGTAGAATGTATGGCAGATGGTAGAGATATTAGCGACAGGGTATTGGATGTTTCATCAGATATATCCCAAGAAGTTACCATTGCTGGTTGGAAGGACGACTACCCCGAACGGCCAAAACGTTATTCTGCTAGTCCACAAGTTAAAATTATTGATACTGCTTTCAAGATACCCCAGCTAAACCGAACAAGAAGAATTTGGATCTATCTTCCCAAAGGATATGCTACAAGTGCAAAGAATTATCCTGTATTGTATATGCAAGACGGACAAAATTTATTCAATGATCAAACTGCTGCTTTCGGCGAATGGGGCGTGGATGAATGTTTGGATACCCTTGAGAAAAAACTAGATAGGGAGTGCATTGTTGTGGGTATAGATAATGGCGGAGATAAAAGAATGAGCGAGTATTGTCCTTATGACTTTTCCACAAAAGGGCCATTCGTTGCACCCGACACCAAGGGGGAGGGAGCTGATTATGCAGACTTTTTAGTAAAGAACCTAAAATCCTATATAGATAGTAAATACCGTACAAAGAAGGGGAGGGAATTTACCTATATAGCAGGCAGCAGTATGGGTGGTCTCATAAGTGCGTATGCTATTTTAAAATATCCAGAAGTATTTGGCGCTGCGGGTATATTTTCTCCTGCATTCTGGATAGCCCCAACTATATTTTCTGAAGCCATCAATGCAGTAACGCCTCATTTGCCCCGGTTTTACTTTTATGCAGGTGGAAAAGAGAGTAGCTCTATGGTAAGCGATACTGAGAAAATGTATGATATCCTCACCAAGAAAAGAAACTATGAAGTAGAGCGTGAACTAAATCCAATGGGAGAACACAAAGAGAAGTATTGGCAACAGGCATTTCCACATTTTTACACTTGGTTGATGGGAAAAGAGTAAGTTATGCACATTTGTTATAGTTTTTTTAATAAAAACAGGTTGCTTAATTACTTAATTCAATTAGCTTCCTTATATTTGCTTTGGTTTTCATAGGATATTGGATTTTAAAAACGGGGTTGCATGTCTATGCGACCCTTCTTTTTTACCGAAACCCCTCCTTTTATTTTACCAGGTAATAACTAGATATATTAAGGAACAGACTCAATCAGTACTCAGCCAATTTCGCCTGACCCTTAATATAGAAAGTGTATTATTACAAAACGGCCTTTCTAATACGTAGCAATTGCTCCAAAAGAGGCTCTAATAAATCTAATCTAAGCATATTGGCGCCATCACTTTTAGCCATTGCAGGATTAGGATGTGTTTCAATAAACAATCCATCAGCACCTGTAGCAATAGCAGCTTTGGCTATAGTGCCAATCAATTGAGGATTACCACCTGTTACCCCACTTGTTTGGTTGGGTTGCTGCAAACTATGGGTACAATCCATTACTACAGGCACGTTTTGTTCTTTCATCCAAGGAATATTGCGATAATCTACTACCAGATCCTGGTAACCAAAGGTAGTACCACGCTCTGTAAGCATTACTTGGTTGTTACCTGCTTTCTGGATTTTCTCTACTGCAAACTTCATAGATGGGCCACTCAAAAACTGTCCTTTCTTAACGTTTACAACCTTTCCTGTTTCAGCGGCAGCTACCAATAAATCTGTCTGTCTACACAAGAAAGCAGGAATTTGAAGCACATCTATGTATTGGGCAGCTAAAGCAGTCTCTTCTGCTGAATGAACATCAGAGGTTGTAGGTAAGCCATAAGATAATCCAACTTTTTTAATCAGTTCCAAACCCGTATCATCTCCTAAACCAGTAAAGGAGTTCGCACTTGTTCTATTTGCCTTCCTGTAACTCGCTTTAAATACGTAAGGTATTTCTAGTTGCTTACAGATATTGTACACTTTATCGGCAATCTCCATTACCATATCTTCGCTTTCCACCACACAAGGACCGGCTATCAAAAAGAAATTATCGGGGTTATAAGATTGATTTTTACATAAATCAACTAGAAAATCAGGTAGCATAATTCAATTATTTTGGCTGCTAAACTAATTGAAACAAAGCAGAGTTGTTACCTAGCCACAATTAATTACAATAAAAATGCCTTTGCAGCATTGCAAAGGCATTTATTAGGTTATTAAAATAGTTAATTTCTAGAAACGGATACCAACATTAAGCCCTAAAGCCCTAATACCTGTCCAAGGACCATGTATTGACATACTTGCTGTAGAGGCAACTTTGTCGACCTTCACGTTATCTACGATAAAAGGTTTAGGTTTTAGTGTTCCTAAACCATCGTGTATTGAATTTGCTTCAAAATCTACTACTTTAGAGTTGGTAGGGTCATATTGTTTGTAGTTTGTACTAAAGTCGCCACTTCCACTGCCAAAATGAGCACCTACGATCCAAAGATCCAAAACCACTTTCTTTAGAAGCTGAAATTGTGTACCAATCATCAATCCACCACTTGTAGCTTTAATATTGCCAGTAAATAAAGCATCTACCGTTTGTGTTGTCGTTTTGCCAGTAGTTGGTGAAACAATTTGTGTTTGATAATGAATTGGAATATCCAAATCCATATTGGTATAACGACCATAAGGGGCTATATAAAGACCATGCCCTGCACCAATCAAATACAATCGTAACTCGGGGGTTACAGTAAAATTGCCAACTTTTGCATTGTCGTAATCAATAATATCTGTGTTTGCTAGATTTTTTACCTCACTTTGAAAAGGTAAACCTCTTTTGGGCATTTTACTAACACCAATAGATGCTGTGATATGTGGGAGAATCTTTCTCTCATAAGTCACATTGTAAGTCCCTAATGCAAGTGATGACAAGTTTACTTTAACAATGTTGCCGCCTCCAATTAACGATTGGGCTTTTACACTAAGGAACAGGGGGAGTAGCGCGAAGGCTAAAATTGATTTCTTCATTTTATTTTAATTAGTTTAAGTGCCGAAAGTACTAATTAAATGTTAATAAATGCAATATCTGCAACAGTTTTATTTTCTAGTATCAGCAAGGTTGCATCTCTTACCTCTTTCATCACGTTACTAAGACCACAATGTCTTTCATCGCAGTTCTTACATTTCTGGTAAAAATTAAGACTTACGCAAGGCAATAAAGCAATAGGACCCTCAATAAGACGCATTATTTTTGCTAGGCGTACGTCAGTTGGGCGCTGGTTAAAAAAGTAGCCCCCTCCTTTTCCTTTTTTACTGTCCAATACCCCAGCCTTCTTTAGTTCTAATAGAATATTTTCCAAGAACTTAAGCGGTATATTCTTCTTCTCTGCTATTTCTGCTATTAGTATAGGTTCTCCGTTGTCCTTTTGTGCCAGGTACATCAATGCTTTAAAAGCATATTGCGTCTTCATCGAAAGCATATAACTCAATTTTATCCGTGCAAATTAAGGGCTACCTTTCAAATAATATATTTTCTTTCAATAAAAGCAAGTTTTTGTGTGTTGAATCATTGTTGAAAAATAGTTGTAAGAAGGCATTGGTTCCTTGTATTATTCCATTTATCTCTGCATTATACTGTAAAGCACGTTTCAATAAGCAATGTCTACAAATCGATTAGGAAGTTTTTTGCTATAGTTTTATGGTTTCTTTCTTGTTACCATATCTAATCACCATCCAAGGTTAAGGGTAGAATGATAATTACTGATGGTTATATACAAATGAAGAGGTTACATATGAAGGCTTTCCCTTTATTTTACAAAAATTACAGTTCAATTAGAAATATACCAAACAAGATGATTCACGACGAACAACACAATCCTTGGACAATTATTGATGCGACTACAGTTTATAATAATAACTGGTTGGCGGTAATCCACCACAACGTCTTGAATCCAGCGGGGGGGGAAGGTATTTATGGTAAAGTACATTTTAAAAACAAAGCTATTGGCGTAGTTGCCGTTGATAAAGACCTAAATACGTTTCTGGTGGGGCAATATCGTTTTCCAATCAACCAATACAGTTGGGAAATACCCGAAGGTGGTGCACCATTGGATGAAAGTTCTCTAGATGCTGCTAAAAGGGAACTATTGGAAGAGACAGGGTTAAAGGCAGATAAATGGCTACAGCTTGGGGATGCTTATTTATCTAACTCTGTTTCTGATGAATACGCAGAATATTTCTTGGCTACTGATCTCTCGCAACATGCAGCTGAACCAGAAGAAACTGAACAATTGATGGTGAAGAAACTGCCCCTAAAAGACGTTTTTGCAATGGCGAATGACGGACGAATAAAAGATGCATTATCACTCTTACTCTTACAGAAATTAGAATTAATGCTATTGAGGGGGGAAATTGTTTTGTGAGTTTTGGTAGTACGTATTAAGTTCTACTCACTACGTAGAACTTAATACGTACTACTAATACCCTCCCGTTCCTGCATCTGCGCCTTTTACGATTGCCACACCTGCACTGCAACCCAAGCGGGTAGCTCCTGCATCTACCAATTCTTTAGCAAAAGCGAAATCCCTGATTCCACCGGAAGCCTTTATTTGAACATGGGTAGGCAGGTTTTTTCTAAACAGTTCTACTGCGTGTACAGAAGCTCCTTTTTCGGCGTAGCCTGTTGAAGTTTTTAAATAATCAATACCAGCAGCACCATACAACTGGCAGCACTTTATGATTTCATCATCCGTAAGTATCCCACTTTCTATGATGATTTTTACGACTCTGTTGTTTTGTTTGATTACCGGTATCAGGTGGTTAATTTCATTGGCCAGGTATTCCCAGTCATTGTTTTTGATGGCAGAAATGTTTATAACAATATCCAGTTCATCAACTCCATCAACGATGGCTAATAACGATTCTGCCAACTTAGCCTCAATAGCACTATAGCCAAAAGGGAAACCAATAACAGTTGCTACTTTCACCGTACTGTCTTTGGTTAGTTCTTTGGCTTTCTTCACAAAATTAGGGGGCACACATACCGCCGCAAACTCATACTCAATTGCTTCTGCACAAACCTTCTCAATATCGCTTATCAGGGTGGTTGGCTTTAGAATGGTGTGATCTATAAACTGATTTACATGCATGCTTTCTAATTTTATTACAAACAAATGTATTGAAAAAAAGTGAACTGGTTACCGTTTACTGTTAACAGTAAACGGTAACCAGTTCAATGCTTAGCTACCTCCTTTAATCCGCTTACTTTCACTTTCTAACCCCGTTTCTCTTTGACGGGAAGCTTTCACCTGGCTATTGCCAAACCTATACGTGAAGTTTATTCTGAATGTTCTACTCTCCCAGGTACCACCTGCATCAACTTTCAAACCACCAAAGTTGCTGGTAGCTTTCCATGGTTCGGTCAGGAATACATCGGTCATACTTAACTTAAGAGAAGCCTTTTTATCCCAGAATTGTTTTTGCAAACCAATGTCCATACCGCCTTGTGGTTTGGTATTCCAGGTAGCACCCCAAATGCTTGGTCCATTGTACCAACCACTTAGTTCGGCAGTGTATTTACTGCTAAGGGTAAAGGTGTTTTGCATGTAAGCACCATACATAGGCAATTCTACGTGTACAGGTTTGTCTGATACTTTTCCATCAAATACCTGGTAATTGTACCAAAGGTTTGCATAGCCATTCCACCATTTCTTGATAGGCAAAGGAGAACCAATGCTGAAACTGTAAATCTTTTGCGTAGCAAGATTTTGTTGTTGAATGTAGGTAGCATTTCCAATCGTATCCGTTACTTGTGTGGCATAATTGGTTACATAACTATACCCGATGGTCGTATTCAAGAAACTCATCAGGGTATGAGTCAGCTCAAGATTATCTGTGTATTGTGGTTTCAGGAATGCATTTCCCTTTTCATAAGTCAGTTCGTCTAGTTTATTCTCAAATGGGTTCAAGTCCTGATAAGAAGGCCTGTCTATTCTGCGACTATAAGTTAAATTCAATGTGTTGTTTTTATTCACATTCCAGGTGATTGCCCCACTAGGGAAAAGATTCAAATAAGTTGTGTCGTGGTCATTGTCTGGCTGAATTACGCCATCTGCCCTTACTAATATACCATGACTATTGGTTCTTTCTAAACGCAAACCGCCTTGAATACTCCATTTAGCAGTAAGTTGACGTTGATAGTTAAGGTAGCCAGCTGCTACCTTTTCGTTATAACTAAAGCTATTACTCTTACTTAAAACTTTATTGCCAATTTTTGTAATGGGATCCACGTTGTTATAAAAATCGAAAGTATTAGCAGTTTTTACATTAGAATACTTGCCCCCATACCCAAGTTTTCCTTTCAGGAAGTTCTTCTCTACATCTACTTTGGCTGTATATATATCAATATTGGTTGGTGTATTATTACCGTAGATTGCGACACTGATAGGGTTTATATTACTGGTAGCACCATAATAGTAGTTTGGTTGGTAGCTTTTACCTGTTCCTCTGAACGAACCATAGTCTACATCGGTATTTACCTCGGTACCACTCGTATCTGCAAACCGATAGTTTAGGTTGAAATCAGTATTTGTTCTATTGCCAGGCACATTGTTGGTAGCCACTAGTTTCTTTACAAAACTATCTGCAACAGCTTTGCCAGCATAAATAAGGGTGTTGCCATTACTTCCCCACTTAGAATCGTCATAGCTGTAACGCCCCATTACCCCGAAGGTATTCTTTGTGTCTAAAAAGTAATCGGCACCTGCCTTTATATTCACTCCTTTATCATCGTTTATGTTGGTACTATGTTGGTCGTAAATGGTATCCTTTTGGGTTCTGAATAAGTTTAGTGTATTCTGGTGATTGCCTATATTACCACTGATGTTACTAAACAGATTCACCTTCTTGTCGCGATAGTTTAAATTTACCGAGCCATTTCCTTTTGGGGTAACGCCCTCTGTAAACCCTAGGCTCGTGCTGCCATTCGTTCCAAATTTCTTATTTTTCTTCAAACGGATGTTAACAATACCTGCATTGCCGCTAGCATCATATTTGGCACTAGGGTTACTAATCATTTCGATTGCTTCAATATCATTACTATTGATACTTCTTAGATAGGCAGCAAGGTCTTTGGTATCCAACTCAAGCATCTTTCCATCCACATAAACCTTCACCCCATTCTTTCCTTTCATACTGATGTTGTCATTATTGTCTACCTGTATACCGGGACTTTTCTGCAACAGTTCCAATGCATCGCTTCCTGTTGCATTGATGCTGCTCTCGACATTAAAAACCATTTTATCTGCTTTTATTTCAATCATTGGTTTCTTGGTGCTGGTAACTGTTACTTCTTCTAGTTTGTTAGTGGCAACTGTCAATGAAACCGTGGCAGCCGTATAGTTGTCGGCTGTGCTTAGGTCGAAAACTTTGGAATATTGTTTGGCAAAACCAAGTGTGTTGTAGCTAAGTAAAAAGCTACCTGCTGCATTGGTATTAATATCGAAGCTGCCATCTTTGTCGGATACGCCAACTTTTACCAAGCTACTGTCTTTAGCTTTAAGTAGTGATACAGATACACCCACAAGCCCTTTGCCCTTGTTGTCTTGTACCACACCACTAACGGTTTTTTTATACTGAGAAAAGCCTTGGGACAATGCGGCAGTTAGGAGTAGAACGATTAAGTAAATACGTTGTTTCATACAATAATTATTTATGTTGTTTTTAATAAAGGGTGCAAATTGCTTCAATCTACTTAAACAATAGTTAGTTTATGGTTTAGTGGTAAAAACTAGGGGTGATTGGCGATATAGTATTTTGGAATAAGAGGCACCATTAATAAAGTAGATTATTTTTGCTTTTATATTACAAAATCGCTAATGAATATAAAGCATAAAGTATTTTTAAGGTTTCTTCCGTTTTTTCTTCCTTTTTTTACTGTTAATTCAACCATTGGTCAGAATCTTAAAGAGAATCTAAACAACTGGAGGCCCGAGATAAAAACAGTCGCCCTATTACCTTTTAAATTATGGGTGGGAAGATCGGGTGATAAACTAGATACTACGGTTGCAATGGAGAATGAGGCAAAAGTTAGGAAAGCTTATGCTGTGCAAAAGGAATTTTACCAATGGATTATCGCAAATTATAAAAAATGTGGGGTAACTTTTCAGGATATAGGGGTAACAGATTCTTTACTACACAAAACCAAACTACCTTTAAATGAACTTTTTAGTTTAAATGAGGGCGCTTTATGCCAATACCTCAATGCAGATGCTGTAGCCTACTGTGAGATAAGAATGAGTAACCCGGGCTATAATTGGGGCGATGAGATAGGAAATGGGCTTACAGAAGCAGCTATTTATCATAGTTCTGGACTTTGGCTTTCGGGAAGAAATCATAATAACAGAACGACTTATAAACTATCCATTTATGATACCTCAGGTGAAATCATCTGGAAACGCTATGAAAACCAGAAAGATTATGCCAATAATGACAATGTGTATCTTGCTAAGTCCTTTGAAGGGTTTATTAAGTTAGCGCTACCCTTTACTAAACATTAATCCTTATTCACATAACTAGATAGTAAAACCTAAAACCCGAATGTTGTTTCAATCGTAATTCTGCTGCCTCATTCTAATAAGTTATAGCGTAATCCCTACAACTTTCTTATTTTCGCCGCACTTTAAACAAGAAAAATTATGCAAGAAGACTTAGATTTTATAATAGATGATACAGAGGATAGTATGAAAAAGGCTATTAACCACCTCGAAAGTGAAATAGTGAAAATACGTGCCGGAAAAGTGAGCCCTAATATGCTGGATGGTATTACAGTTGACTATTACGATGCGCCAACCCCTATTGGTCAGGTAGCAAATATTACCGTGCAAGATGCCCGAACCCTCACCATTCAGCCTTGGGAGAAGAAGATGCTAGCACAAATTGATCGTGCCATAATGGGTGCAAATATTGGCGTTACCCCACAAAATGATGGCGTTCAGATACGGTTGTTTATGCCACCACTCACCGAAGAAAGACGTAAGGAGCTATTTAAAAAAGCAAGTGGAGAAGGGGAACAAGCCAAGGTAGCTATCAGAAATATTCGTCGTGATGGTATTGAACAGATTAAGAAATTGCAGAAGGATGGTTTGAGTGAGGATATTGCTAAAGGCTCCGAAAAAACCATTCAGGAAATAACAGATAAGTACATTGCACTAGTAGAAAAACACTTAGCTGCAAAAGAAAAGGAAATGATGACTATCTAGTGATTCATTGTTAGTGATTAGTGGTTAGTTTAAGCATTAACCCCTAATCACTAACCGCTATCAACTATTACTGCTCCGTAGCCATCTTCTCGGCATTTTCTGCCAATTGTAAGGCCTCTATAAAATCTTCTATATCGCCACCTATTACTGCATCCAGGTTATAAGAAGTAAGGTTTATCCGGTGATCGGTTACACGCCCTTGCGGCCAGTTGTAGGTACGGATTTTTGCACTACGGTCGCCTGTACTTACCAGCGTTTTTCTATGTCTGGAAATTTCATCTTCTATCTTACGAACCTTTTCTTCGTACAATTTTGTACGCATAATGCCAAACGCTTTCTCCTTGTTGCCTAACTGGTTACGCTCTGTCTGGCAAATAACCACCAACCCGGTAGGAATGTGTGTAAGCTGTACTTTGGTTTCTACTTTATTTACGTTCTGCCCACCTGCACCACCACTACGCGAGGTTTCCATCTTTACATCTGCGGGGTTTAGTTCAAAATCTACTTCTTCGGCTTCTGGCATTACGGCTACTGTGGCAGCAGAGGTATGCACCCTTCCCTGTGTTTCTGTAGCAGGAACCCGTTGCACACGGTGTACCCCACTTTCAAACTTTAAAGTACCATAAACATCTTCACCGGTAACTTCCAGTATAACCTCCTTATATCCACCCGAAGTACCCTCGCTTTCACTGGTGATAGCCGTCTTCCAACCTTTTTTAGAACAATAGCGCAAGTACATTCCTAGTAAATCTCCTACAAATAAACTCGCCTCATCGCCACCGGTGCCTGCCCTCAACTCAATCATGGCATTCTTATCGTCCTGCGGGTCTTTTGGTATCAACAATTTGGTTAATAGTTTCTCTAATGAATTCTTTTGTACGTCTAGATCGGGTAATTCCATTTTGGCAAGCTCCTTCATTTCTTCGTCACCAGAATTCAGGTTGTCACGAAGGAAATCGTAGTCGGCTATTACCTTTTTATATTCATTGTAGGGGATAACAATTTTTTCTAAAGCACGATATTCTTTGCTGTATTTGCCAAACTCTTGTTGGTTATTTATTATCTCTGGGTTGGTTAATGCCACTCCTACCTGTTCAAATCTTGCTTGTATTGCGTCTAGTTTGTCTAACATTCCTTGCTGTTGTTTTATTCTTTTTTTCCTTTAAGGTTGGCAAAAGTACAGCATTGAAGTTTAATGCGTGTAGTTTTTGCCACAGAGACATAGAACTACCCGGTAGTATGCGTACCTGTTAAACATAAATGGAACCATTCTAGCATTTAAAAAACAGCGTCTTAATCGAAGTCCTTATTTGTTGGATTAAGCTTCAGGAAGGCAGCCCGGTTGGGAGAGGGGATGGGAACATTCAATCCCTTCACTGCTTTCCAGATCACCTCGGTAAAGAGGGCATCAGGTACTTTGTCCTCCTTGCTGAAGTCGAAACTTTCGCTCTTTTGTTGCCAGGCACTACGTCGGTCATTCTTCGCATTAATATCTGTTTGCAGGGATCTTACATTATAGCCCGTGGTGTCTGACTCTATATTGAACGAACGCCACATAGGCACAGCAGCAGCATCATATTGGCTCATTGGTGGCAAGCCCAATATCAACTCAATGGTGTGTAACATAGACGTAGTGGAATACATGGTATGGTCTACCTTATGTCTCTTCACAAACCCACCGGCTACATAAGCGGTGGTACGGTGTGCATCTATATGATCCGAACCATTTTGTGCATCATCTTCTACTACAAATACCACACTTTCGCTCCAGATAGGGCTTTTACTCAGATAATCTACAAACATCCCAATTGCCAGATCATTATCAGCCACGTGTGCCAAAGGGGTTGGTTTACCTAGCCGAAGACCCTCGGTATGATCGTTGCCAAAATGAAGGGTATTCAATTGCGGCACGGCATTAATAGCAACCAACGAATCGAAGTCCCGCTTCCATTGTCCAAACCGGGTTGTATCTCTTGTATTCATATCCCAGCAAGTAAAGAACGGACAAATATGATCCTTTAATACCGCTATATTGGGTTTATAATCATCACCAAATTCGCCATAGGTACGGTAACTCACGCCAGCCCGTTTGGCATAATCCCACAAGAACCCTGTCTTATTGTTGGCAATGGCACGACGCCCTTCTGCATCGTAGTCACCCCCTCTGCCCCCATAGCTCGATACCCAGGTTTTCTCAAGATAATCGTTGGCATAAGCACCCATACTCCAGTTATGGCCATCGGCACTTACTTCGCCATCACAATAAAAGTTGTCCAACAGCACAAATTGCTTAGCAATTGCATGTAGGTTAGGCGTTACCTTTTCTCCAAACAATACGAGGCTGCTATCGCCATTTCCTTCTGGAATATCTCCTAATACCTGATCATAAGTCCGGTTTTCCTTAATAATATAAAACACATGTTTTATGGGAGAAATCTTCCCTACTTTCCTAGGAATTGGGTTACCCGCGTCTCCTTCAGCGATTGTTTCTTTTGCTTTGGTGTAGGGTGTGTTTTGATAGACAGCTTGCGAATAAATACTTAGTTCTGCTTCGGTTGGGGTATTGATGCAGCTTAAAGTTCCCTTAAACAACCCTGCTATGTATTGAATATTCTGTGGTTTATTGGGGTCTCCCTGCTGATAGGTTACCTTGGTTTTACGATTTAATGGATTCGGGCCAAAAGGATTAGCCATTGACGATAAACCTTTTCCATTGGTCACAAATATTTTCTTGCCTACTACTTTCACACTAGTAGGGTACCAACCGACAGGAATAAACCCTTTACTGCTGCTATTGCCAGGATGCGATACATCAAACACAGCCAAGCAGTTATTGTCGGCATTGGCAATATACAATGTTTGTTCATCGGCACCTAGCGCAACGCCATTGGTTGTTGAACCGGAAGGTGCGTCGGGGTACAAAGCAGCATTTAGTGTCTCAATCACTTTCATCATTTTCAGGTCTATTACCGATACGCTGTTGTCGTTGGCGTTAGCCACAAATAGGATAGTGCCTTTTTTATTCATACACAAATCGTTGGGGTCACTGCCTACTACAATCTCTCCCTCTATCTTGCTATTGGTGGTATTGTAAATAAGTAACTTGCCACAACCCCAACAAGAGATAAATAATTGTTTTTTGTTGGATGATAGCACACAGGTATAAGCTTCGGCGGGTAAGGGAATTTTATGGATGGTCTGTTTGGTAGCCATATCAACTACATACAAACTATTGTCTTCTTTAGTTACGACATATAATAGCTGTTTGGCATCATCGATAGCAAGCCCTGCAGGAGATATTTTGGTAGGCCATTTGGTTCCCAAAACAATACTATCATTTAGGTTCAGTTTATTGTTTTGAATGATGTAATGTAGAATCACGTTGTCGTTACCGCCAGCGGCATAGATGCTTTTCTCATCCTCAGAGAATGCAAGACCCAACCACGCTTTAGCCACTGTGATGCTATCTACTAGCTTTTCGTCCTTCACACTAATCAGTTCAATACTTTGGGTGCTTTGCCCATTGTTGGTAATGGCAAGGTATTTTTTAGAGGGAGATACCACCATATTCAAGGGTAAATCGCCGAGTTGCAGTTGCTTTCCGGCAGGGGAGAGGCTCCAACCGTTGGGAAGTTTCACCTGTGGTGGAAGCAACGTTTCGGTTGATTGTGCAAAGGAGCGTGTAACAAGGAGGGTAGCCAATAGCAGTGAAAAGAGTTTATTCATAAAAGGTGCTTTGGCAGTAAAGTTAGTTTTATTAGCAATAAGCAAGTATTATCAATTTGTTAGGTAGTCGTGAATTTATTATGTAGGTATTTTCTTAATATCACTACTTTACAAAATAAGACAGGTCTGAAAAGGAATATTTCTACCTGTAACAAAATCAGGATAAGCGCAAATGATGTTTTGGAGGGTATTCCAGATAATTAGGAAGGTATTGATGGGCTTGTTTCCGCCTACCATAAAATTGACGTATACATCAACAACATTGCGGATAGTACCTTCAAAAATAACATAGGCATCAGTAAGTTTGTTTCCGCCTACCATAAAATTAACGTAGGCACAAACAACGTTGCGGATAGTACCTTCAAAAAAAACATAAGCGTAAGTAAGCCTGTTTCCGCCTATCATAAAATTAACGCATGCACAAACAACGTTGCAGATGGTGTCTTCAAAAATAACCTAGGCAGAAGTAGTAATTTTTATAGAGTTAAAAAAAATGAAGGGTACCAAAAGAGCGCATCGTAGGTTTAAGAATATATTTCAATAGCAAAGAATAAGGAAGCCATTGATAGAAATAAATCTACTAGTAGCCCATTAAACAATTTGATAGGTGGTCAATTAGACTGGGGTATTAAAAAGCAAAGCTTTTATCTGTGTTTTCTTTTTCTTACTTCACGATTAAACTATGTGACTGTTGTGCCTATGTGGTAAATAGCCTTAAATGTTTATAAAGTTGCCTAATACCAATTATATACAAACAGTTTGGCCAATAAGACAGCAAAGGTAATTTGTTGCCATTTCGACCACAATCATCATCATAAAAGGGTTGTTTCGATACAGATTTAAGCGGAATGAATTAAAAAAGGAGGGAATAGTTAAAAGGGATGAATCATTTATTTCTTATAAACGTAATGAATTGAAAATCAATTGTTTTGATGAAATAGGTACTAGCATTATAAATTTTGGTAACGGTTGCAGGATGGTACAGGATGGTGCAACTGATTAAGGATTTTAATTTTACCGCTCAAACAGTTAGATTCTAGGTATACTGGTTCGATATGAAACAGTTTGGATTCTAATAAATGAAAAATGATTGCACCATGAAAAAATGTATTCACTTCTTTACGATGCCCAATTGTGGTATTCCTTCAACGAGCTTCTCAAACAACAACAACTATATGAAAAAGGAAACAAACGCTATCGGTATACTGCCACTAGCTATTTTACACAATCAATTCGCTAATATGAAAAAAGGTTTACTACTTATTGTGGCACTCTTTGCCATTACATCTGTGTTTGCAGTTACTCCAATTACGGGCATTAAAACAATCGCAGCTTCTGGTGGAGATTATACATCAGTTGCAGCTGCAATATCTGCTTTAAACACAAATGGTGTTGGTACAAATGGGGTAACTTTTAATATCCCTGCAGGTTGGACTGAAACTTTCTCAACAGCTAGTGCTGGTAATATTTCAGCAGTTGGAACTTCTGCTAATCAAATTATCTTTCAAAAGTCTGGTTCTGGTGCTAATCCATTAATTACAAGTGCAGCAGGGGCTGGTATAGCAGATTATATCATTAAGATTACCGGTAGTTACATAACTTTTAATGGGATAGATGTACAGAATGCCTCTACAAATACAGCTACAACACCTGCGTCAAACACCGATATGGAGTATGGGTATTGGATTGCTGGCGCCACTGGTGCTGGTGCAACCTATAACACAATTCAGAATTGCACCATAACATTAGACCATGCAAACATAAATGCCAATTATGGTATTTATCAATTGAGTGCGGCAACAAGTGCTGCAGGTGAAAACAATAATAATACGTATTCGGGTGTTACTATTACGAATGCTAGCAATGGGATTTATTTGGCAGGAAAGAGTACTACTTATTATGATTTTTCATGTGTAATCTCTAACTGTATTATTGGTAAGAGTGCAAATGATATTCAATTTGCAACTTCGAACTTTGGTATACAGGCATCATTTCAATCTGGTTTCACAATAAGTGGTAGCAACGTAGGAAATGTTACTGCCTATACAACTACAGGTAGTAGTTCGAACGGACCAACAGGTATTTATTTTAATGCTTGTGCTGGTACAAATAACATATATAATAATAAAGTACACGACATTTCCAATTTATATACCAATGCAACAGGCAATTCTTCGTTAATAACGTATGGCATTAACAATAACTCTACTACAGGTACTTTTAACTTTTATAATAACTACATTTCTGGAGTTTATTGTGCTCAAACTACTGCTAAAGCAGGTACTGGTTTTAGTGCAGAAGCGTTTACCAATAGTGGGGCTTGTACCGTTAATTTGTTTTTTAATACAATATATTTACAGAGTTATTCTGGTTCTTTTACTGCTAATGTATTTACTTTTCAAAATGCATGTCTTTATTTTACGGCAGGAACTGTTACTGCAACGAACAATATTCTTGTAAATGTTTCTGTAAATGCTGGTTCAAAAAGTGGTTATTGTTTTTACGCAAAAGCTACTACTATTACTGCTAGCGATTACAATATTTTTTACAACAAACAGGCAACTCCTGCAGTACCCTACCTAGTTGGTGCTTTTGGTTCGGCTCCTACCGATGCGGCTACATTAGCAAACTGGCAGGCTGTTCAAACTAGTATAGATGCTCATTCAAATTATTTTCTCCCAACATTTACCTCTACTACTATTGGGTCTGAAGATTTATCTTTAAATCTTTCGGGTCAACCAGCGGCGAATACTTATCAAGGAACGCCAATTTCTACCCCATCTATCACTACCGATTATGGTGGGAATACTAGAAATACCGCAGTGCCCTATATAGGAGCCAATGAAAATACTACATACAGTCTGTGTACTACCGCAGGTACAACAAATCCTTCCGCTGTTTCTGCCTGTACGGCTGGAAGTGCGGCAACGATGTCAGTGACAGGTTCGGGAACATCAGCTACCTACAAATGGCAATATAGCCCAGATAATGGAACCACAGCTTGGGCAAGTGTTGGCAATGGCACCCCATCAAATATTTCTTATACGGGTAATACGACCAATACTTTGAGTATTACTGCTGCCACAGGAGCTACTTCAGGGGCAGGTGGTTATTACAGATGTGCTGTTACAACTGCTTGTAACTCAAGCACGGCTAATTCTACTGGTGCTCAGTTAACTGTTAACCAATCTATTTCAATAGGTACTAGCCCTTCAGCAGCTAGTGTTACTATCAGTGGTTCTGCTGCTACTATGTCTGTTTCCTCTGTTACGGGGACATCCCCTACTTATCAATGGCAACGCGCTACTACCTCTGGTGGTACTTATTCTAATGTTGTAAATGCTACACCAACAGGAGTAACGTATAGTGGTGCAACTGGCACAACCTTGAGTATTACAGCAGGGTCAACCGCCACTACTGGTACCAACAATTATTACCAATGTGTAGTTACAGGTACTTGTGGGGCAGTTAGTTCAGGCAATGCAGCTTTAACAATTAATGCAGCTGGCTTGTCGACACCACCTACATTGGCTGCTACTGCTAGCCAAACGGTAGATAATGATTTTGCAATAACTTACACTGATAATACTGACTGGAATGGAAAAGTAACGGGTATTACTGTAGATGGAGGTAGTGTGCTTTCTGGAAGCACCTATTATACAACTCCTGCATCGGGTACTATATCACTTAAAACATCGGCTATCACTGCATTGAAGTCTGCTGGTAGCCATACTATATTAATAAAAGCTACCGGGTATAACGATGCTAGTATTACTAAAACTAACATTGCTGGTACACCTACCAAATTAGCACTCGGCACTGCATTGGCAGCACCTGCTACTAATGGCGGGTTGTTTGCTACACAACCTACGATAACTATTCAAGACCAATATGGTAATGTTACCACAAGCACAGCTAACGTTGCTGCTTCGGTTACTAGTGGTCAAACCTCTAGCTGGTCAATAGGAGGCTCACAAGCATCTGGGCTTGCTGCAGTAGCAGGTACTGCTACTTTTACTAACTTAAAGGCTTATACAACTGGGGCTGCTTATAATAATGCTACTATCACTTT
>CAISCV010000183.1 GCA_903883945.1 uncultured Chitinophagaceae bacterium | reverse complement strand
TCTACGTTATGTCGAATGGTGTATCAGGCAAACCTGAAATAAATGGGAAAGACATGTTATTACTTTGTTCCGTCTCGAAACCTGTGAGCGTCATGTTGAATAGTGTATCTGGCGTACCAGAAAAAAATGGGAATGACGTAAACTTGTAGAGACGGGTGATCATCCGTCTTATTTGCGCAGCAAATAAATAAATTGATGAATCAATTTAAGACGGATGATCATCCCAGCTAAGGGGATGCAAGCATTCCACGTCATTGTAACGATAGGAGACATCTCCCCGAAATCAAGTCCACATGATTTCTACGGCAAGAGACATTTCCCCGAAATAAATCCAGCATATCGCAACCGTTACAGATGCCGTCACACTATAAACATTAATACCGGGTCTAAGAAACCCAACAAACAATCTATTATAGCCTATACAATGCATTCAGTCCCACAAAGTCGGCAGCATCGGCATGTGCCTTCAAACAAAAACCTATTTGCCAATGCTTATCAAGCAGATAACGAAGACTATGTTGGTGGAAAAGATTGGTATATTCTCCATAATGAGGGGTTATATACAACCCAATTACCTGACTGATTATTACATGCCCCAATAAAAACTCGTGTCCTGCATAAAGACCCGCCAAAACCGAAGAATGTTTTTGACTACTCACTGATTGATACTCGTTTGGAGGGTCTAATTTTAAATCGTTATAATAGGCTTGTAACCCTACTACAAAGCCGTGTATGCGACCAATTTGTTTATCTGCCTCTACAAATCCACCCGCTGCAAACATCCGTTGATAGCCCGCTGTAAAACCAGAATAGCCTTGTTGGGTAACCAATAACGAACCGATGGTATAGCCCCAAGGACGTGTTTTCCAATACTTGTCATGCACCCTGTGCAATTTGGGCAGGGTATTACCTGAGGGGGAATAAAGCAATGAAACTGCAGCCGTAACCCAGTTTAACCCTTTGTTGGGACGCTTCCAATTTCCATTAGAAATATGATCGAAAGTACCTGTTACGTCTAAAGATAAATGATTGGTAACCCGATAACCCAAACCAGAAGATAGTTGGAGATAGGGATTAACTCTAAGGGAATAATTTTTATTAAGGGTATCACTTGCTGGGTCTTCATTATAGGGATGGTCTGAATAAGAGGCACCAAAGCTTGCTCTAAAAAAGTAGTTTACATGGTTACTCAATCTGTAAACGGGTTGTATAAAATAGGATGCCATCAGACCATGTCCTAGTATATGAATGCCATAGTCGAAGTATTGAAACTGTAATCCTACTCTAGGGAAAGCACTGCATAAATGATAAGTTGCCGAATCTCTCGCTTGTCTGCTAAGTTCAAACCCAATACCCAAAGGCTTGGCACCATTTATTGCTTTTACCGCAGGGGTATGTACAACAGTAGCGCCATTATCTATTCTAAAACCATAAACCACTCCTGCAGGCGTACTTTTGGCATACTCGGGCGTAAATTGAGCATTACTTGTTAGTATACTACCTATAAACGCAGTGAAAAATAGAAGGATTCTAATCATACAAAATGGCTAAGGTGAAATCAACCAACCTATAAGTCATTAAACCGCTTGTTGGAATTAGGGTTGAATGTAAAATATTTTTGTGCCACATAACTAAAGGCTACTACAAAAACAATGGTTAGAAAGGTAGACGGGGTAAAATACCAATGGAAAGTATCTATAAAAAGCTTTAGAAACCCATAGTTGAGTACCAAGCAAAATAGTACAACAGAAAGGTATTTGAGTAGCTGTGTAGATTTTTTAACAGATGTTTCCTGAAAAACAACATATCTGCTTAAATAGAAACCCGAAGGAAAACTAAACATAAAACCAAATAAGAACGCTGCAATGTGTGCTTGTATTACAAGATGTGGAAATAAAGCAGGGAAGCTGATAGGTTGCTGTTTGAAGAGGTAATGAAAAGCAAACAGGCGTAATGAAATGTCTAAAGCCGTATTAAAACCCCCGCAGGCTGCATAGCGAAATGTTTGTAAGGGCATCAACTTTTTGAAGATAGGATAAACCAAGTCTATCATCGATAAAAGAAAGCTCCTGAAGTTGTGATGTGCTTTTTGCATAAACGAAGCAAATGTAAGGGTTAAAAACAGTTAGTTTTGCAGCCCACAAATAATAGCGGACTATGAGTTTAATAGGTGAGATAAAACAAGCCACAACAAAAGCAATTGTACATTTATATGGTATCGAATTGTTGGATAGTGCCATATTGGTTAATGCAACCAAGCCCGAGTTCGAAGGAGACTATACAGTTGTGTTGTACGCTTTTGTAAAATCATTAAAGAAATCGCCCGATGTACTTGGGCAAGAACTAGGCAGTTTTCTAGTGGCCAACAATCCACAGTTATTTGTAGGTTTCAATGTAATTAAAGGCTTTCTCAACTTAAGCGTTGGTGATAGCTTCTGGATCAGTTTTCTTCAATCACAATATAGCAATACATCCTATGGACTTTCCCCCAAGAATGGAGAGAAAGTAATGGTGGAATATTCTTCTCCAAACACCAACAAGCCCTTACACTTAGGACATTTACGAAACAATTTTCTGGGTTGGAGTATTGCTGAGATTTTAAAAGCAAACGGATATGAGGTAGTGAAAACCTGCATTGTAAACGACCGTGGCATACACATTTGTAAAAGTATGATTGCCTGGCAGTTGTTTGCAAATGGGGCAACTCCAGAAAGTACAGGTATGAAGGGTGACCATTTTGTGGGTGAATACTATGTAAAGTTTAATGATGAATATAAAAGACAGATAGAAGAACTCATTGCAACAACGGGGCTTACAAAAGAAGTAGCTGAAAAACAAGCACCTATTATGCTTGGGGCTCAAAAGATGTTACTCGATTGGGAAGCAGGTGATGCAGACGTTATTAGTCTTTGGGAACGAATGAATTCTTGGGTTTATGCAGGGTTTAATGCTACTTACCAATCTATTGGAAGCGATTTTGATAGAACCTATTATGAAAGCAAAACCTATTTGTTGGGGAAAGACTTGGTAGAGAAGGGATTGGACAATGGCGTGTTTTATCAGAAAGAAGACAGTAGTGTTTGGATAGACCTTACCACAGATGGTTTAGATGAAAAGATTGTACGCCGAAAAGATGGTACGTCGGTATATATCACCCAAGACATCGGTTTGGCCGTAGATAAATACGAAGAATACCAATGTAGTAAAAGTATTTATGTAGTAGGAGATGAACAGAACTATCACTTTAAAGTACTTAAACTTATTTGTCAAAAGCTTGGGCTTCCCTCTGCAGATGGTATCTTTCATTTAAGCTATGGCATGGTAGAATTACCTACCGGTAAAATGAAAAGCCGTGAAGGTACCGTTGTTGATGCAGATGATTTGGTGGCCGAGATGGTTTCTATTTCTCAACAGAAAACCGAAGAGTTGGGGAAGGTAAAAGACTTTGCAGGAGAGGATCTTACAGAACTATACCATACAATTGGATTAGGGGCTTTAAAGTTCTTTTTGTTGCGGGTTGATCCAAAGAAGAAAATGGTATTTAACCCAGAAGAGAGTATCGAGTTTCAGGGTTTTACCGGTCCGTTTATTCAGTTTATCCATGCAAGAATTAAAAGTATCCTTCGCAAGATGTCTGCAGAAGGGGTTGTAGTAAGTTTATTCGAATCCAAGGAGGACTTACTTCCCTTAGAGAAAGCAATCATAGTAGAATTAGAGTTGTTCCCAACTGTTATTCACGATGCAGCTTCTGATTATGATCCTTCAAAGGTGGCTATTTACATCTATAACTTAGCAAAGACATTCAGCTCATTCTATTCAGAACTTTCTATTGCCAATGCTGAATCTGAAGAAAAGAAGCTATTACGTTTACAACTAGCACAACTCACTGCACATATCTTAAAGACAGGGATGCATTTGTTGGGCGTGGGTGTTCCTGAAAGAATGTAGTATAATTTAATGTTTAGAGGATTGTCAATAGGAGGAAAGTATATTAATTAAAAGCTAAATACAAAGTCCACTATTCTTTTTTAATTAATCTTCCCCATTTTATTCTTGTTTCTTTATTTATACCGTTTTGTAACAGGGTATATCTTATTAAACAAGTGTGTATGATATTCGATATAACTATTATAAATTTGTTTTTACTTCTATCAATTCTAATACTTTTTCTAAAATATTCCCCTCATTAACAATCCAATTAAAGGCATTATCTTTCTTAAACCAGGTCATCTGTCGTTTAGCATAATGGCGGGTATTTATTTTTAATTGATTAATTGCTTGTTCCAGAGAACATTCTCCCTGGAGATAAGCAAAGAACTCTCTATAGCCAACCGTTTGTAGCGCATTTAATTTCTGATGGGGCAACAAGCTTTTTACTTCTTCCAACAAACCTTCCTTCATCATACACTCTACCCGATTATTGATAATATCTACCAATTGTACCCGTGGTCGTTCTAAAGCAATCTTAATAATATTAAAAGGACGATTAACCCTATGATTGTTACGAAAATGAATAATAGATTGCCCTGTTGTATACCATACTTCTAAAGCCCGCATAAGTCTTTGTGGGTTTTGTTGCTCGGCAATCGCCCAAAAGGCAGGATCTTTTACTGCTACTTCTTGTTGCAACCAATGCAGCCCTTTATTTTGATAATTGTAAACGACTTGTTCTCTTATTTCAGTAGGAATAACGGGCATAAGATCTATTCCGTCTGTAAATGCTTTTATATACAGCCCGGTACCGCCAACCATTACAGCAACAGGGTTTTGTTGGAAAATAGTACTCGAAGCTTCTAGTGCATATTGCTCGAATATACCTGCATTAATGTCTTCTAAAATTGAATGAGAATCAATGAAATAGTGAAATGCTTCCCCAAGTTCAGCAGAAGTTGGTTTGGCAACACCAATGTTTAATTCCTTGAAGCATTGTCTGCTATCTGCCGATATAATTTGAGTGTTATAATACTTTGCCAACGCAATTGCCAAAGATGTTTTGCCAACAGCGGTAGGACCAGCAATGATGATAATAGTTTTCTTTTTCATCAATAGGTTTAACTAACGAATAGTTTAATACTCATTTTGCGGTTGAGGCTTTGGTTGGGGTTTCTTGGGCTGTAATTTTTTATCGGCAGGTTTATTCTTTTCTTTATCCTCATCTAATTGTAAGATTTTGTTTTTCTTAATCATCTCATCTAGTCTTGCCTGATCTACATTGCCATCATTATCTAATATAGCATTATCTAGTGGGGCATTACCATTACCCAACACCTGTGTAGGCAGTTTGGAAACGTGTTCCCATTTGTCGCCTGTCCATTTAAAGCCTTCGTAGCTTCCATCGGGTACATACGTATATAAGTTTTTAGGGTCTTCCGACTCACTACTTACATGATCGAACACAATCATATTCTCATCTTTATCATAATTGAGTTTTAAACGGGCTTCTTTTTTGTATTCTACACTATACCTCAATATAGGAGAAGCTTTTGCTGTATCTTTCCTTGCTGGTTCAAACTTAAAATAGTCGCCTCCAAAGTGAGGGATACCGTCCTCACCAAAAGTTAGAATCTCTATCCATTTCTTATTGCTTCTAGGACCGTTTTCATCAAAACCAAATAAGGTATAGATTTTTTTATTGCCAACGGTATGCATCAGAATACGGTAATAAATAGCCCCAATCCAATTTCTTGTATCTCTTATAGAATCATTTGGCGTAGTAGTAAAGTCAGAAACATCAAATAGGGGAAACAATTTAAGGCTGCCATCGCTTGTATGCATCTGAATGGCACCACGCTGGCGATAGTAAGTATAATCGCGCATCATCTGCCAAGTAAAAATGCGAAAACTACTATCAGGTGCATATAGTTTAGATACTGTTTCGATAGAATCGAAACGATAGGAGAATGAATTCTTAACCTTTAAGGCTTTTACTAAACCTCGAGTAAAAAGGCTGTCGGCTACAAAACGCAAATACCAATGTTTGCCATTAATCATTTCATCGGAATAGCCTTTTATATTGGATTCTATTTGTTGTAATTCGGCATAGGAATCTTTAGCTGCAATTTTCTGCTGTGAAAAGGCAGAAAATACAAATGAGAATATAAATAAACAGGCAAGAAGTTGTTTCATGTAAAGTGTTTAATAAGCAACTAAGATAACAGAAACAATTTGTATTTAATTGTTAAGGTCATCAACTTTAGGATTTCGTTAATGCCTTGGCAAATGCTAGCAAGTCTTCAAACCGGAAATCTACCGTAGGGTGGGGGTGTTCTGTATCGGGATTGGTGGTGGCAACAAAAACAGTATTGATGCCTGCATTTCGGCCAAATTTCATATCACTTATTTTATTGCCTACCATGATACTCTTGGTGAAATCTATCGTAGGGAAGTCTTTCTTTGCCCGAAAAGCCATGCCTGCATTTGGTTTCCTGTCAGGTGAATCATCTTGCAAATCGGAACAGTAATATATTTTATCTACCCTTCCTTTGTTATCTGTAATGGTAGATAGCATATTGTTGTGAATGTTATTAAGGTCATCAACCGTCATTAATCCTTTTCCAACACCTTTTTGGTTGGTAACCATTACAATCACTCCAAACTTTTCATTCAGAATCTCTAATGCTTCTAGTACCCCATCATAAAACCTGAATTCTTCCCAATTTCTAATATAATCCGCTTTCTTTTCGTGGTTAATTACACCATCTCTGTCTAAGAACAGTGTCCAGCTTTTATCTATTTCGTTTAAATCAATCATAAGTAGTAGTTAGTAATAAGTCATAGGTGGTAAGTCAAAAGAATAAATAGGTTTTTACCTCCAATCTTATAAGCATTATGCCTTATTACTTATTATTTGCTGTTGTGAGAAGTCTTTTTGTGCTTGTAAATAATCTTGTGGGATACCAATGTCAATAAAGTAGGCTTCTTGTACCAATCCGGTCATTTTTCTTTGCTTGTATAAGGCTTCCATATAGTCCTTCTCAAAAGAGAATTTCTCTGGGAATGATTCGGCAAGGAAGTTGGTCACATTCAACACATACAATCCGCCATTTATTAATCCCGACTCGTAATATTGTTTCTCTTTGAAGGACTCTATCGAATAATCTTCCTTCAACGTCACCACGCCATATCTGTCAAAGTTCGTCATTGGTTTGAGAGATAACGTGCAACCAGCATTTGTTGTGAGGTGTCTTTCTAATAAACTAGTCAGATTCGCATCAAACATAGTATCGCCATTGGTTACAAATACGTTTTGCTCGGTTGCTTTGGTACACGAAAGATAAATAGCACCCCCTGTTCCCAAAGGTTCTTTCTCAATCACAAATTGTACTTGCAACGTGGGGTAGTCTTTATTTATATAATATATGATAGCCTCGCTCATGTATCCCAATGAAAGGATAAACTTCTCTACGCCTTGCTTCTGTAAATAATCAATGACATAACCTACAAAAGGTTTCCCATTTACGGGTGCCATACACTTTGGTAAATCGGGCACTGCACTACGCAATCTCGTGCCCAAACCGCCAGCAAGTATTATTGCTTCTTTCATTAACCAAATACTTTTTCTTCCACCAATTCACAGATAATGTGTCCTAGGAGTATATGACTTTCTTGTATTCTAGGGGTAGTTGTTGAGGGAACATTAAATAGATAATCACTCAAAGGCTTCATGCTACCTCCTGTAGCGCCTGTGAGACCAATGGTTATAATCCCCATCTCTCTAGCTACCTCAAATGCTTTGATAATATTAGTAGAATTGCCAGACGTACTAAACCCAAGTAATACATCCCCTTTTACACCAATGCCATCTACCAAGCGCGCATAGATTACATCGTAACTGTAGTCATTGGCAACAGCGGTAAGGTATGAAGTGTTACAATGCAGCGCTTCGGCAGGCAATGCCTTTCTATTCTTATAGAATCTACCACTAAACTCTGCGGCAAGGTGTTGGGCATCTGCGGCACTGCCACCATTCCCACAAAACAATACTTTGTTGCCAGCAGCAAAAGCATCACTTATTACTTGCACAACCGTATCAATTGTTTTCAGCATCGCCTCATCTTGTAAAAGAGATTGCTTTACATTGATGGAATCCTGTATCAGGTTCTTAATTCTTTCACTCATATTATTAGTTAAAACTTTAATTATCGCTTATTACTTACCAACTACCGCTACTGTATTTTATTGCGTCGTCCAGGTGGTTAATCCGTGTTGGGTAAGTTGGTAATTCTTTACTTCCCCCCCAAATTGTAACAAAGCTTCTATTACTTTATATCTATTATTACCGGGGCAATAAAAGGTCATAAAGCCACCACCCCCTGCGCCACTTATTTTGCCACCACTTGCGCCTGCTGCTTTTGCTGCTGTGTAAATGTCTTCGATTAAATTGTTGGAAATACTCTTTGCCATCAATCTCTTTTGCTCGAAGCCATAGTCTAATATCTCGCCAATTTCATTTAATCTGCCTTTTAACAAGGCTTCCTTCATCATTCTCGATTGTTCTTTTAGTTGATGCATCGCATCTATCGACCCTACATTCTTTTCCTTCACATTACTTTGTTGCTCCTTGATGATGGTAGCACTTTCTCTACTGGTTGCGGTATAATATAGTACAAGGTTGTTTTCCAGTTCATTCAGATATTCTTGTCTGATGCGCAACGGATTCACAATTACTTTATCGTTACCATAAAACTCCATAAAGTTTACCCCGCCAAATGTAGCAGCATATTGGTCTTGCTTGCCGCCACTCAACATAAGGTCGTTACGTTCTATATCATAGGCGTAATGTGCAATGTCATAATCCCCCAAAGGAAGTTTTAGCATCTCTACAAAAGCACCAATGATTGCTACAACCAATGTAGAGGAAGTACCCAGCCCACTGCCAGCAGGGGCATCTACAAAAGTGCTCAATTTGAATCCACTTTGCTTAATACCATAATCTTTTTGAATACGGTTATAAACGCCTTTCAACAAATCTAGCTTGCCATTAATAGGGAGGGTAGTCGACCATTCAAATTGTTCTTCTTCTTTTCTGTCGAGTGCTTGTATGGTAATCGTATTATCTGAAGTAGGCTCTATAGAAGCGTGTGCATATAATGAAAGGGTTGCATTAAGAATAGCACCACCAAATTCGTCGCTATAAGGGCTTACATCTGTACCACCACCTGCTAAGCCTATACGTAAAGGCGCTTTGCTACGATATATCATTTCGTCTTTTTTATGAATCAATTGTGGGCTACTTATTCAGATAAATAGCAAACAATTGAATGCGGCAAAGCAAAGCTTTTTTCGTTTACGAAAGCCTTAATTATTAAACTAATAAAACTTTTTTATTAAGAACTAATCGTATTCTTTATCAATTATCCCAATACCTATTAGTTACTTTAACTATGTTTATTGGGGTATGGTGCCTCTTTTTGTGCTGAAATATACATTTCCACCCCTTTTCAAATGCTTAATTCTTCTATTATAACATCTTACAAACACAGTAATCAGTAACATTGCAACATAAATAGTATTACTGAAAAAGAAGGGCTTCATATTATTATTGTTCTTGTGTGTAGTTGCAATGGCAAGTGCACAATTATCCAATCGCCATACCAAAAAGATCAAAACAAAGGGAATTATTACCCTAGACAGGCTGCTTATTGTACCCAATTCTGTAGAGATTAAAGGAGTTGATACCAGCTTTTTTACTATCGACTATTCAACAGCAACCATACAATGGCACAAGTCACCGGCTAGTGACAGTATTGCCATTATTTATCGCACTTTTCCGCTTTCGTTCTTTACGCCTGTTCACCGTTTTAGTTATGATAGCATCAGTAATAACTTTATGGTAAAACAGCCTGACCTAATTGATAAACATATTGGTAATCAAGCAAATAATCTATTCAATTTTGGCAATGGTATAAACTATAATGGTAGTATTGGCCGTAGTATTTCGGTAGGGAACACACAAAATGCAGTTTTCAATTCTCAATTAAACCTGCAACTAAATGGTTATATCGGAGATAGCGTGTTGATGTCGGTTGCCCTGTCAGATAATAACATTCCCCTTCAACCCGATGGCAATACCCAACAATTAAATGAGTTCGATAAATTATTACTTCAGTTTAAAAAGAAAGATTGGGAACTGAATGTAGGAGATATAGACATCAGGCAAAACAAAAACTACTTCCTTAACTTCTACAAGCGCATTCAAGGCGCCTCCTTTGCACAGCAATATACTTGGAAGGTTGCGGGCAGCAACAAGCTATTGGTAAGTGGGGCTATTACCAAAGGAAAATTCAACCGACAGGCATTTATAGGGCAGAATGGCAACCAAGGGCCCTACAAATTGCAGGGGGCAAACAACGAACTATACCTGGTGGTGCTCGCTAATACAGAACATGTGTTTATTGATGGGGAGTTGATGCAACGAGGGGAAGATCAAGACTATATCATTAACTATAATTCGGCAGAAATTACGTTTACTCCCAAAAGGATGATCACAGCTAACCGGCGTATTCAGGTGGAGTTTGAGTATTCGGATCAGAACTATTTAAGTACCTTGTTCTATCTGAATGATGAGTTGAAACTAAACAAAAAACTATCATTTAATGTGTCGGTCTTTGATAATAGTGATGCAAAAAGGTCGCAGATAACCCAAACATTAGACTCCAGCGAAACCCGTTTTCTCGCCAACTTAGGCAACGATATCCAACATGCCTTTTACCCAAATGCGTCTTTGGATACCTTTAGTACCAAAAGAATTATGTATGCCAGAACCGTGTTACCCAATGGCAAAGATTCTATGTATTATTACTCCGTAAACCCAGATAGTGCCAGGTATCTCCTTAATTTTTTGTTGGTAGGAGCCAATAAAGGCAATTACATCCCTTTTTATAACGGGGCAAATGGTAATGTATTTCAATATGTAGCCCCACTTAATGGCATTCCACAAGGAAACTACGAACCCGCCATTTTTTTGGTCACGCCTAAGAAACGACAGGTCGTTAATTTTAGTAGTACTTACCAGATCGACCATAAAAATACTTTACAAACCGATTTTGCGGTTAGCAACTTCAACCAGAACACCTTCTCAACGCTGCAAAAGAACAACGATGTGGGTTTGGCAGGACGGGTACAACTGTATCACGCCGACAAACTAAAGTATAAGGGTAAGGTATTGACCTTTAACAGTACAATTGGCTATGAACAAGTAGACCAAAACTTTGTGCCTGTAGAACGATTGAGGCAAGTGGAGTTCTATCGCGATTGGGGGCTGCCCATTATTACGACCAATGCTACCGAGCGGCTGCCAAGTGTAGGAGTGGAGTTGAAAGACTCTAATAACAATGCGTTTAAATACACTGCATCAGGGTATTTAAGAAGCGACCATTACAAAGGATTCAGGCAATCTATGCAAGAGGTACATGCATTTGATGGATGGCATTCGAAGAGTGAGGTTAGTTTGATGAATAACGATGCGCAAGGCGGCAAAGGGTATTATTTCCGCCCTTCTTTCGATTTGTACAAAGTAATACCCTCCTTACAACAACTCATAGTAGGAGGGGGGTACGCGTTGGAGCAAAATGAGCAACACGTGGCAGGGGTAGACAGCTTGGCTTCCACTAGTTTTAGCTTCAACACCCTCACTGCCTACCTCAAAAGCAATCAACTAAAACCAAACAGGTTTACGTTTACCTATACCCTAAGAACCGATAAGCAAGCCTACCAACAATCGTTACTTCAGATAGATAAAAGCAATACCTACAACCTTTTGTGGGAGCTGTTACAGAACAAAAAACAACAGCTACGCGTAAATATTACGTACCGGCAATTGTCTATTTACCACCAAAGTATCACCACACAAACGCCCGACCATTCGCTGTTGGGCAGGGCAGAATATATATTGAACTACTGGCATGGATTTATAACCGGAAACAGTTTATACGAGTTAGGGTCGGGACAACAACAACAATGGGCCATTACTTATGTGCCCGTTCCGGCTGGTCAAGGGCAGTATACATGGATAGATTATAACCATGATGGCATTCAACAGTTGAATGAGTTTGAGATAGCGCCCTATTTCGATCAGGCAACGTATATAAGGGTATATACCCCTACCAATATCTATGTAAAAACGGACAATGTGCAGTTTAATTATAGTTTATTGTTCAATCCGATAGCTATTACCAAACAATTGAAAAACAAAAAGCTTCAGGACTTTGTAAGCAGGTTCAACCTGCAGTCGAACTTGCAAAGTGGAAAGAAAGTATTGGCACAAGCGACGCCCCTTTTTAATCCATTGGGGGGGCAAATAGCCGATACGGCTTTGGTAACGCTAAAATATGTGTTTAGCAACTCATTGTCCTTTAATAGAATGAGTAATAAGTGGGGAATTGATGTAAGCAGGGTGCTTAATTACAATAAAAGCCTGCTTACTTATGGGTTGCAAAGTAATGAAATGAATGAATGGGGGGTAAAACTACGTGCCAACATCAAGCGGGTATTTACGGTAGATGTAGGACAGAAGTGGGGTAATAACAATTTGTTTACGCCCAACTTCAGTAACCAGAACTATGCTATCAAAACAATCTCTACCGAACCCAGAATTACCTATATAAATGCTACTTTGTTTAGAATACAAGCTAGTTACTTGTTTACCCAAAAAAATAATGCAACCATTTATGGCGGAGATAAAACCCTGAGTAATGCCTTTTCGTTGGAAGCTAAGTACAATGCGGTTCAAAATACGAGCATCACCACCAAGTTTACGCTAAACAATATCAGCTATACAGGCATTGCGAATACCACCACAAGTTTTGTAATGCTAGAGGGGCTGTTGCCAGGCAAAAACTACTTGTGGAACATAGAATTCACCAAACGCCTCATCAACAACCTAGAGATTAGTTTTAGTTATGAAGGCAGAAAGCCGGGAGATGCAAACACCATCAACACCGGAAGGGCAAGTATCAGGGCACTATTGTAAAGGGAAGTTGAGAGGGGGTATGGATGAATGCATTATCTGGCGCAACTGATAAAGATAGGGATAACATACTGTTAGTTTAAACGCCCCTAAACCCAGTCTGCGTCATGTCGAATGGTATATCTGGCGTACCAGAAAAAAATGGGAAAGACGTGTTATTAGTTTGAGCCTTCCCGAAACCTATGAGCGTCATGTCGACGATAGGAGACATCTCCCCGATATTAGTCAACGTGATTATAACCCAATGTGACATCTCCTCGATACAAGTCTACCTCATTCTAATAAACAAAGGGCTAGTTGTAGAATTTTATATATAGCAGAAGGTTAAAACCCTTTTCTAATGCGCTATTTATTCCATCAAAAGGGCAGAAATTGGGCGTTAAACACAATTTAGATTAATCAACTATTCCTATTATTTAATCAACTTTATTAGGTGTTATATTGTTGCTAATTCCATTCGTAAGTAATTGCTCCGCAGCATCCTTAACACTTTTATCAGTAGTTTTTTTTAATAAAATTACGAATGGTTTTATAGATTGTGCGTATACATCAGTGGTTAATCCGTCACATGGTGTTTCGCCACTCTGCAGGTACTCGATTACGCGTAATAATCGCCTTTTGTTATTGGATTGTAAGGCATCTTTTATGGCATCAAGTCTTGTCCAGTTTGTTTTATGCAGTTGCCACCATGCAGCTACTTTGTCTGCCATTACCCTTCTTGTTTTCTGCAAGGTTATTTTGGTGGGTTTATCTATCCAATGTAAATAGGTTATTGTGTTTTTATGGGTTGATGGTCCATATAATTGGGCACAAACTTCTGCTAGCCTTTTCTCATCTAGTTCGGTTTCATAACCAAAGTCCATAAAGGTTAAATCTTCTAGTAACCACCCCGCTCTGATAGAAATCCAATCCAGGTTATAGGGTATAAAATAGCCGTGGGTAGGCTCATAATTGTCACTCGCAGGGTACATCAAATAGGGGGCATCTCCCAAGCCTACCGCAGAGCGGTTGTAAAGCATGGGAATGATTTTGGGTATAACCGCTTTTTGATAATTTTCTAAAGCACTCTTTGCAGGCTTTACTTTATACTCAAAAAGTGCGTCTTTAAAAGCTAGCAGGAGGCTATCTATGGTCTTGTTCTGGCAATAACAGCAAGTGGAACTAAATAATAGGCCCATTAAAATGGTAAAAAAGTGTTTCATAAGGTAAGTTATAAAAGTCGGTCTATCAACTAATTGGGTGTTATACAAATTATAAAGCCCCACTTCCGCCGGTTGCTTTTCAATATCTCTCATCGAACTGTGACATGTTGGCAAATATGCCACTTTTTTCTTTTTTCTTTTGAGAAAGAAGGGGATTTAATGATGACAATCAAATTTTCTGTATTAGAATTTAATAGACTATCTCATTATATTATGACAAAAAATGTTCTATCTGGCAAAATAGGTTCTTAAACTACACAGCAACTTCAACAGTAAACGATTCTTTTACCAATTATTAATTAATTCAATCTATAAATCCTTCCACCCAGGGTGAGATAGCTTATCATTTCGAAAAGTCTGATTCGTGCCTCGCAGTGACGCTCACAGGGTTTGGAAAGGTTTAAAATGATTGCACATTGCTTTCATTTTCATCTAGTGTGCCCAATGAAATAGTCGAAATAACGCACATCAATTTCTTTCTTAACTAATTTGTAACCTAATTTCCACTCCCATACGTTCAATTTCACCCCAAAAACAGTTCCTTCCAAATGATTTATTGCGCCGATTGACCCTTTTACTGCGCCATATCTAATAAAAATTGCGTCGAATGGCACTATTTGTTGATAAAAAGTGTCATTCGACGCAATGAAAGTGTTAATCGACGCAATGATTGCCTCATTCGGCGCAACAAAAGTGTTAATCGACGCAGTAGCAAATGCATTTGCCACCATTATCAACAGGTTTCACGAAGCTTTTAAGCCACGCTATACCGATAATTTCTTTGGAACGAACGATGCTAAGCCAACCACATCGGTCGAAGGATTGTGCAACGAAACCCTGCCCAAGCCGGATGTTATGGCAAAAGTCCCTCCTACAGCAAGCAGTACAGGTGTACCACTGATGGTTGCCCCTTTATAAATAGGTAGGGCAATGGTACCTCTGTTTACGATGGTACTACCTATGCCTACGCGCATATTTAACAGGCTTGTACTCGACTTAATCACTTTATTGCGTGTATGCTGAATTTTTGGAGTTAACACCACCTTAATGCCATAATCACCCAATGATTTTTCGTTATTGGGATATAAGGTAAATAAATAATTTACAATGGAATGGATGTTCGTAACAACGGGATTAAATTTTATGTCTCTATTTTGCCTTGCTTTTTCAGAGGCTTTCTTATTGGCTGCTTGCTGGGCTTGGTTTAACAAAGCAGCCGCACCATTAGTGGCATCATCTGTGAGACTCATGTTGGTTATAGTTAAATAAGTAAATAATGGACTAACAGAAGGCAAAACATAACTGTCATGCTTTGCCTTCAGGAGGGTAAACCAATCCATCCACCCTGCAAAATTGGTAGGATTTGTAAATTTTCCCCCATCGGTAATCACTGCTCCCCAATCGCCTACTGCTTTAAAGTTTGGTTCGTACAATGTTTTCAGATTCTGGTACGAGCCTGTAATGTCATCAATGATAATTTTCATTACTGCATTCAGTTTTTGCTTCTGATTTTGGCTCAATTTACTCAACATTCTAAAGTTATCATCAAAAACAATCGCTGCCGCCCCCTTTGCGGTGTCGAATACCAAGTTGATCCCTTTTTCTTCGAGCATCGCCACTAAGGGACCCGTCGCGCCATCGGCATCAACCTTTGCTTTAATGGTTTTTAACAAGGCAATTTTCTCTTTAAAATTTGATGGAATAAGCTGACGTGGCATAACAAACATTTTAGTGTATCAAATAACATTTTTGATACCTGCACAATGTAGACTTTCAACGACATAAACGAATGACTACACCCCTTTTATCAAACTAATCGGTGAATAGGTGGGTAAAAATGAAAAATAAATGCCATTTGACCGATTTATTTTCCTTTTCGCAGAAAAAAGTAGTTTTTGTTGATAAAAATGTTAATCCAATAGATACGAGTTTTCCCATTTTTTTGTATTTTGAGCAAGTAAAATTTAGGGGATAGATTCCTTATTTGCATCACATTTAAAACAACAAGCACATGAAGTCTTTATCACAAACTTGGTTTGCAGATGGTTACATCGATTTTGAGCTGAAGAAGTACACTTTATTGGCCTATTTGCAGGAAATAAACAAGTGTTTTAACCAAAACAAACTCTATCCGCAGTTGGCTGACCTGATATTTCATTACAATAACCTTGTTGCTTTCAGAGAAAACAAAAAGTATCTGCAAGAACAGTTTCCGAGGAGACTGAATGGGATACAATTGGAGAAGTTGCAAGTATTGTATGAGAGTATGATAGAAGATGACAGTATGATGCAGGAATTGGAGGAGATAATCAATTATTCGGCACACAAAATGAAGGCCGCCATTACGAGTGGAACCGAAATTTATGAGTTTGTAGAAGATAAATTGAACATAGAACCCATTGGTATTGTGCCATTAGACCATAAAGAGGGGTATTTCTTTTTGTGTGATGGCAGTTTTGGCAATACGCACGTGTACCAGTACCGTATAGGTATATTTGAGAAGCACGACGAGAAATATCGGAGTATGATTACCGACTTTGTAGCTACTTGGCAGCGTAGTATCGTTAATAGTCACCACAACATAAAGGCAGAACTGATACGAAACAGGAGTTTTATGCCTAATCCGGCGGTGTATGCCGTGGAAACAACGCTGAGTTTGCCTTTGGAGGAAACTTTGCTACCCATAGCAAAGCGAAGTTTGGTAAGATATATTGCCATGAATGCACCCGGAATAGGGTAGGGACATAAAGCATACAGATAGATGAAAACAGGCTGCCTCTAATATAAGAAGCAGCCTGTTTTGTTGTAAAAAAGCTATCCGAATTTAAAATAAACGGTTCATTACTAAAGTCAAAAAGCGGAATAATGATATGTAGATACAAGTAAGTTTTATAAAATAAAAATGCCCTAGCATTATACCAGGGCAAATTCATTAAAGTTATATGTAATTATGGATTGTTAGTCCCAGATTTCACCTTCTCCGTTCAACCATTTTTTCACAGCATCTGTTGTAACGCTCTTAGGTCTTTCTAATGGGAAACCTAATGCACGATCCCAACAAAGACTTGCCAAAACGCCTAATGATCGACTTACAGCAAATAGAACAGTGTAGAATTCATACTCCACCATGCCATAGTGTACGAGCAATGCACCACTGTGTGCATCCACATTAGGCCAAGGGTTTTTAATTTTACCTAATGATTGCAAAATAGGAGGAACTACTTCGTAGATATTCCAAACGGTACGGCACGATTTATCTTCGGGCATATATTTTTTACCAAACTCCATTTGTGCGGTAAAGCGTGGGTCGGTTTTACGCAATACTGCGTGACCATAACCAGGTACAACTTTACCTGCATTCAAAGTGTCTTCCACATATTTGGCTATTTGTTCTCTAGCAGGCAAATCGGTTCCCAATTCTGCTTGCATATCAAATATCCATTTAATCACTTCTTGGTTTGCAAGACCGTGTAATGGACCTGCAAGACCATTCATGCCAGCTGCATAACTAAGGTATGGATCGCTCAATGCACTACCTACCAAGTGAGTGGTGTGTGCAGAAACGTTTCCTCCTTCGTGGTCAGCATGAATGGTCATATATAAACGCATCAATTCTTTAAATCCTTCATCATCATATCCCAACATGTGTGCAAGGTTACCAGACCAGTCTAGTAATCCTTTCGGGTTGATGTGTTCACTTTTCTTGTATTTCCTTCTATATATATAGGCCGCAATACGAGGTAAACGGGCAATCAAGTCCATGGTGTCATCGTATGTAAGACTCCAGTAGTCTTTTTTATTGAGACCTTTAGCGTATGCTTTAGAAAATTCGCCTTCTGTTTGTAAAGCCATCACACCTACTACAAACATAGTCATGGGGTGAGTCGTCATCGGAAGAGCATCGATAGCAGCAAATACGTGGTTTGGTACATGGCTTCTACGTTGCAACAAGTCTGTAACCATTTCCACGTCAGTTTCTGTTGGCAATTCGCCAATAAGCATCAAATAGAATAAACCTTCAGGGAGTGGTTGTCCGCCTTCGACAGCTTTAGGTAATTTCTCTTGTAATTCAGGAATAGAATAACCCCTGAATCTGATTCCTTCTTGAGAATCTAATAAACTAGTTTCGGTTACCAATCCTGTAATGCCACGCATACCTTGATATGCCTGACCAAGTGTAACTTCTCCGATTTTTTTTCCGCCGTGTTCTTTGAGTAATTCTTTAATTTCAATGTTTGCCGCATCTGCTTTTGCTTTAAACCTTTCCTTTAGTACTTCCATTTTCTTTTTTAATTTATGATAATTGTACGCCTAATTTCCAAAGTTTATTTAATCTGAGCCTACCTAATTTTCTCTCTCACCGGATGATTCTCTTTAAGTAAATTTCAATTGAAATAATAAGAATGCGCTAAAGGTAAAAGAACTTTTAATTGAAAGCTAAAAACAAGCCCTTAAAGATAAAATTTATTAAGAAAACGTTGTTTTCAAACGTTATCGTGTATTTTTTACACATTTTCTTTTGTTTTTGGTCATTAAAAGATATTTGTATAAAAAAATTCATCTACTTTCACATTTCTAACAAAAACGATCTTGAAATATGATAAAGAATCTGCATCTAAAAGAATGCTTTTTACATTCTATTCCCATTTATAATTCTTCTTAATTACCCAAGCCTTCCTGTTAAATTTTCTTTATACATAAAACAAATAAAGTGTGGCTGTCACTTACTAAAACAGCTACGGAATGCTACAACCGGATAAAATAAACAAAAATTAAATCGTAACACAATGAAACATCTTTTCTCTCGCTACCTGTCAATAGTAGCTATTTTTCTTATGGTTTTCTCCCTAAAAGCATGGGCGCAACCTAGTACAGGTACGCTGTTTATTGTAGGTAGTGCCACACCAGGTGGATGGGGCAATCCCATTCCTGCTGCTAACCTTGCAGCACAAACATTTACACAAGTGAGTAAAACCGAATACAAAATCACCGTTTTATTAATTGGCGGAAGCGAATATAAGTTTATTGCAAAAAATGGATCATGGACTGAGAACTGGGGAATTGGAAAAGTTGATGACCCCACAGAAGTAAATGGTGGTCCCTTCTCATCAAATAGCCAGAATATACTAGCACCCGCTCTCAGTGGGACATATACCATTGATGTGAATTTTGCAATCAACATCTTTACCGTTAAACTGGCAAGTGTTCCTAAAGTTGTTGTATCTACTTTTGCCCCAACTACTGCTGCAACAGGGGATACAGTAACGATAAAAGGGGCATACTTTACCAATGCCACTGCTATCGCCTTTGGTGGTACAGATGCCACCTATTTTCAAGTAGTTAATGACAGTATCATTAAGGCAGTTGTTGGTAAAGGTGCAAGCGGAACGGTTCAGGTAACTTCCACAGATGGCGTTGGTATTTTGGGCGGGTTCACTTACAACACCAATACACTCTTTATAGTAGGTGCTGCAACGGCAGGTGGGTGGGCTAATCCTATCCCTGCTATTGATAGTGCGGCTCAACAGTTTACGCAAATCAGCCCAACTGAGTACAAAATAACCGTAGACCTCATTGGCGGAAAAGAATATAAATTTATTCCACTAAATGGCTCATGGACTGTAAGTTATGGTATTAGTATTCAGGATGACCCCAAAGAGATAAATGGAGGTGCCTTCATTATTAATGGTAACAATATTCTAGCCCCGGCAGCAAGTGGTTCATATATTATAGATGTAAATTTTGCTACCAATACTTTTACTGTTACGTCTACTGTTGTTTCTAGTGTTAATGTTAATTCTTTTAGTCCTGCCTCGGCTGACAGTGGTGCGACAGTAACAATAAAAGGAAATGGCTTTACGGGTGCAACAGCTGTTGGTTTTGGTGGTGTAGCGGCTGCTTCTTTTACAGTCGTTAATGATAGCACCATTACTGCTATAGTTGGCGGCGGTGCGAGTGGTTCGGTACAAGTAATCGCTCCAAATGGTACAGGCGCGCTTAATGGGTTCACTTATAATACGCCATCGCCAGTAACCAATAGCTTGTATATTGTGGGTAGCGCTACACTAGGAGGTTGGAGCAACCCAATACCAAGTGCTGATAGCGTTGCGCAATCTTTTACCCTGATAAATGCCAATGAGTTTTTAATTAAAGCACACCTTTCTAGTGGCGGTGAATATAAGTTCATACCTACTAACGGTGCCTGGACAACTAGTTATGGTATAGCAATCGCCGATGATCCAACAAAAGTATATGGTGGTGGATTGGTTGCAAGTGGTCAAAACATATTGGCACCTGTATTGAGTGGAACCTATAGTATTGATGTAAACCTGCAAACAAATACTTTTACGGTTACACTTATTAGTCCTGATACTTTGTTTGTTGTAGGTAGTGCAACAGTAGGGGGTTGGAACAATCCAATACCTTTGGCTGATAGTGCAGCACAGCAATTTGTTCAGGTTAGTCCTACTCAATATACCCTCACCCTTCCTTTGATTGGAGGAAATGAATACAAATTCCTTGCACAAGATAATGGCAACTGGACCATCAATTGGGGTATCGGTATCGCCGATGATTCTACAATGATTAATGGAGGTAAATTGATATATGGTACCAAGAGCCAAAACATCTTAGCACCAAAACAAAGCGGTGTATATAAGATAGATATTGATTTTGAAGCCAATACTTTCAATGTTACCATTATAAGTGTTGCAAACGTTAATATAGTTTCCTTTAGTCCTGCTACTGCCGATAGTGGTACCGTTGTTACTATCAAGGGCGCAGGATTTACTGGAGCAACTGAGGTGTCTTTTGGAGGAACTGCTGCTGCTGGGTTTACGGTCATAGATGATAGCACAATCACCGCTGTCGTTAGTGCTGGTTCAACTGGAGCTATCAAAGTTGTTTCCCCTAGTGGTACTGGTCTTGCTCAAGGATTTACTTACTTTACTGCAACCGGAAATACAGGATATATTGTAGGTAGTGCAACACCCGGTGGTTGGGCAAATCCAATTCCGGCAGAAGATAGTGTGGCACAAATGTTCAAGGAAGTAGCGCCCAATCAATTGCAGTTGACCGTACACTTAAATGGTGGCGGAGAATATAAGTTTATTCCAACGGATGGCTCTTGGGCTACTAGTTATGGCATATCAACCTTAGATGACCCTACTCAGGTAAATGGTGGCAAGCTGGTATTGAACGGACAAAACATTCTTGCACCTGCCTTGAGCGGTACTTACAAAATAAACATTGATACGAAGGCTAATACATTTACCGTAACATTTATTAGTCCTGATAGCTTATTCATTGTTGGGAATGCAACAGCAGGCGGCTGGAATAATCCTATTCCACAAGCCGACAGTGCCGCTCAACAGTTTACAAGAATTAGTGCTACTCAATTCCAGTTATCTGTATACTTATTAGCAGACAGTTCATATAAATTCATTGCGCGTGACAATGGAGACTGGAACTACAACTGGGGTATTGCAGTTACAAATGACTCCGCTAGCGTTATGGGCGGCAAGCTTGTTTCGGGCGTAAATAGTAAAGACATTCTTGCACCTGCAGTAAGCGGCACTTACAATATTGAGGTAAATTTTGCTACG
>CAISCV010000182.1 GCA_903883945.1 uncultured Chitinophagaceae bacterium | reverse complement strand
ATAGATACTAGTTTTTGCCACTAATTGCACTAATAAGCACATTCGTGCTTATTAGTGCAATTAGTGGCAAATGCTTAACTAAACGACATTGGATTAATATCCGTCTCTACAAGTTCTCGTCTTTCCCATTTATTTCAGGTTTGCCTGATACACCATTCGACTTGACGCTGATAGGTTTGGGGTCGTTTAAACAAGCTATCAGTGTTAGCTAATTATTTTTAGTTTGCAAGATGAACCATTTTAAATCATGCCCATTGGTTTGGAAGGAGGTAATTAAAAACCATATTTAGATTCAATTAGCTAGGATATCTATTAAAAATTATTGGTGCTGTAATATATATTACAATTACTTTTTACTTTTGCTACCATTACCTGATTATTACATTATGACATACGCATCAATTTTATCTACAAAACCTTGGGAACAAGAAGACTCCGATGTACTGACTGAGCGTACCCACCGCTATTGTATAATAGTATGGAATGATGATATTAACTCATTCGAATGGGTGATAATGACATTGATGGAAGTTTGTGGTCATTCCGAAGAACAGGCAGAACAGTGTGCATTCATCATTCATAACAATGGAAAGTATGCCGTAAAAGAAGGTTCTTTTGAAAAACTAAAACCCATGTGTGATGCTATAACAGAAAGGGGCATCAACGCTACCATAGAACAAAACGTTAGACAATAATACCGCTCCCTGCATGGTCATTTAGTACAAAACCTACTCCCCTATTATGCCCTTGCATCTATTAAATGATAAAATCTGGTTTCCACCTGTAGAAGAAGCACTTGAAGATGGTCTATTGGCCGTTGGTGGAGACCTCACTACAGAACGACTGTTGTTGGCATACAAAAAAGGAATATTCCCGTGGTATGATGGCGACATGCCACTATGGTGGTGCCCCAATCCTCGCTTTGTTTTACTCCCAGACGAATTGGTTATCAGCAAAAGTATGAAGACTTTACTGAGAAGAGAGACCTTCGAGTTTACCATCAACAGAGATTTTAGTTCTGTCATCAAACAGTGTAAAGAGAAGGAACGAAAGGGACAGGATGGAACCTGGATAAAAAATGAAGTAGTTGAAGCTTACACTGTTCTACACCAGCTTGGATATGCCCATAGTGCAGAAGTATGGTGCAATAATGAATTGGTGGGTGGCCTTTATGGCGTAAAGCTAGGTAAAATCTTTTTTGGTGAGAGTATGTTTAGCCATAAAAGTAATGCAAGTAAGTTTGCCTTTATAAAATATGTAGAACAGCTAAAAGTAGAAGGCATTTTATTAATAGATTGCCAAGTGTATACCGAACACCTCGAAAGCCTAGGCGCCAAGATGATACTGAGAGAACAGTTTATTCATCTACTAGAACAACTTCTCTAGTAGACTTAGGTATTTGGTTAGATATGTCCTATGGTTAATTTCCCTCCTAAACCAGCACACGTATTTATATTTTATTTAATAAATAATTACCCCATTCTGTGCCCATGAGGCCGTAGGGGTTTTTATATGCCATCCAGCAGCTCGATTACAATATTTGCAACCATCGACAACTGAAATGCAGAATTTTTAGTGTGTTGTCCTGTATTTATCCACATTTATATAAAAAAAGT
>CAISCV010000181.1 GCA_903883945.1 uncultured Chitinophagaceae bacterium | reverse complement strand
TCAAAAAGGGTATCAAGGATTATAGAGCAGGTCGATACTTTCTCCCTAAGTACAGTCTTTACGGCGATGTCAGTCAACCCAAAAGTATACCGCAATGCCCCCCGCAAGATTCTTCTATGTGGGGTTCTTTTGGGGGCATCGCGGATACTTTTCTAAGAGTTGTATTATCCTGTGATGAATGGAGTAACCGTTTTATAGTACTCATTATTCCTTTTGTAATGATAGTCTCAGCGATTGGATTTGAGTATTGTTACCATTTCATAAAAATAATTTTTTGTAGAAAATACTAAAGCAAGTATTAGTAAGAAAATATCATCCGTTTGCAAATCTTATTATTTACATTGTTGCCACAAATGGGTAGTCGACTTTCCACAATGGGATTTCAACTTTTCAAAATGGGTAGTGATATTTTCAACATAGGTTTGCCATTTTTTAAAATCCGTTACGCTTCTAATTTATAGCTTCGCTTGCAAATCCATAAACTCAAGTAGATTGTAACAACGGCTATCAACATTCCGCCTGCAATGTCCCTTGGAAAGTGTTCGGCTAAATAAATTCTGGAATAAGCAACCAATGAAGCATAGATAAACCCAACAGGAACTACCCAACGTGATTTAATGGCAAAACAAGCAATAAAAAATACGGTAAACGCAGCCGAAGTATGCCCCGATGGAAAGCTATGTGCTTTGTACAATTCAACCCCTTCCACAGTGTGTACTTGCTGCATGTTTGTTATTGCTTTGGTGGGACGGGCTTGTTCGGGCAAGACATTCTTCAGTCCCTGAACAAATATTGAAGAGATAAAAAAGCACGCCAACAACAACCAAAAGAAATCACTTTTCCATATAAGAATCGATACCAATGCAACCACCCACGGCACCACTTCGCCCCCTTTGGTGATAGTAGCAAAGAATACATCTGCCGACTGCCCAAGATCTTTATTGAATAATAAAAAGAATGACTCTTTATTAAAAATGAATGATAATGCAAACAATATTACCGCAATAATGGAGGTAAGCCAAGTGGCAGTAGTCAGATTTCGCCTATTTAATTGTTGCATAGCTGTACTTATTTATTCCTCACAAAAGAAGGAAGAGTCATTCTAGCGGATAGATTATAATAGGTAAGAAAGGTTTATTGTCGGCTTGAATTAATAGGTGTTAAGTTATAAGTATTGAACGTATTACCTATAACCTATTACTTAGTACTTTCTATAGTCTACTCACTTCTTTCCAAACATCTTCTGCAATTTCTCCAACAGTTTGATTGCCATTAATAGTTACAATTTTTTCTTCTCCACCCAACTTTTCAAAGGCCTCTAGAAACTTATTTCGCACTTGTTGAAGGTTATCAAGCGTTTCATAGAGCTCAATAGTGCCTCTCGTGTTGTTCAGTCTTTGCATAGAAACTTCGGGAGCAACGTCTATAAAAATATTGATATCAGGTTTCAAAGTAGCGGCACTCATGGCATTGGCGGCAATCACCCAATCAATGTCCACATGAACACCGTGATAGGCGTAAGAGGAAAAATAATATCGGTCAGTGACAATGGTATAACCCTCTTCCAGCTTTTTGAGTAAGCCATTTATCTCATTATGTAAATGATCCAGACGGTCAGCGACGTTCAACGCAGCAATTGTTTTGTGGTCCGCAGCCATCCGCCCCTTGAATATATTACGTATTAAGGAGCCAATGGGGCTATCAGTAGGCTCGAAAGTAGTGTACACCTTATTTCCGGCGGCAATCAGTTTATCCGTCAATAACTTCACTTGTGTGCTTTTGCCACTGCCATCAATCCCCTCAAATGCTATAAATAATTGTTTCATAAATCAATAAGTCATAAGCTATAAGTCGTAAGGCATAAGTCAGGCGAGGCATAAATTGAGAAATCCCTACGCCTTATTCCTCACTTCTTTTGCCTTGTATTAAAAGGTATCATTGCCACCATTGGCGCTATTAACAAAGGCAGCATCAAGCTTCTATACCGAACAATTGCCCCTGTGAAAGTAACCGTATACCCATCCAATAGCAGCACACTAAAAGCGAAATAGAAACAGCAAATATAAAAAGGAGGCATCAGTCTTTTGTGTTTGCCAAAAACCAAAAACAAAATAATGATAGATGCACTCAACAAGGTCTCTGAGAAAGCCAATGCATAAGAGGCATTTTTTATTTCTGTTAGATGCGGTCTTACGAAAGCAATGTCAATGGCCGTAGGAAAGTACATAATAACACTCTCAGTAGTGGCAATCAGCAACGGAACTTTAATGGCCGAGTTGCCATTCAGCAAGAGGAATTCATTGTGCTTATTTACTACATGAACCATCACATTGGTGTGGTCTCCCAACAAGGCAACCACTATTAATGCAAACAAGCACCCCGCATAGACGGCCATGAAATAAAACTGGTGTCTTTGATGGTTTCTGTCAGCTAGCCACCAGCTAAAAAGAGCGGGTACTAAAGCAATAGCAAGGTAGTTCTTGACTAAAAAGAGCAGTAGAAAGCAAATGGTCAATGAAAGCCAATGCTTGATTTCTCCCTTTTTTTTGATAATATGATAGAAGCAATAAAACACAATTCCCAATGCTGAAAACAGCAGCCCGTCTTTATGAATGCCACTTCCCCAGAATAAAAAAGAGGGCATCAAGAAGATAGCTGCCAGTAAACAGTATTTATGGGTTCGGCTATAAAGCCATACAAGTTTGAAAAATGCGACCAGCCCAAACAAAAAGGAGAAGTTGAAGAATATGACATTAGTGAAGTAATTGTTCCGGGTGAAAACATTGCAAACAGCCATCAATTTGATGATGATATTGTCTTTCAGGTCATTCCAGTAAGAGTTCTTTCCAGAGAATAAGCCCCCTGTTTCTGTGTAACTATGTGTGAAAATCGATTTGATAAACAACAGCGGATGGTGCAACAGGAGCTGTGTTTCGGGAAGACTCTCCTTATAAAAGCGCCAGGTATCTGCTTTATCTACAAAGGCAGGGGCTTTCAGATACATACCATAGACAACCCCAACTGCTACTTTAACACAAAACAACCCAATCAATACCCAAACCGATATCCCCGACTTCTTAAAGAAAGGTATCCAAGAAATGACAAAGCAAAACAGTATAAGATATAATATAAAAGGGACTATGTCAATTGTCATATGGGCTATTTCTTTTCTTTGTGCTTCTCTCCGTTTTCTTCGATTCTTTTTGTCCTATTGATATATCTACCTTTATTCTACTATTTATCATTAGGTATATTGCCACTAACTTTCACTGCTGTCTTAATATGATTCTTCTTGCCTTTTGTCACTAATACATACTTGTTTTTTAGTAAATCTTTAGAAGTTATTAAAGCATTTGGATCAATTATTTTTACGCCATTTATACTTATTCCACCACCTTGAATCATTTTTTTTGCCTCACCCTTACTGGAAAAACTGCCACTCTCTGCCAACATAGTTGCCAGAGAGGCTTCAAAATTATTTAGAGATACAGACTCGGTGAAATAGGTATTACTGGGGATACCGCTATTTTCTAGTATATCATCATCGGTGTTTACTATAAATTCAACTGGGTTGCCTTGGAAAAACCCTTCTTTGATTCTGGTATTCTTCTCATAAGCTTCTTGCCCATGAACAAATACAGTTAGTTCTTCAGCTAATTTCTTTTGCAGTTTTCTTAAATGTGGAGCGACATCATGCTCCTCAATCAATGATTCAATCGCTTCTCGAGACAATAGCGTAAATAGTTTTATCCATTTTTTAGCGTCCTCATCACTCGCATTTAACCAAAACTGCTCAAATTCAAATTCACTCGTTTTCTTTGCATCCAACCAGATATTCCCTTTTTCAGTCTTGCCAAACTTGCCACCATCCGCTTTCGTTACTAAGGGACAAGTAAATGCAAAAGCTTCTCCACCAGCTTTTCTTCTAATCAGTTCTGTACCCGTAGTGATGTTGCCCCATTGGTCGCTACCACCCATTTGCAGCTTACAATTCTTGTTCTGGTATAGCCAGTAAAAGTCGTATCCCTGAATCAGTTGGTAGGTAAATTCTGTGAAGCTGATGCCACTTTCGCCTTCAATCCGCTTCTTCACGCTGTCCTTACTCATCATATAGTTGACGGTAATATGCTTACCCACATCTCGGATGAACCCAAGGAAGTCAATCTCCTTAAACCAGTCGTAGTTGTTCACCATCTCGGCGGCATTCGGTTTGGAAGCGTCAAAGTCCAGAAAACGTTCCAGTTGCTTCTTCACCCCAGCCTGATTATGTTGTAGTATTTCTGAACTCAGCAGGTTTCTCTCTTCACTCTTTCCGCTCGGGTCACCCACCATTCCTGTTGCACCACCGACCAATGCAAAGGGTTTATGACCAGCTTTCTGAAGGTGCACCAATAGTAAAATCGGCACGAGGCTACCAATGTGCAAGCTGTCCGAAGTAGGGTCAAACCCAATGTAAGCGCTCGTCATTTCCTTGTTCAGTTGTTCCTCCGTGCCCGGCATTATGTCTTGCAGCATCCCCCGCCAGCGCAGTTCTTCAATCAGTGTCATCTTATTTCTTATTTGCCACAAATGTAACTACTTCAAGTTTGCAGAGATTTTTTCTAACGATAAAGTCCCAATTTTATCTTTTAGAAAGTACACTGCCCCCTAGTTAATTAGGAGAATAATATGTAAGGAGGGGGGATTTATATATAGCAGTTTCAACGATTGATGGTTGAGTATTCAAGGCCTAGCTCTTTGCTAATGCCTGTTCAATATCGCTCAGGATGTCTTTAACATTCTCTAAACCTGCTGAGATACGTATTAAGCCCGGCGTAATACCTACCGACAAACGCTCCGCTTCAGTAAGTTTGGAGTGTGTGGTGCTTGCAGGGTGAGACGCTATGCTACGAGTGTCACCAAGGTTAGGAGTCATAGATAGTAGTTGTAAAGCATCCAGAAACTTACGACCGCTTTCAATACCACCCTTTAGCTCAAAACATAAAATACCACCACCTTTTGTCATTTGTTTGATAGCGATATGGTATTCGGGATGCGAAGGAAGAAAAGGGTATTTCACCCAAATGATTTTCTCATTCTTCTCTAATGCTGTTGCAATGGCAAGGGCATTGTTGCAGTGCCTTTCCATTCTTACATCCAATGTTTCCAGGCTTTTAGTCAATACCCATGCATTGAAGGCACTCAGGCTAGGGCCTGTATTGCGACAGAACATATAAATTTCATGCACTAAATCTTTTCTTCCCAATACAACGCCGCCTAATACACGACCTTGTCCGTCAATCCATTTAGTGGCACTATGACTTACAATGTCGGCACCAAATGCAATTGGGTTTTGTAAAATTGGAGAAGCGAAACAGTTATCTACATTAAAGATGAGGTTATGTTTCTTACAGAAAGCACCCGCCCATTCTAAGTCAATAATTTCTAATTGAGGATTGGTAGGCGATTCCAGATAAATCATCTTGGTATTAGGCTGTACGGCCGCTTCCCATTCCTCGGGTCTGTTAGCTTTCACTAAAGTACATTCAATGCCATAGCGTGGAAGGAACTTAGTTGCTAAGGCATACGTACTTCCAAAAACAGAACTACAACAGATGAGGTGATCGCCCGCCTTTAGTAAAGCAAAGATAGAATTAAATACCGCTGCCATACCGGATGCTGTTGCAAAGCCTGCTTCTGCGCCCTCTAAAGCACACATCTTTGCCACAAACTCATCCACAGTTGGGTTACTGTAACGACTGTATATGTTATCATCGCTTTCATCGGCAAAGGCAGCCCTCATTTCCTCGGCGGTGTCAAAAGTAAAACTACTTGTAAGATATAGAGGAGTAGAATGCTCCTTTTCCTGCGATTGTGTAGACTGTATCCGTATTGCTTGTGTTTGTTTATGCATTCTTCACTATGTTTTAAATATTGAGTTTTAAATTTTCAATTATTGCATTAAAAACCTAAAACCTAAAATACAAAATTTAAAATTTCCTTACTCGTGTATAAATGTCTCTGTTGTAATGGTGGTGCCGGATCCTGTTAGGGTGGCAGCAACAGAACAGTATTTGTTGAGAGATAGTTCAACGGCTTTTTTTGCTTTGTCTTCATCTACATTCCCATAAAGATGAAACTCTATGGTGATGTTCTTCCAAAGAGAAGGCTCTTTACCCACTTCTCGGTCGCCTTTGATAATCATTTTATAGTCCCGTACATCCTGACGTTGCTTCTTAAGAATCATAATCACATCGATGGCGCTGCATCCACCCAAGCCCATTAATAACATCTGCATGGGACGAACGCCATAGTTCTGCCCACCACTTTCGGGGCTGCTATCCATCTTTACCAAGTGGCCATTTTCATCTCTTGCTTTAAAGCCGTAATCTCCATTTACCCTTGCTAATTCTATTGTAGGCATATCCGTAAAATTTAATAAGGCGGCGAAGGTATTTTATTTTGTATTATGAAACGTTATCAGTTAAAGAGATTCAGACAGATGTCGGTATAGAACATACAATCTTCAGCTATGTTCGGAACCCTAGTAATGTAGGCATATACATTCTATGCCTTTAGTGTAAATACCGAATGTGTCAATTATTTATGCACTGTTTAAAATCTATGCAACAATGTGTGCGTTTATTTCTCACTTTCGTGGCTTAAATTATCAGATAATGAAGTTCCGCAATTTTAAAATGGTCAGCTATGTTGTTTACGGACGTGGTAGCTTTAATCAGTTAGATGAAATATTAGCACTTCAACGCAAAGGAGATGCCCCCATGATTTTCTTAGTAGATCATTTCTTCGAAGGGAAAGCTTTACCCAATAGAATTCCATTAAGAGGAATGGATAAGATTATTTATGCCGATGTAACACACGAACCCAAAACAAAACAAGTAGATGCCCTAGCCCTTGCACTAAAAGAGGAGTTTGGTACAGTGAGTGGTATTATTGGCATAGGTGGTGGCAGTACCATGGATTTAGCTAAAGCGGTTAGCTTGATGATGACCAATCCTGGGTCCAGTGCCGATTATCAGGGATGGGATCTGGTGCAACAAGCAGGCGTATATAAAGTAGGCATACCAACGTTGAGCGGTACGGGTGCAGAGGTATCGCGTACGACTGTATTAACTGGACCTGTAAGAAAGTTGGGTATGAATAGCGATTTTACTACTTTCGATCAGATTGTTTTAGATCCCGAATTAATAAAATATGCACCAACCAATCAACGGTTTTATACTGGGATGGATTGCTATATTCATTGTATAGAAAGTTTACAAGGAACTTATTTGAATGAATTCAGTAAAAGTTATGGTGATAAAGCATTGCAATTATGTCGCGATGTGTTTTTGGGTAATAAACAATGGACGGAAGAACACGATGAGAAGCTGATGATGGCCTCTTATGCTGGCGGAATGAGCATTGCTTATAGCCAGGTTGGCGTGGCACATGCGGTTAGCTACGGATTAAGTTATTTATTAGGCACTAAACATGGCATTGGCAATTGTATTGTGATGAACCATATCGAAGAATACTATCCCGAAGGAGTTGCTGAATTTAAAAGAATGGTGGCTGAGAACAATATAGATATCCCACAAGGAATATGTAGTGGATTGTCTGAGGAAGAATTCGAAAAGATGATTAATGTGAGTATTGGAATGAAGCCACTTTGGGAGAATGCGCTTGGTAAAGATTGGGAGCAAATAATGACTAGAGAAAAGCTTAGAGCTTTGTATGAAAAGCTTTAAGCTGGATTATTAAAGTCCTTTGAAAGCATAAATTAACGTGAGTTCGATATAAGAATAGGTTATTTAATTTGATAATTTTTAGATATAAGTGATTGATTTATAATAAAGAAGCGAGCATTTTTTGTATATTAGAGTTGCAAAAAACGAATAACAATTATGCTCACTTCATGTCAAATTACGGAACTTTTCTTCTTGGTTGATGAATTTTGTATCCATTTCGAAACAAATATTGATAAATGCTTATCAAAACTGCCATCTTCGATTGGCAAGTCCACACGCAACAAGCCTTCCTCATTGTCCAATAGTGAAGTCATCACATTATTGATTGCGTTCCACCATTCAGATTATCGCACACTAAAACATTTCTATAAGGAATATGTATGCCAGCACCTCACTTCTGAGTTTCCAAAGCTGGTTTCCTATAATAGATTTGTTGAACTTCAGAAGCTGGCATCCCTGCCTCTTATTATGTTTGTGGGTTCTGATTGCATGGGTGAGTGTACTGGCTTTTCCTTTATCGACTCCACCAAGCTTGCAGTATGTAAGAACCAAAGGATTAAACAGCATCGGCAGTTCAAGGGGATTGCCCAATCGGGACATACTTCCACAGGCTGGTTCTATGGGTTCAAGCTCCACCTTATCATTAATGACAAGGCTGAAATTATCAGTTTTCAGGTTACAAGGGGCAATGTGGCCGACAACCAGGAAAACCTGTTACTCAAATTATGTAAGGACATATTTGGCAAACTCTATGGGGATAAGGGATACATCGTTAAGGAATCTGTATTTGAAAAACTCTTCCATGACGGCGTGCATCTCATAACCAAAATCAAAAGGAACATGAAAAACAAGTTGATGGGTATATATGACAAGATAATGCTAAGAAAGAGAAGCGTTATCGAATGTGTTATTGACAGTCTGAAAAATATCTGCCAGGTAGAACATTCAAGACATAGGAGCATACATGGGTTTATCATCAATATTTTTGCAGCCATTGCCGCATACCATCTAATACCCAAAAAGCCATCAATCGCAACGCAGTTCCAAATGGAAACAGAATATGGAATACAACTCTCTCTTTGATCTTTTATTATTCATTTATATCGAACTCACGTTATTCTTACTGTTTGGTTTGTAAATAGAGTGTATGCATAATGCAACAGTTTCTTTGCTTTGATTCCTTCAATTATGAATTCAGATGTATAAATGTTCCAGTTGAAATTTCTATTGATAAATTCTATACCTGATATATATAATATATACTTTTTATCTGAATATTGCTCATAAATGGATTCAACAATCCTGTCATTGTGTAACAGTATCCTTTCCAAATTATTTAGTTTATTCATATCCATGGCTCGATTTTTCTTGTTTTCATAATAGCATTCATCACAGCAATACCTGCTGTTTTTATTCCTGCTATATGGAATATCATCTCCACAAAAAGAGCAAATTCTGGTTTCCATATTGTCATCATTTGTTTAGTCTGTTAAATGTATTTCCCCGATTACTGATTGTGGTAGTTTCTATATAACGTTGGGCTGCCAATTCAGTAGGAGTACTTTTATTATTGCCCATCCAATCAATGATATCCTTTTTGATAAACCGTAATGTGCCGTTGTTCAGTTTTGTAAAAGGTATCTTTCTTTTAAAGACTAGCTGTCGGATATATTCTTC
>CAISCV010000180.1 GCA_903883945.1 uncultured Chitinophagaceae bacterium | reverse complement strand
TGGAGACTCTTATTTTAGCGATTTGCTTGAAACCCAATTGATACAAAATGAATTGAACATAGAATATGAAAAACTGGCGCTATTAACTACTTCAGAAAAGCAGGTGCTCGAAATGATATCCAACTTAAAAAACACCAAAATAATTGCTTCTGAATTGTTTGTTGCGGAAACTACAGTGGAAACCCATCGTAGAAATATTATTAAAAAATTGGACTTACCCGCCGGTCAGAATTCTTTGTTGCTATGGGCTTGGGAACACAAGGTAATGATTGGGGATTGGTAAGGTTTTAACCACCCCGCCCTACGGGCACCCCTCTCGAGGGGAATTGCGAATGGGTTTGCTGATTGGATGAGGATTGAGGTGTTTTAAATGATGTTGGTGTAAAACACACAACATCGGCGAGGCGTGGGGGGTATAACACCAAAAAGGGCGAAAAAAAATAGGAATTTGTAAACTATCCCACCAGAACTGAAGTTGTTCAAATCATATACGTTATTAATGTTATCTTCCTTACTTATATTTGTCCAACAAAGCATCAGGTCTCGTAAAAATAAATCTTATCGTCAATAATATTAAATATGAATTACAACATATCATTTCAGGAAATGGCGAAAAAGGGAATGGAAGTAATATCCAAGCAGCCACCCATTTCCTTAGAAGATGCAAAAAAGCAAGTGGAAAAATTAAAGAAACTAAGTACACAAAAGAACAAGAAGCAACGTGCCTAAAAAAATTTATCAACCAAAACAATTATTGGTTTGATGGTGATATTCCAGAAGAAACCAAAATAGGTGAAGGCGCTGAACAAAAGGTTTATTTGTCGAGTGATAATAAATATGTACTAAAACTAAACGATAGCATCTATTACGAATTCTGGATTGACTATCTCCATAATTTATTACTTCACAATTACTTTTTTCCCAATACACATTATCAATTGCTTGGGTTCAAGGAAAAAGAGAACATTTTATATGCCGTTGTAAAACAGCCATTTATACAGCTTACAGAACCTACAAATATTGAAATAGTTAAGCAATTCTTGATTGCAAATGGATTTGAAATCAAAAAAAATAATGATTATATCAACAAAAGCCTTGGTATCATTTTAGAAGATTTACATGATGAAAATGTATTGATAAACCAAAAATTGTTGTTCTTCATAGATACTGTGTTTTATCTAACGCCCTATTTCTTTACATGATTTAACAGATTTGCTATTCAACACTAAATAACATGTATTTTGAAAACAAAACCCAGCCTTATTGCAGATGACAGATCATAAGGAGAAAGCATTGTACCATCATGCCAGAAAACCAGGTGCTAAGGAATATATCCTACAAACATTTCCACTTACCGAAATTGAACTTGCCATGCGGGCAGAACTCTTTGTTACTATGGGCTTGGGAACACAAGGTAATGTTTGGGGATTGGTAAAGATTGTTTTAACCACCCCGCCCTACGGGCACCCCTCGAGAGGGGAATAGCGAATGGGTGTGCCGATTGGATGAGGATTGAGCTGTTTTTAGGCTATTGACAGCTTTAATGCGCTGGTCGTTCACGTTCAAATATTCCTGCACTAATTGGGAACACACAACATAGGCGAGGTGGGATGTTCGGAACACACAAGAGGGTTGAAAAAACAAAAAAGGTCAAAAGCCTTCAGTTTCTCAACTTCCAGCTTTTGACCTCTTTCTTTAACCATAACCTAAAAATTATAGGCTGATTTTTTATAACCTTATATATAATTTTAGCTTCCGACTAGCATGATGATTTCACTTATTTTTCCGCCGGCAGGGATGGGGATTATGCGTGTTTGAGAGATGTGATCGAGCGCTGAAAAAGTGACGTGATAGGTGCCGGGCTTGAACTCTTTGATGTATGCATCGCCATATATGTTGCTGACACCAACTCGTTTTAGTTCGATAATGGTGATTAAAGCCCCTTCTATTCTGGTGGTTGTACCTGCGGTGTAAAACTTTGCATTGAGAACGGTATGTTGCACATTGCCTCCGAAAACGAGGGCATTCTCGAGGTCTAGAATCATTTCCAGGTTGGCTTTTGCCCCAATGGTATAGGCTCCTTTTACGAGATTTATGATTGTTTCTTTGCCTGCGATGGCGTCTAAAAAAGCGGGTTTATATAAAGCAGTGACTGTTTTTTGTGCGCTACGGGCAGCAGCCGGGGCTTTTTGCAAGGTTTCCAAAAGTTCTATTTCTGTTTCGATAGCTAAAAGCTGCGGTGCCGTGATGGAGGTGGCTGCAATGAGGGCTGTTTTGTTGGTATCTAATACGCCATAGGTGTAATTTGCCAATATGAGCATCTGGTTGATTTTACCTTTGAAACTGGTTTCATTGATGGTAAAATCTTTTATGAGTTGTTCGTCTTTTTGAGCTTTTGCCCATTCTAGTGCTAATAAACAAGCTGCTTCGAGCATTGCCACCAGACTTTTTCGCGCGGCGTCTTTCATTTTTGTTTGGGGTACTGATGCTTTGAGTTGTTTTTTGGCTGAGACGGCATCAATATCGTCTATAAAGCCTTTGAATTTAAGGATGGCAGCTAGCAACTGGGTGTTGCCAACGAAGGCATCGGTATAGGCTGCCAGGAATAACAATATTTGTTGGAAGACTGAATACTTCTCATTCTGATGATTATCCATACTATAAATGTTTTTGAATGTTAAAAATTGATAGAAAACAGCTGTAAACGAAGGGCTTAGCCTTCCGTTTGTACTAGTTAACTTTGAAATCTTCCATGATAACTTGCAAGTTTTGATGGATGTTTTACAGATTAGCAATAATATCTTGTGGATCAGCAATGATATTTCTGAGTTCAGGAACATCATTTTTCAGATCTGATACCTTATTTTGAAACTCAGCAATAACATCTTTGAATTCAGCAACATCATCTTTGAGGTCAGCAATCATATTTTGCGATTCAGTTATGTTATTTTATAAATCAGCAACAATATTTTGAATTACAGCAAGATCATTTCTGAACTCAGCAACATCATTTTTGGCTATTCCGTTAAAAAAGAGCATTTCTAGTTCGTAATTTCTACTGTAATCAGGGTGGCGTATGAATGGAGGCTGCTAGTAAAAGAAGGTCTAGCAAGTATTTGTAAATAGACGAATAGGGTGCAATCATTTTCATAACACAAACATTCTGAAACGAAACTACGAAGGAGGTTGTTGGCAATGAGATAAGGTTGTGCACAAAGAGGTATAATGTAAATCGGATTTCTAACGACTAAGTCCCTATTAATACTAATTTAAAAGCAGCATATTTTATAGATAAGACAGCTAATTGTACCTATTCCTGGCCTATTTGATGTTGATTTATATAGTTTGTTCATCTCCTATATTTGTGGGTGAACAACACTCTACTTTACCGATAATAAATAAGAAACTAATGAACAACAAACCATCTAATGATAAAGCACGTTTAAAACTGAACTCTTTTATGAGTCATTCGCCCAATGAACTTGTTGGAAAGCTGCCCTACAAAAAGTATTTAATTGGTGCAGTTGGACTCTCCCTTTATCTTTTTCTAGAGATAATTGTTTTATCGCCATCTTCCTTCGACACCCATTCCGGTTTTTTTTCACCGCTTCGTCTTTTATTCATCATTGGTTTAGCCATTATTTATTTTCTTTTTAATGGGCTTAATTGAGATGTTAAACTGTTGATGAATGAAAACGGGATTGGGTATTCTACAAACATATTTGATACTAACTTATCTTCTATTTTAAACTTCAATACAAGCTTTGCAAGCTCGGAGAATTCCTCGTTTGGTATTAGTTTTATAGAAAAGATGAAAATGCTTTTGTTTCAAGAAAACAGACAATTTTCTGAGGTACTATCGAGGTTCGACAAAACATACTTTTACAGATGGGAAGATATACAATCTATCCAATATCAAATTAGTGCTACCAGAAATGTAAGACGAAAGGGGGATAAAATAGATTATACACTTTATCTTACGTTAAGGCAAAGCAATGAAATAGTACCTGTACATTTATTAAAAAATCTTACTAAACGCTTCAACTATAAAAATAGCAATACATCGGCACTTATTACCTTGATGAAAAATTCGGGATTATCTTTCGACCTGTTTAAAGATATTGTGGATGATTGGGGAGAAAAAAATAACATTGTTAATCTGGGAATTACACAGAAGAATATACTTGAAGAAACGCCAGAACTTTCTTTGTTGCAACCATTTGAAAAGCCTACTGAAAATGCGGTTTATTTAGCTGATTTCGAAGTGAAACATAGTAAAAAAGCCATTATTAAATCGTTAGTTTCTTTTTTGAGTCCTCTACTTATTTTGCTAATCTATTGGCATCCAATTGGAGGGATGTATGGCGTAAATTCAATTGATGGTGATGCTGAAATTGGCATTAGTGTTTTATTTACCCTTTATGCAATTTTCATTTTCTTTAGAATAAGATACAAGCAGCGAAAGGTATGGCTTACAATAGATGCAGAAGGCATTACCTACGATAAGATAAAGTATTATTGGAACAATTATGTTACTTATCAGCTTGTTGTGAAGGTAAATACGATTAAAAATAAGAATGAGTCTTATGAAGAAATTGGCGATCAACAGGTATTAGAAGGTAAATTTGGTAATGAACAAGTGACAATAGATCTTACTGATAAATATTGGGATAAAAGTTTGGATAAAAGTTTGGATGAAATTTTGAATGCCATACAAAAAGCAACAAAGAATTGTGACATACAATATCTAGGGTTTGTAAAGGGATAGGGCAACTGCTGAACTTGGTTAAGACATTATATTAGTTTTGGTTTGGTTTTGGTTTGGTTTTGCCAGATAACACAAGTTGAAACCCTTGATTGTTTTACATTACCTTGTATTGTATGAATTTATTTGGTAAAATGTATCCGAAAATTCGGGGTTTTAGGTGATTACTCTGCCTTATATTTTCCTTTTGTTACCCCATTCTCCCCAAATACATCTATTGTAAACCAATAATGTGTGCCTTTAACCAATGAACGGATGGTAGCTTCGGTTTTGTCATAGACCATATAATTCTGGTATAACTTGTCTTTCGCAATGCCATAACGGATGTTGTAACCTGTTGCAGCAGCTACCTTTTCCCAACTTAGTTTAACGACACACCCATCTTTTTCATCCCGCTTGATAGTAAAATCAGTTAATGCTGCAGGCTTCTTTCCTGCACCAATTCCGAAAACCCTCAACCCAGAGATGGCAAACTTACCATCGGGGGTATTCACATTCATTACGCGGATAAATTGTGCTTTGATTGGTTTGGTTAATTCAAAATAGGGATGGGGTAAGTCTTCGTTGCTAGTCGATTTATCAATTACTGTCTTCCAGGTTTTATTATCATCGCTAGATTCTATATAGTATTGATACCCTTTTTGTTCCGCAGGTCTTCCCAAAGTCTTGGTATCTACATCGGTAAAGTTAATTTGAATGGCATTGATGGTGGGCTTTCCTTGCAGATCTACCGCAATCCATTCGCCTTTGTCTCCTGTCTTAGCACTCCACCAATCGCGGATTTCTTCGTTCACCGCATATTCAGGCTTTGTCTTTACAGTATCTAAAGTAGAAGAAACAGTAACAGGCTTGTTATAGGAAAGCAACATCCACCCTTTGAAGAAGCTTTCTGGATTACTTTCAATTTTAGTTGGAAAGAGAAAAGGGTAATCTCCAAAACCAGTGAAAGTGCGCATGGTGCCATCTGCATCAAAAGCGGTGGGAAACAAGCCCAAACGCCTTTCGAAAACGTGCTTCTTACTGATGGTCATGGTGGCAATATGCCAATAGTTGCCAAACTTATCCTGGAAGGTCCCGCTATGTCCTGCACCTGCAATGAACCCTTGTGGTTTGTAGGAAAAAGGATTGGATGATTGAAAAATATATGGCCCCAAAGGTTTATCTGACACATAAACTCCATCACAATAACTCTTACATTGTGTTCCCGGAGTGGCATATTGCAGGTAATATTTTCCGTTGTATTTGGTCATCCAAGTACCTTCAATCCAAGGATTGGCAGCACCTGTATTGTTGTCGCCGCCCCTTTCAAACCCATGATTTTCTTTATCATTATAAATCAAAGGAACAGAGGAGCCTTTAAAATGAAACCGGTTATTCCTATCTAGTTCCACCACTTTGGTAGGCGTTTTGTTGGAACATCCATAGTAGAGATACAATTTCTTATCGTCATCCAAAAACAAACAAGGGTCAATTACGCTGCTATCTATCTCCCCAACATGTTCCCAAGTTCCTTTGATAGGATCAATTGATTTATAGATTTTCTTACCACCCGAAGCTAAAAAGTAAAGCGCGTCATCAATTGCTACAACGGTAGGTGCATAATCTTCCCAAGGCAACACATTGTTGGTAATCAACTTCCAGTCCTTCAAATCATCAGACACCCAATAGCAACCCGATTTAGAGGCAAATAGAAAGTATTTATTTTGAAACAATACAATCATCGGGTCGGCAGCTTCTCTTCGTGAAGGGGTATCAGGACGAAAGCGATAACTTAAATTCATGGGATTGCAAAAGGTAGTTTGCGCCGGTAACTTCAGGGCTACTAACAGACAACCAAGTATTAATGGCAGGATATATTTTTTCATTTCTTAGAGACCAAAAGTAGTTTGACAGGTTTAATTGGTTTTATACCAAGTCTTATAGGCACCTATCTACCTAGGGCATCACCAATTTCTGGACATCTTCATCGTCCTCTAGGTTGTGCATCTCACGCAATATCTGTGGATACCGCCATGCCACCCTCCCACTTTCGGGCACTACCGTAAACTTTTTAGGATTGGGTAGACAGGCAATAATCATCGCAGCCTGTTGACGGGTAAGGTCTTTAGCTGGCTTATTAAAATAGGCTTGGCTAGCTGCTTCTATCCCAAATATCCCTGGTCCCATTTCGATTGTATTCAGGTAAACATCCAGTATCCTTTTCTTTCCCCATATCAGTTCTATCAACACCGTAAAATAGACCTCAGGTACTTTTCGGATATACTTCCAGATACCCCCACCTTGCCATAAGAAAATGTTTTTTGCAGTCTGCTGACTGATTGTGCTTGCCGCCGCACCCAATGGCAACTTTTTCTTCTTATGTTTCTTTTGGGTAAGGCTTTTTTCTATTGCTTGAAAATCGAACCCGTAATGATCTGGGAAAAGCTGGTCCTCACTTGCAATGGCAGCTAGCCGGGCATTGGGAGAAACATTGGTTCTGTCTACATAATCTCTTTTCAGCCCATAACTAATCCCATTATCTATTTGTGTGATTGTGATGGGGGGCATCACCCAACGGCAAATGATTACATACAGCAAAGAAGAAACGAACATAACCAGAAAGAGACGCTTGGTAAAGCGCCAGATACTGCTTAATAGCGTAGCCTTTTTACGAGTAGATTTAGAAGATTTAGTGACAGCGCCCATACTGCAAATAAAAGGACTATTTGTTAGGAACGGTTGCAGTAGAGTAAAGTTGGTACTTTTTTCCTAAAGTAATATAGTCACGATGCGTCCAATGCAGCATTTCGCCAAACATAAAAACGCCTGCTGCGATGCCAAGATTTATAAGGTTTTGATTGGAGGTAACCGACTGATTGGTCTGCGTGAGTCCGTTGATGATGTTTAATACCATATATCCCCCTGCCCCAAGCATGAACAATGAACCGTTATTTATAGCTGATACCCCCTGTTCTTTCTTGGGTAACAAATGAATATCATTGATTGATAATTTTGCAAGTCCGTACCGCACGGTGTCCAACATGGGCGTACCAAAAATGCTTGCTACCTGACGCACTTGAAACTGTTCTAAAAACAATGAGTCGGCTTTTATTTGTTTGATACGTCCTTCAATCCATTGTCCATTGAATAGCTGACATTTCATGTAACTGTCTTTTACGTAGGATTGTATTACAATATTATCCTTTCTGAGCAAAATAAAATCGCCCTGTGCAAAAGAGCCGAGGCTACAAAAGATTACGAGAATTGTAAGTGCGTATTTCATTTGAATGCAAAGTAACATGTATGTCACTACAAGCTATATATTAAATAGGCTCATTCACCGAAATATTACTATGAAACGAGGGAATGGCAATCATTAAACCCAGATTTTGCAATAGAACTCTACTGCAATTCTCAACTACTTCAAATACAAGCTTTTGATTGATTTATTCTCTTTCGACATAAAATATTATGCTTTCAATCGAAAAATCTACTCAAACAC
>CAISCV010000179.1 GCA_903883945.1 uncultured Chitinophagaceae bacterium | reverse complement strand
TTGCTTTTTCGGCGATGAGGCGAAGGGATTGTGCTAGTTGCTTATTGGTGTGTAATTCTTCTTCAGTGAGTCCTATCTCCTGTAGCCAATGCTGGATAATTAATCGGTCGAAGTCATCACCACCTAAATAGGTATCTCCATTGGTACTCAATACTTCGAAGATGCCATTGGTGATTTTAAGGATAGATACGTCGAAGGTGCCACCACCCAAATCATAGACTGCAATGGTCCGCTCATCGTCTTTGGCCAATCCTAATCCATAAGCCAGACTAGCAGCAGTAGGTTCGTTGATAATCCGAAGTACATCTAGCCCGGCTAGTTTTCCTGCATCACGGGTTGCCTGGCGTTGTGCATCATTAAAGTAAGCCGGAACCGTAATGACAGCCTTGGTAACAGGTGTTTTAAGGATGTGTTCTGCCCGTTGTTTCAGTTCTTTTAATATGAAAGAAGATAGGTCGATAGGCGAATAAAACTGATTGCCCACCTGTACTTTCACCAAGCTTTCTGTATTGTCGTCAATTACTTTATAAGTAAAGAATCCAGCGTTGTTCTTTACGTCATTATAGCTTTTGCCCATCAAGCGTTTGGCGCTGAAGATCGTATTCTGTGGCTCCGTTTCCAGAAAGCCTTTTGCCACTTCTCCCACACTCGCATTGCCAAACTCATCGAAGTGAACGATGCTTGGCACCAGACTGCTCGTGTTGTGTTCCTTCAATGCAACGGGCTTTTTAGTTTCGGGGTGAATGATGGCTACCAAACTATTGGTGGTGCCTAAATCGATCCCTACAATCATTTCAGACTGTTGTAAACTACCTGTTGCTATATTAATTCCAATCTTTGCCACTTTATTTAATTGATAATTTAAAATTGATAATTGATATTGCTAAACTGATAATGTAATAATTGAAAACTAAGTAGGATAAGTCTAACCCACAATTGACAATTATCAATTCTCAATTAGCTCTCTACCACTTCCGTCTTGCTAGTAAAATCGTGCAAGGTCTTATCCAGAAAGGGGATAAAGAACAAATCGATAATGATAAGACGAGTAATGCTTCGCACTATTATCTGAAAAAAAGAAGGCTTCTTTCCTTGCCTGTTAACTACTTTGCTATACGTAATCCACTTGCCGGGCGTACGAGAAAAGAGGGCTTCGAAGAAGGTATAATAAATGAATACTGTACCAAAAAAGAACCATCCGAAGTTGAACCCCGGGTAATGATAAAATAACACGTAGATGTTCCAACCATGATAACTCAACCCACTGATGATGGCGATGATAAGGGTATCTACCAAAAAATTAATCACTCTTGTTCCTATTCCTGTTGTTTGCATGGCGGCGAAGTTATCGCATCAGATACATCTTTCCATAACCTCCTTTAAAATACATATCCGTATTGGGCCCTCCTTTATCACTTCCATACTTTTCTAGGCTATTCCCATTCAAACGGGTAACTACTCTATACAGGTAAACACCGTTGCCCAATTTAGCACCAAACATATCGGTTCCATCCCATTTATAGGTGGTAATGTTGTTGCCAATATGTAGGGGGCCCAACTGGTCTTTGGTTATTTCTTTTACTACCCTGCCTGAAACTGTCAATATTTCTATCTTCAAATTATCGGGTACGGTACTTCCTGTTAGGGTAAATATGAATGCAGTAGAAGTGGTAAATGGATTCGGGTAATTGAATACATTACTAATCATTGCTTTGTTCACCACCTTAAACTGCACTTTGTATTGAAGGGCACCAGCCAAAAGTCCTGCTTTGTTCTTTCCAGATACAATCAATTCGTAGGTGCCATCTTGCGGAAGCGCAGGGGAGAGGATAGAAATAGCCGCATTCTCCGCAGCATTGGGGCTAGCAGGAATAAAACGAAGCGTATCCGAATTATAACTAAACTGATGTAAAGTGCCATCTGGATAAAGCAATTGTACATTTATTAAAGAAGTATCTGTGAGTAAAAGGTATTTAGAGTTCTCTACCAGTTTAACTTGTATGTTTGGTTTGCTAGAAATAATATCATTGTTAAGGATATGGGTTCCATCAAAAGTTACATCCAATACAGGCGCTGTATTGTCTGGTAATACATGAAAACTTTTGTAGATGAAATTATTAAAATGATTTTGTTCAGGCTGACTATTGTTGGGGTTCACGTTTACGTATAAGGTGTTGTTACCTACAAAGTTTGCTGTATTGATCGTTAAGTAAACGACAGCCGTATCTCCCGAGACTAGTTTCTTTAGTTTGCCAACAGGCAGTACATTAATATTGTTATTGTTGTCCTGAATTTGTGCTTGTACAGCAATACTATCACCAAAACTATTATCACTGACGTTTTTAAAGGCAATAGCCAGTTTGATTAATTCACCTGCTTGAAAAGTATCTGATGTCGTCTTGTTTGCAGAATCGGCAAAAGAATATTTAATGTTGGGTGCCATTGCACCTTCTGGTACCAAGTCTGCGAGAACTCTCCAATATTGCAACTGATAAGGAGACAGATTAATGCTATCTACATTGCGTTGCATCAATTTTATAAATGGATATTGCACTGCATTGATAGCGGATATGTCTACATCCTGAACCGTGTTGTTAAAGGAAAGTAATGGCGTTTGATTACCAGAGGTATCAATACCAATCACATACATGGTAAAGGAATGGGTTGGATTGTATAGGAGAGATTTTCCTCTCCACTTTAACTGATTCCATTTGGTGGCAGGACCAAATGATGGCGAGGTAACATAGCCCAAAGTATCAGAACCGATAACATTCATACTCAGCTCTGGCGCATCGCTTATGCCATCACTAAATAGCCACTTAGGCTTGAATGCAGAAACTCCTTTTTTATAAATCAATCCAAAAGTTCTAGGCTTATAAAAGGAATCTATGTCTGTGAAGCCTAGCGACTTGAAACTACTGTAAAGTGTATTATTATTATTATACAAAGTAGAATCTCCCGCCCAGGTGCTGGCATAAGGAATGTAAGGGGTTGATATATCCCAATTCAAACGAACTGTAACAAGGTATCCCATTGGTATCCAGTCCATAAAAGCTTTAACCATTTGCCTGCTAGGGGCATCGAATAACTGATACTCGAAATTATACTCTGTAAGTGTTTTCCCAGACTCATTACAACTTGCTGCACTTCCCATAAATTTACCACCCTGTTTTCCAGGAGAAGTAGAAGGAATGGATTGGTTGTATAAAGGCAACATGGTTAGAGGGTCGTATACATTAAAAATGATTGAATGTCCTAAACATGCTTCCTGAGCAGTGATAATTCCATTGATAAGTGTTGCAAATTGTGCAGGCTCTGTAGCAGAAGTAGGAAAGATTCCCAATCGCATCAATACATTGTTACTATCTGGTAAATAGCCCCATTGTCGGCTTGTGCTGTCTAGATACATTCTACTCATTGTAGAGTTCAGGTGTTGGTATAGATGTGATTGATTGAAGCCCGTGCTTGCATTCTTTAAGTACACAAAGCTGCTAGTGTTGTAAACATATACACCATTAACCGGTACTTGTGCAACGCGCCAGTAGTAAACAGTGCTATCAGAAAAAGTGAAGTTGGAAAGTGGGAAACTAATTGCACCGCCACTAGAATTGACTCGTTGGCTTACCAATGGAGCATTAAACAGCGCACTCGTGTCCAGATCCATCACATAGGTATTATTACTTGTAAGAGGATTGGCTGTGGAGGCTACCAATTGAATGTTTTGCTTGTTTACGATGGCATAGTTGTACGGATAGACGGGCGTAATACCATTGTCGAAGATGGTAAAGGAAGACGTTGAGGTATTGTTGTTAAATGTTATTTCGTCGATTGATTTATCATTATTTATGTTAACCACAATCTGATTGGTGCCTTTATCTCTGCTTCCAATAATGGGTACTGTAAGTATTACTGAATCTTTATAGGCAAAGTTGGCTCTCTTCTGGTTATACAATATAGTCGTAGTCCCATTGGGATAAATTCTTGTAATGGTTACATTTACAAAGGAGTCGGTGGAAAATTTACCTATGTTATACAGATACGATTTAACTGTAAAAGAAGTATTAGAAACAGATAGTATAGAAGGATTAACTACTACATTCTGTGGTTCTACAACAAAGTCGGGTTTGCTGCTTGCATAAATTCGTATGGCAGGGTCGCCAGCCAACACGGTTTCTTCGGCATGGGTTCGGGTATAATAATCACTAAAACTACCACCCGCTGCCCTTTTGAGCGCGTCTATTGCCGCTAGCATATTGGTACCAACACCTGTGTTATACCCGTTGGATCCAAGAGATTTATAAAACCCCGTACTGTACGTATCTAAATCGGTGGTAAGACCAAAATGCGAATTGCCAATTACACCGATGGCACCCAATTCCGGTGCAAAAAGGAACTTCTCGGAGTAAGAGTTTACAACCGACATACGAGCTGTGTCAAAATCAAAAAAGTTTCCTACACTACATCCATTTACCAGAAACATAGGGTACTTTCCGGTATTACTAAAGTTGGTTGGGGTATTCAAAAAGGCATAATCAACTACTGTAGAAGAACCATGACCAAAATAGGTTAATAAACCTACCCCATTGTTTATTAAGTTCACGAGTTGTGCATTTGCACCTCCTGTTACCGCACCGGTTGTTGTCTTGTTGAAATTATAGACATTGCCACCGAATAAAGGACCTGTAATAATATTTTGATAACCATTAAGGTATTGAATCAAAGTGCTGTTCAAAGATGCATCATCTGCACCGGCAACATGAATGATGTTTTTCATCCAACCACGGTCTTCTATTGTCTGTGGAAGAATAACTTGTCCCTCATATTCTTTTACTTTGGTTAAATAGATATTAACTTCTGCTTGAGTAACGGCAGATACCCGTCCAATGCTAATGGTGGGGTTGGGGTCTTTTGAGGGGGAAACCAGCATGGCATCGGATGCAGGCGCACCCCAGGTAGGTACTAGGTTTAGTTTATCGGCAAAAGGTGAATTTTGGTTAGCCCGATATTGGTCATAGGTTACCCCCTTTCCAATTAGTAAAACATAGTTGGGTGTTTTTGCAAATACACTACTTGCAAAACGGACAAAGTTTTTAATACTGAGGGGGTGCTTCTTTATCCCGAAAGCAAACTGGTCTTCTAAATCATCTATGTCATAAATTTTTGCATTGAATGTGTTATTTAGGTTGCGGTATTGTTGGTAATTATAAACAGCACCGCCAGTAGTAAGCCCCAATACTTTGTTGGAAATAATCAGGTAATCCCCTTGGTTTGATGGCAATGCATAGTTAATGAAATTGCGTTGTTGAAAGCTAGTAATTGCGCTAACCCCATTTAAGGAAGCATCCTCACTCACCAATAAATACGTAGTTGCGGTTGCTGTGGGGGGCAAATAAAACTGTAAAGTGCCAGCAATACTTGTGTTTGCCTGATAATATAGATTGTTGGTGAAATCGTACAATACAGGGATGGCATTGCCTGCATTGAAATTGGTAATCTGCAAATAGTTATTATCTGAAGAAGCGGGTAGGTTGAAGGAGAAATTAGTTTGTCCGCCAAAATTAAACAAGCGAGGGTAGGTCAATTGAATATAGTTGCATACAACAATATCAAAACTATTGGTAGTATTTATGCTGATGTTTAGACTCTTAGGTATGCCAATTAGTGTGGTAAGCGGAACGGTGCTAGAAACAATGGTAGGATTTAAATCGTTTAAGGTACCAGTTGCTACATTCACATTGTCATTATTAAAACCCAGTTGCACTGTTCTTTGCCCATTGATGGTAGTTACAAAAGCTCCCTTTAATGTTGCAGATGCACCAGCTGGAGCAGCATATAAATTACCCAAAGGAATGCTGAGGGGTGACGTGCCGGCGATGTCTTGCGATCCCCAGAACTCACCCAAGTCATACGAAGAGGAATAAACATATTCACCTGCATTCTGCGCAAAGCCGGGATTTATTTTATTTTCGAAATCAATGGTTTGTGTATAGTCAAAGGAAGCTAATGGCGCAGGCGGTGTTGAAGGAATATTGTTCTGCGCCAAAGTAAACCGAAGGTTTGACGTTACAGTGGTATTTACCGTCAGGAAGAAAGCCGCTGTATCTGTCTGCAAGCTTACTCTGTCGCTCAGTTGAAAAGAAGGGTCTTTGTATAAATAGGTATCAGCTTGCCCATCATTCCGTTTGCCCCAAAACTCTATATAGTCACTTTTACTCAATACGCCTGTGGGAATACTCGTATAGAGAGGCACTTGCTTCCCGTTGCGCCAAAGTTGAAACTGCTCTACGGGAGTCGTTTGTAGACCAATAGAACCAAGGGCATTTTGATTAATTCGACATAAGCCTGTAAAGCCGATCTTAAACTTATAATAGGTTTTGCTGTAATCAATCCATTCGTTGTTAAATGGCTGTTGAGCAATAGCTTTTAAGGCTAGGAAGATAAAAAGAACAATAAAAAGTTTGCGCATTGTGTTGAGGTGAAAATTTATTTACTACTTAAATTAATCTACTTGCTGTCAAGTGTTGTTTGGAAGACTATTAATTTAAAATTATACGCATCTACGAACTGTTTGAGTAAATAATGATGCAAGTTTAGTAACTATTTTGCTAATAGAACGGTTTTATTCTTATTTCGAAAGAATTAATCACCGATTACCCTGCAAAAGGATAAGGTTTGTAGTGATTTTGTTGCTTTTTAATCTTAATCAACCTGATTATGGCCATATAAAACTTGTCTTTAAAACTACGGAATACCAAACGGCTTAGTGTATCCAGAATTTGTCTGCAGCAGGAATGTTTTTATTTCTACAAACTTTAAAGGGGTCAAAATGGTGTTTGCCAAACAGGTACCACGCTACCGATGATATATAAGCTTGTGTGTTTGCCCCTTGCCATAGCAAACCGCCCCCATATCCCGATCCAAGATTAGTTGCGTAAGGAATGCCTTGAAAATTGCCGTTTGATGTGTTGGTGATAATTGTCTTTTCTATTTGTGATAAATAATAATCCGATTGGGTTGTTTGTCCGGCTATTTCAAAGGCCACTACCATTTCTCCCGTACCCTCTAGCCAGATGTCATCTTTATCTTCATCAAAGCAATAGCCGGTGATGCTATTCCCCGTAACGGTTGCTACTTGTGTGGTCAGGAATTTATTAGCTTGTGTCAGTACGCCGATAGGGCAGTCGGGAAAAATGCCATATCCCCAGGAGAAGTTGTCTAGTGCATATAAATATTGGTTATTGCCTGGCCAAGCCAAGAAGCATTTATTGGTGGCATCCCAACGCTGATTCTTAAAATAGGTAAGCAAATTGGTGTGAAAGTTATCATACCCCTCAATGGCAGCAAAAGCATCCATATTTCCTTCGGTAATCTTACCAATCTGTGCATTACCAGCATCATGCCCACCCCACAATCCCCCATCCGTGTCTTGCAAGGACCTTATCCATTTATTCATCTGCAAAATCAGGTTGGTATATTTTTTACTCCCTGTTTTGGCAACATAATTATCTAGTGCTATCAATAGCCAGGCATTGTCTCCCAGCCACCTTTGGTTGTTTGGGTTACCATTCAAATCCCTGAATTGCGAGAACCCACCCGTGCCTAATTGCAGTTCAGAAGCAATGCGGGCATTAAAGAAATCGAATATTCTTTCGGCTTGTGCGTAGTTGGCAAATTCGGTATATACCAGGGCTGAAAGGGCATTGTCGTACAACGAAATCTGACCGCCATTATCGGTACTAGGTACCAATCCATTGGCTAGTTGGGCATTGTTCAACCAGTTCAGCAGTAGGTGTTCATGGGTTGTAAGGGTATCTAAAATTAAACTAGTGGCTGTAAAGAGTAAGTTGTTTGTAAGCCCATTTACCCTCATTCGTAGTGGCGAAAAAGAATAGTTGTTGTTTTGAGGGAATAAAACGGTATTTGGTGCTGTAAGGATGAACTGAAAAAAGCCATTGCTGTCTGTCAATTGCGTATTACCCAAACTATCCTGAATAATAATGTTGGCAAGGCCATGTCCTGTGTTGCTGATAACCCTGCCGACAATCACGGTATCTATATACCGCGGATTTACAGGCTTGGGCGTATTGTTTTGTTTGGTACAACCGATGAATAATAAAGG
>CAISCV010000178.1 GCA_903883945.1 uncultured Chitinophagaceae bacterium | reverse complement strand
CGATCTGAAGATGATTTGTTTTCAGATTTATTAATAAAGAAATATATAGACAGAAATAAGAACATTAAAATAGAAAACTGTAGCAAGTTCTTTGAAGAATACCCTGATTTTGTAATAGGCTTAAACCAAGGCAAAGTAGAAGACAGAAACAAAAAGAAAGATAAAAAAATAAGGATACGGAAAGCTGTTTTTGATGAATTGAAAACGCTCTGGCTAGAAATAAACAGTAAATACATTTTACACTACGAGAAGGTAGAGCATGAGAATTATCTTTTTAATGAAATTCTAAACCTATTTAAACAAGATGTATTTGCAGATACTTACATCACCAGTAGACGTTCTGATTTAAATACCACTGGAACAGTAGCAACCGTAAATGAAAATACGGGTGTGCAATACAAGATAAACAAGCAGATTCCTTACTATGAGTTTTTGAAACGAATCAATCGCCAAACTAACTTAGCTGTTAGCTTTCTGCATGAGGTTTTGGTAGAGTATGTAAAAACTAAAACTATACTACCAGAGAAAATAAATGAGCATAGTGTTAGCAACTTTGTAAAGGCTTTTCAAGACTGGAAAATAGAAAAACTCAATGGGCGTTTTAGTTACTCAAAAGCCAATTTGCCTGTAAAAGCAACTGCTTTAACCTATTCGGATGGTTCTGCAAAACAAGAGATTACACAAGGTGTAATAGGTACAAAATTTATAGAAGGTGTGAGTACTTCAAAAAAATATTTGTATGATGTATATGCTTACGATTCACCATTAGAAAAAGATAATTTATTGGTAGATATAGACAAAATCATTGTATATGGTAAAATCCCTAAAAATAGTATTGCCATACCCACCATAACAGGGCAATCGTACAGTCCAGATTTTATGTACGTTATAAAAAAGAATGATGGAGAAAAGGTATTAAACATCATCATTGAAACCAAAGATGTAGAAAACCAAGCTACATTAAGAGGTATTGAAAAGGCTAAAATTGATTGTGCCGAGGTCTTTTTTAATCAATTGACTATTGAAGGATATACAGTAGAATTTAAAAAGCAATTAAACAATAAGAAGATAAGGGCAATAATTGATGAGCTAATGGAGTAGCGTAACCCATCTATTTGGCATCAGGGTTAGAAAAAACTGAAATTGAAAGCAAACCATACTAACTCGCGCAAGTCCCCAACTAGTCAATGAATGTCGGGGTCTAGTTCATGAATCCTGTCATGTACTAAATCTCGGACAGAAAGAGTCGGAAAACTCATTTCTTCGCTACAATCTACCCGGTTCTCCTCCATCGGAGGAAGTAGGTTCCCATCTAGTCCATGAATGTCGGGGTCTTGTTCATGACTCATTCATGGACTTGCTGTTACTAAATCTCGAATAGAAAGAGTCAGAAAACTATTTATAAAACCCACTGCTAGTCTGCGTCAACTTCGCTGCTACCGCGCCGTCTGTGACGCGTGCACTCGCACAGATTGTTTTCCAATTGCATATTCATTATGGGTATGAGTCAACCTAGTTTCGAACAGGAATAAATAGGCGTTCCGCCTAACACGGATTGTAATCCAATGTCGTTTAGTTAAGCATTTGCCACTAATAGCACGAATGTGCTTTATTGGTTTTTATTAGTGCAATTAGTGGCAAACACCAGTATCTATTTGTGCATCTTTCTGCCTTTGAGTCTTTGTGGCTAACGCTTAACTAAACGACATTGGATTGTAATTCGTCTCTACAGATAGAACCCCGAAGTTTATGGCGTATTGTAACCTAATCTTAAAACTAAGATCATGAATATTTAATGTTTATATACAGACATTTATTCACAAATTAATAGGGAGAAGGCTTAAGAATAATTATAAATCGCTTACTTACTCCCCATTGAAGAAAAGTTAGCTACATTCCATTTAGTCTACACTGAGTTTCATATCAATTAGCCTTAGTTGAATATTTGTTTCATTATTCCATTCATTCAATTCGAGTGTGTAGACAATATCAACAGGTTCATTCATCTGCAATAAACTAAATTTATCTGACATATTAAAAGCAATTCCATTTAATATCGTATCACCTTGTTTTACAACTAACCGGATATGCTGCTCTTTCAAGATCCGACTAAAACCAGTATCCGTTACTTTTCGGGTAATGAATACAGGGCGCATATTATCTGGCCCAAATGGTTCCATTTGAGAGATTAGTTTATAAAATCCTAGTGTAATATCAGAAAGCCTTATTTCCGAATCAATAATTATTTCAGGTATAAGGGCATCTTCAGTAATGGTTTCGGAGACCACTTTCTCAAAAGCATTGGCAAAAGGAATAACCTGTTCGGGCTGTAAAGTCATTCCTGCTGCGGCAAAATGTCCACCATATCCCAACAAATACTCCCTACAAGCATGAATGGCCTCGTACAAATTAAATTTTGTTACACTGCGAGCACTACCTCCAACGATTCCATCATTAAGCGTCAAAACAATAGTTGGACGGTAATACGTTTCAATCAATCTACTTGCAACTATACCAACGACCCCCTTATGCCAATGTGGTTGATAAACAACCGTAGTCTTTTTATTTTTCAGCGATTCATCCGCCTCAAGTAGTGCCAATGCTTCTTGCGTAATACTACTATCCGCTTCTCTCCTATCGGTATTATCGCTATGAAGTAACCCAGCTAATTCTAATGCTTTGGCAGGATCTTGCTCAATAAACAGTTGTACAGCCTTTTTTGCATCATCCATCCTACCTGCGGCATTTATACGAGGGGCAATCACAAAAACTAGATTTGTAATATGCATTTCCTTTTTTACTCCCGAAAGAATCATTAGGGCTTTGATACCAGCACAAGGGTTTTCATTAACTTTTTTTACGCCATAATAGGCCATAATCCGGTTTTCGCCAGTCATCGAAACAATATCAGCAGCTATTGCAGTTGCTACCAAATCGAGGTATTGCAAATAACTACTATCTGGAAGTTGAAGTTTTTCAGCCAAAGCCTGCATTAGTTTAAAACCAACACCACAACCACAAAGCTCTTTATATGGATAGGTACAATCTACCTGTTTCGCATTCAAGATAGCTATTGCATTAGGTAATATTTTGTCGGGCAAATGGTGGTCACAAACTATAAAGTCAATCCCTTTTTGCTTTGCATAGTCAACAAGGTCAACACTCTTAATACCACAATCCAAGGAAATTATCAGTGTAATTCCTTGTTTTTTTGCATAATCTATCCCCATTTGACTTACACCATATCCTTCTTTATATCTGTGTGGAATATAGTACTCTACTGCGGGATATATATTATAAATGAATTGAAACATTGCGGCAACACTTGTTGTACCATCTACATCGTAGTCACCAAATACAAGTATTCTTTCTTTAGTATCGAAGGCAGAGATAATACGTTCAACTGCTTTATCCATGTCCTTCATTAACCAAGGGCTATAAAGGTCGGATAGTTGTGGTCGAAAATATTTTTTAGCTTTCTCATAAGTGTCTACACTACGTTGAACTAGCATAGCACACAAGGATTTATTTACTTTCAATGCTTCTTGAATGGACAATGTCTTTGTTGTATCAACAGGTAATATATTCCATTTCTTCTGCATTTTTCTTATTTACTTAACAAAAATTTAAACCCAACTACTCAGTAAAAACAACTTACCGCTCACAATCAATATTCCCTATCTGTTGTGTAACGCACTAATTCCTCCAAAGCCTGTCTTACTTCAGAATCTTCAAAAGAATGTAGGATTGCAAGTGCCTCATCCCTGAAAGTAAACATCTTTTGTGTAGCATAATCAATTCCACCCAACCTTTTTACTTGTTCTATTACATAATCCACCTTTTCCTTTTGTGTATTTTGGTTTTTGATGATGTAAATAATTCTTTTTTTGATTGCAACATCACAATTATTTAGTGCATAAATTAAAGGCAGTGTAAGTTTTTTTTCTTTAATATCATTTCCGGTAGGTTTTCCTATATTCATACTACCATAATCAAACAAGTCATCTTTTATCTGAAAAGCCATACCAACTTTTTCTCCAAATAATCTCATTTTTTCGATCGCTTCGAGTGACTCGAATGTTGAACTGGCACCCGCAGCACAGGCAGAAGCAAGTAAAGAGGCTGTTTTTCCATTAATAATCTCATAATAAACAGATTCATCAAGATTTAATTTCCTAGATTTTTCTATTTGAAGTAATTCTCCCTCACTCATCAACTTAACCGCCTCAGAAAGTATTTGAAGAATTTGATGGTCCTTGTTATTCAAAGACAAGAGAAGACCTTTAGAGAGAAGGTAATCTCCAACCAATACAGCAATTTTGTTTTTCCACAAGGCGTTAATGCTAAAAAAACCTCTGCGCTCATCGGCTTCATCAACTACATCGTCATGAACAAGTGTAGCTGTATGTAATAATTCAACCAAAGATGCAGCACGATAACTAGACTCAGTAATTGTACCGCCTAATTTAGCTGACAAGAGAACAAACATAGGTCTAATCTGCTTTCCCTTTCGTTTAACAATATATTCCATTATGCGATCTAGTAAAGCAACCCGACTTCTAACAGCTTCACGGAAATGATTTTCAAACAAATCGAGTTCTTCTGATAATATTTTTCTTGCTAAATTCATAATTTATGGCTGCAATATACTTGTGGGAAAACAAAAAATAAATAAAATGCAGCATTATATGATTTATAGTTGTCTTTATGGATGAATTAGCCTTTAGATTTGGCAAATCGGTAGAATTTATTAATTTTGCAAATTATTATCAAACATAGTTTTTTCAATTTAACTTTTAAACAATAATTATGGTAAGCAAAAAGTACACAGTATTAGCATTTTTGTTACTCACTATGGGAGTATCAAGTTACGCACAAACAGCTGCATGGGATTGGAAAGATTCATCAGTTGTTCCTGTAAAAAGTATCAGTCAATACAATGAGTTTTTACAAAACAAAAACCCATTCCCTGCAAAACCAAGTAATGCTTGGGAGTTTAGTTTTGGTATTGGACCATCAAGTGTTACAGGTGATATTAAAGCAAAATTAGGTTTAGGTGCTAGTTTCTCCCTAAGAAAAGCTTTAAACAACACTTTCTCTTACAGATTAGGCTACTATGGATCGTACAATACAGGTGGAAATGATCAATATTACGATTACAGCAGGACTCCAACTTATGAATCAGCACCAATACATAGTTTCTTTGCTGGAAAATATAGAAATTTTTCGCACAATTTTTCACTAGACTTCATTGCTTCTCTTAATACATTCAGCAATTACAGAGGAGATCCTACGTCCAACTTATACTTACTAGGGGGCGTTGGTATAACAGCAAGTAGCACTAAAGCGCATCGTCAGGGAAGTGTAACTCAATATTATTGGGATGTGTATGTTCCACAATCACAACTTTTGACTGAAAGCGGACATGAGATATTTTTCACAACTTTTGATTTAGGATTGGGTTATGCCTATAAAATTAATAAAAAGTTTAATATTGGTGTAGAAGAACGTATCATATCACCCGTAAAACATGTTAACTATGTAACAGGATACAATTCTCAAACAGGTACTAAAAATGCGTATTACTATACTGCTCTCAAATTGAATTTTAACCTGTTTTAATAACCGAATAAACATAAACTAAACTTTCTTTCAACACTTTTTAATTCAAACAAGATGATAAATAAGAAATTTCTTTTGATAATAGGACTAGTAGCTTCTATTTCGCTTACTGCACATGCGCAGACTAAAAGTAAAAACAAAGTTGAACCACTTTGGTGGATTAACCCAAATGACTATGTTTATAGTGAATTGAATTCTCCTAAACATATGAAAATGCCTAAGGTAGTACTTCCAGATGCTGATGGAGACGGTATACCAGATCAATTTGATATGGAACCAAATACTCCTGCCGGTATTCCAGTTGATGCACATGGTCGTGCATTAGATACTGATGGAGATGGTGTACCAGATTACAAAGACAAGGAATTATTGACACCTCAAAAATGTTTCCCTGTAAATGCAGATGGTGTTGGTGTTTGCCCAGAATCTTCTTGCTGCTCTGATGTTAAAAAAGAGCTTCAAAAGATAATAGATGAAGGTTTGGTTAGCAAAAAGGCTGACTGCAGTATTGCTTCATTACCTAGCGTTCAATTCAAATCTGGCACTAAACTTACAAAAGATGCAGAAACAATTTTAGCATCTGCTGCTACTCAGCTAAAAGCTAGCCCTTCTTGTAAGGTAAAAGTTATCGGCTATGGTGCTTCTAGCAAAGCTGCTCAACAACTTAGCTACGATAAAGTAAGTACTGTAATTAAATACTTAGTAGAAAAAGCAGGAATTTCTGAAAGCAGGGTAATATTTGTTTATGGCCAAGATGGTGATGCAAATACTGTTGATTTGCAACCAACTACTGAAAGTGGACCTAACACAGTTCCAGCTCCTCATCCAAACCTAAAATCTAAAAAATAGAATTAGTTATAGCTTTAAAAAACACTGTTTCAATGAAACAGTGTTTTTTTGTTTTATATACAACCAGGATTGTATACATTTGCGCTTTTGGATTATTATTAACCTTTAGTACTCTTATTGTTGCTTTATAAGTAATACTTTGCGCTCAATAGATTTATACGATAGCATGAATAGAAATTACGTAGTTATTTTTTTGTTGATAGTCTTATCTAGCTGTACCTCAAAGTTTGCTAAAATTCAAAAAAGTAATGATTATGAGTATAAATATAAAATGGCAGATGAATATAGTGCTGCTAAAAGATATGTATACGCTCAACAATTATATGAGGAAGTAATACCATTCCTTAAAGGAACTTCCAAATACGAGTCGCTGTTTTACAAATTAGCCTACAGTTATTATAATCAAGAAGATTATGTGAATGCGGAGAACTTATTCAAAACATTTACAGAGACATTCCCCTCAAGTAATCACGCTGAGGAATGTGAATTTATGAGGTCTTTGGTTTATTACAAGCAATCCCCTAAAGTTGATTTAGATCAAACTAATACTACTAAGGCTGTAGGTTTGTTGCAAGCATTTATTAGTACCCACCCAACTTCTAGTAAAGTAAAAGAAGCAAGTGATTTGATAGATGCTTGTAGAGAGAAACTAGAACTTAAGGAGTTTAAGGGTGCTGAGTTGTATTACAACTTAGGTTTCTATAAAGCTTCCGCAGTTGCTTTTAACTCTTTGTTGGAAGATTTCCCCGACTCAAAACACGGAGATGAATATAAGTTGACGATTATTAAATCGGACTACAAATATGCTGAATTAAGTTATGAAATTAAGCAAAAGGAGCGGTTTGAAAAGGTGATAACAGAATATTCCGACTTTAAGGAAAGATACCCAGATAGTAAATTATTAAATGATGCCAAGGAATTCAGTTCATTGGCTCAAAACTTTTTAAATAATATAAAAAAATGAGTAGAGTAAAAAAGAATTTCAGTGTAGGAAGCATTCCGTCTGTAATTGAAACAAAAAGTTTGATTGATATAAAAGCTAAAACTGGTAACCTCTATGAGTCAATTGCTATAGCTGCAAGAAGAGCAAATCAAATTAATATCTCATTGAGAGAAGAATTGCACAACAAACTTGAAGAGTTTGCTACGCATACTGATAGCTTAGAGGAAATTCATGAAAACAAAGAGCAAATTGAGATTTCAAAAGTTTATGAGAAGATTCCTAATCCTGCAATATTGGCAACTTACGAATTTATGGATGATAAAATCTATTATCGTAAGAACGATAATGATTTATTCAGATAATCAGTTATAGAACCTTTTATTTAACGACAGTAGTTTCTCTACTGTCGTTTTTTATTACTTTTATACTTTACAATGTTTAAAAATAAGAAAATACTTTTAGGGATAACCGGTAGTATAGCTGCCTATAAAGCTATTCTGCTAATAAGACTATTAATAAAAGAAGGAGCAGAAGTAAAAGTAATCATTACAAAAGCAGCTTCCGATTTTGTAACCCCTCTTACATTATCTACGCTATCAAAGAACCCTATTTTACAAGATTTATTTAATAATAATGATTGGGCTAACCATGTAGAACTTGGCAGATGGGCCGATATATTTATTATAGCCCCTCTTTCGTGTAATACTTTAGCAAAAATGGCTTACGGGCTTTGTGATAACCTATTGATGGCAACTTATCTATCTGCAACTTGTCCTATTATTGTTGCTCCCGCTATGGACGAGGATATGTGGAAACATCCCTCTACAAAAAAGAATATTGAGACCATCAAAAGCTATAACAATACAGTTTTAAGCGTAAACAATGGAGAACTCGCAAGTGGTTTATTTGGTGAAGGAAGAATGGCTGAACCTGAACAAATAATAGACTATCTTAAAGAATTCTTTAATACTACCAACGAGCTTTCTGGTAAAAAAGTATTAATTACCGCCGGACCTACTTATGAAGCTATTGACCCTGTTCGTTATATCAGTAATCATTCTTCGGGTAAAATGGGCTTTGCCATTGCAGAAGAAATGGCTTTAAAGGGTGCATCAGTTACTTTAGTTGCCGGCCCTACTAAAGAAATACTAACTACCAAAAGCATTAAAAGAATAGATGTAGTTTCTGCCAATGATATGTACAATAGTTGTATGGAACATGCCAAAGACAGTAACATTATAGTTATGAGTGCCGCCGTAGCGGATTATACACCTGTAGCTATCGCGAAAGATAAGATAAAGAAAAAGGAAGATGCTTTTGAAATTTCTCTAACTAAAACAAAAGATATTCTTTACACACTTGGTCAACAAAAGAAAGCCAATCAGTTTCTTGCAGGCTTTGCATTGGAAACTACCAATGAAATGGCGTTTGCACAACAAAAACTAGTAGCCAAAAACGCAGATTGTATAGTACTTAACTCATTGAATGATGCTGATGCAGGCTTTGGACACAACACAAACAAAATAACTATATTAGATAAATCTGGAGAAATTACCACATTTAATCTTAAAAGCAAAAAAGAGGTGGCAAAAGATATTGTATCATTTATAATTTCAAAATTAAATGGCTAAGCAAATTTATTTACTACTATTCTTTTGTTTTTTTGTACGCATAGCCTTTTCGCAAGAATTGCAAGCAAGGGTAACCATCAATGCGGGTGCCATAAATAATACAATAGATAAAAAGATATTTACAACGCTTCAAAATCAACTCAACGATTTTTTGAATGGACATAAATGGAGTGGAGATAGCTATAAAACAAATGAAAAAGTAGCTTGTAGCTTTCTTTTAGAATTAAAAAGTATCGTGGAGCCCAATGTGTACAGTGCCTCCCTCATTATACAGGCTGCACGGCCTGTATATGGCAGCAGTTATCAATCACCCTTAATTAACTATCAAGATCAGGATTTTACTTTTAAGTATATCCAATATCAACCGATAGAATTTAACGACAATAATGTACAACAAAGCAATCCATTGGTTGGTAATCTATCTGCTGTATTTGCTTACTATGCCTATACAATACTCGGGTTAGATTACGATTCTTTTTCACCTAAAGGTGGGGATTCTTATTTTCAAAAAGCATTAAACATTATCAATAATGCGCCAGAAGCTAGCAATATAAAGGGATGGAAATTGTTTGATGGCTTACGCAATCGTTATTGGCTAAATGAAAATCTTGTAAATAACAAATACAATATTATACACGATATCAACTACTTGTATTACAGAAATGGATTGGATAGTTTAAGTACCAATGACACCAAAGCAAGGAAAAATATTCTTGGAAGCCTTATCAAACTACAAGCTTTCAATCAAGAGAACTCAGGTACAGCAATAGTTCAGCTATTTATGCAGAGCAAAGCTATCGAGTTGATTGGCATTGCGAAGAATCTCCCTTTTGATGATAAGGCAAGGGCAATAGATTTATTTACCACCCTGGATGTACCAGGTGCTCAGAAATACAGAGATGCACTAAAATGAAAAGAAGGATAGCTTGTATTTTTTGCTTAACTATTTTCTTAACCTTTTGTAAAAGCAATAAGGGTATACTTCCTATCAATCAAATGAAAGTAGTCATGTGGGATATGTTATTGGCCGACAATTGGTTTGCACAAACCATTTTAAAGGATAGTACAGCGCAAAAAAATAAAAAGAATATTCATTTATACGAATCGGTTTTTAAACAAGATGGTACTACCAAAGAACAGTTTTATAAAAGCTATCGTTATTATCAAACCAACAAAAAAGAATTGACCATACTACTCGATTCTTTAGAAGCGTATGGAACTAGAGCAAAAGTTGTTTCCGAAGCTAAGCCCGTGAAACCAACAAAGCCCTCAATCTCGCAATTGATAAAAGCCGCAAAATAAGCCTAGCTAGTTCCCCTAAAGTTCATTCTCATAAAAAATCTTATAGTACTTCCTGCCATTATCATCCACTCCCTTTTCTATCAACTCATTATTGCCATGTATATAGATATGAAAGTTCTTATCTAGTTTCAAAACACTTTTAAACACCCTTACTTGTTTTTTTACCGCTGCGTCGGATATAGAAAAGTTGTCTGCTATTTCGGTATCATACTCCTCTTCGTAGTTGCTTTTATATAATTTAAACGACTCTATGGCTTGCACATTATCAATTACTTCACTGGCAAATTCGTCTATGTCAAACGTATCTTTCTCTTTAAAGTACTTCATAGAACGATTAAGCAAATCAATCTGATTGACCTTGGTAATATCAAACTCCGTTTCCATTTTTTGGGTTACAAAGTCTTTATACACACTTAAAGCCGTTGCAGTTTGGTTGTAGTTATCGTTTCGTATTTTTAGTTTCAGAAATTCATCTGTCCAATACACCGCTTCTCCGCTTTTATTGGTTTGGTCTATTACTGCCACCCGAAAGCCTTCTTCTCTATCGGTATTAAAAATGATGCACCCTTTATCGAGTTTCTTTAGGTTTATGGCATCTTCTTCGTACCGTACTTCAAAATCTCTTTGATCGGGATATACCTTTAGATACGTTTCTTTTGTTTCCGATTTGAAAATACCAATTGCTTCAAACAATTCTCCATCTATCTGCAAATCCTTAAAATGAGTTACATACAACTCCCCTGTTTTTATTTTTGGATGACTAGATACATCATACAAATGTTTGGCTATCTGAGTCGTAAACGCATGAAAGTCTCCTCCCCCATCAAATATTTCGGAAGCAAAATGATACATTTCATTTAATAGCAGGTTGTTGGTAGGATGATAAAACTGATACATTTCATTTACCTTTTCGAAAGGGTTTAGAAAATATTGCATCAGCAATCCGCCAATAAGCCCATCATACAAATTTACTTCTTGGGTAGATAGTGTACAGGGTTCGCTTTGTGCTTTATTACCTATTTTATGGATGGAGATATGGTTGAGTGCAGCCTCGAAATATGTAATCATAATTACTTAAATATTGTACAAAGAAAAGATGCTAAGTCGCACCTATAAATGCGCCCCTACACATATCGCTGATAAATGCGACATAGATACCCCCCTTTTTAGTTAGTTCGCATATACTTCAAAAAGCTTTTTGGTATTCGTTTCTATATTAAAATGAGTATCAAACATATTTTTCAATCCTTCTTTAGCTTCGGTAACCCATTGTTTGTTTCTTAATGATTGAACCAGTTTTTTTGCTTCCTCAAGTTCAAAAGACTCTACGATAAACCCACCGCCACATTTATTTATGAATTCATTAAAATTACATTCTTTCGTTACAATTAATGGCAACCCAACGAATACAGCCTCAATCATTGATATGCTTAACCCTTCATGACGTGAAAGGTGAATAAACCCATCATATTGTGCCAGAACCTTAAATTTATCCATCCCATAAATTGGGGAATGAATAAAAACATTTTTTGCTATATCCAACTTTGCTATATCTGTTTCCATTTGTTTTAAATCTCCCCCTGCACCGTAAAAGTGTAATTCAATCTCCTTATCAATTATTATTATCTTGCTAAAAAAGTCTAAGATTCTGTCCATTCCCTTTTGGTGATAATTATAACGACCCAAGTATATTATCTTAATCTTGTTATCTACAGATTGGGTATTAACCTTTTCTACTGAAAGTGTGGGTGGCTCTATAAAATTGTAAACCAACTTAATTTTATTGCTCGGCGTGAGACGGGATATATCCTCTGCTTCAAAATCGGAACAAGTAATGATATTTTTGGCTTTTTGGATATAATCATTTTCGAATAAGTTGTAATATACTTTCTTGAATACTTTATTCTTTTTAAAGACATTTTCGCTATAACCACCATGCGGAGTAATGAAATAATTTAGTTTCTTTTTATACAAATACTTGGCTATCATCTGGTTGGTATGTATAAAAACAGAATGAAAACTAAAAATAGTATCAGGAGGTAATTGGTCTATAAATAACTTTAACGATTTGGGTAACGAAGCCATCATATCATTTCTCCCTATACGTATTATTTTTTTTAGCACCACTAGCAAATTGGATTTGAATTGATAGACAGATACGCCATTTTCATCTGTATAATTATTGTCTGCATCTTTGCCTATATAACAAAAAATGACAGAATGACCCAAAAGCACCTGTTTTTTTGCTAAAGAAGTTACATAGGTAGAGACGCCATTAACTCTGTCTGCACTAAAAAATCCAAAATGAACGATAGTCATAAAAAAAATATTTAAATTACCTGGTAACATTCTTTACCTAATCAATTCAAAAAGTAGTAATCCTTAATTTTAGTAAAGGACGAATGTACAACGGAATTGGTTAGAAATTAAAGTACAGGTTTTATTGTTTGATAAACTTTAAAGCCTGACTTGTCTTAATAAACAACATAATTTAAGAAATATTCCAAATTGGTAATACCATTGTTTACTCATTTGATACCATTGCTTACTCTCCTAAATTACCCACAAGCACTAGAGTTATGTCAACTTCAATTCTGTCATTTTTGACACCTCACTTCTAAGTCCAAAAAGAGATGTTTGGGTCCTCACCCACTACTTAGTTCCTAACAGTACAATCAAGCCTAACTGCACATAACCTTTACTGTACTAGAATAGTCTAAGCTATTACAATTCCCCTTTTATAAGTACTTATTTGTATTCCAATTCTAAGATTACTACCTTTTAAATAAACAGCAATAATGGCAAATGATAACAATCATCTAAATATTTACGCATTACTGATGAAGGTCACTTCGCACCTGTCAAATATTTTGCAATTTGCACCCATCAAAACAAGGCAGGAAACACAAACCCTCCTTCATTATTAAAACGCTTTTTAAAACTTAAAATATAAAGTTATGATTCAAGAAACAAAATTCCCTTTTCAAGAAGTATCACCAGCAAAAGCTGATCTTGAAAGTTGGGTAAACAGTATCGCGAACCATTGCGAAGCAGACTTCGTGAAATGGTGCGATGGAACAAAAGAAGAATACGACGGCCTCTGCCGATTGCTTGTCAACAAAGGAACCTTTATCAAACTAAACCCCGAAAAACGTCCAAACAGCTTCGCTTGCTTCAGCGATCCAAGTGATGTTGCCAGAGTAGAAGACAAAACTTTCATCTGCAGCCGCAGAAAAGAAGATGCTGGTCCTACCAACAACTGGATGGAACCAAAAGAAATGAAAACCTTGTTGAATGGTTTGTTACAAGGCTCTATGCAAGGACGTACATTGTATGTTATTCCTTTTTGTATGGGTCCGCTTGGTTCACCATATGCAAGGTATGGCGTACAATTAACAGACTCTGAGTATGTAGTTGCAAATATGCATATCATGACAAGAATGGGTGGTCAGGTTTATCCTTATCTGCACAAAGGAGAGTACGTAAAATGTATACACTCAGTTGGTGCGCCTTTAGGACCAACACAACAAGATTCTAAATGGCCTAACAATCCAACCGTTAAGTATATCTCTCATTTCCCTGAAGACAGATTAGTAATTTCTTATGGTAGTGGTTATGGTGGAAATGCGTTGATGGGTAAAAAATGTTTCGCATTGCGTATTGCCTCAGTAATGGGACGTGAAGAAGGATGGTTGGCAGAACACATGCTTATTCTAGGTGTTGAATCACCCGAAAAACAAAAGACTTATGTAGCTGCGGCTTTCCCAAGTGCTTGTGGTAAAACTAACTTCTCTATGATGATTCCTGCGAAAGGGGTAGACGATTGGAAAGTAACAACTGTGGGTGATGATATCGCTTGGATTCATAAAGGCGAGGATGGTCGTTTATATGCCATCAACCCCGAAGCTGGTTACTTTGGTGTAGCACCGGGTACCAATTACAAAACAAATCCGAATGCAATGGAAAGCATCAAGGAAAATACCATCTTTACAAATGTAGCCATCACCCCTGATGGAGATGTTTGGTGGGAAGGAATGACCAAAGAAGTTCCTGAGGGATTAACAAACTGGAAAGGCTTACCTCACGACCCTGCAAGCGGACAGCCTGCTGCACATGCCAACTCTCGCTTTACTGCACCTGCTTACCAAAATCCTGCAATAGACAGCGAATGGGATAGCCCTAAGGGTGTGCCAATTGAAGCATTTGTTTTTGGAGGAAGAAGAAGTACTGCTGTACCATTAGTTTGCCAATCTTTCAACTGGAATTTCGGTGTGTATACTGCCGCAACTATGGGTAGTGAAATGACAGCCGCAGCTTTTGGAGAAATAGGAAAGGTTCGTCGTGATCCATTTGCCATGTTACCATTTATGGGCTATCACATGGGCGATTATGTAAACCATTGGTTACAATTTGGACGTACGCTTGGTAATGCACCTCGTATATTTAGTGTAAACTGGTTTAGAAAAGATGAAAATGGCAAGTTCTTATGGCCCGGCTTTGGTGAAAACATGAGGGTATTAAAATGGATAGTTCAACGTGTGCATGGTGGTGCAAGTGCAGTAGAAAGCCCAATAGGCTGGATGCCACGCTTTGAAGATATGGATTGGACAGGCATTGAAAACTTTGATAAAAATGATTTTGCTAAGATAATGACCGTAGACAGGGAACCTTGGAAACAAGAACTATTGTCTCACGAGGAGTTATTTGCTAAATTATATGATAAACTCCCTAAAGAGTTTTACTTCATGAGAGAACTATTATTATCTGCATTATGGCGTTCTCCCGAACATTGGGCATTAGAACCAGAGACAGAATAGAAACGAAACCTTTGAGAAAGGGGAATAAGCAGAATTGCTTGTTCCCTTTTTCATTATTACTTGTGTAAATACTATTCTCTATTTACAAATGGTTGATGCGTTGTTATTTTCTAACCAATACTTTATGTATGAATTGGTTTGTAGAACTCTTTACAACTGCAGAAGAAGCAGCAACACGTTCTGTTTCCATCCCACATACAGTTTTGATATATGCAATCGTTATTGCATCAGGTAGTTGGTTGGGAAGAATAAAGATTTTTGGCATTTCCTTCGGTGTAACCTGGGTATTATTTGTGGGAATCTTACTTTCTTATTGGGGCATCTCTGTTCAAAAAGATGTCCAACAGTTTTTAAGAGACTTTGGCTTAGTTCTTTTTGTGTATTCTATAGGTTTGCAAGTAGGAAATGGTTTTTTTGCTTCTCTAAAAAAGAATGCTTTGGTAAATAACCTTCTTGCTTCGGGTACAGTATTTTTAGGAATTGGACTAACACTTTTTTTACATTTTGTTTCAGGAACCAATATCTCTGAGCTAACAGGCGTGATGAGTGGCGCAGTTACAAATACCCCTGGATTAGGTGCCGCACAAGCTGCTTTGAAAGATATGCAGATTAACGATACAAAAAATACCTTTTCCAACCTTTCATTAGCGTACGCAGTGGCGTATCCGTTTGGCGTATTCGGAATAATCGCATCCTTATTAATTCTTCGTAAAGTATTGGGGATTGATTTAGAAAGGGAGAAGGAATTGCACCGTAAGCTGGAAGTTATACGTTCCAATAAACCAATAGCAATTCACCTGAATTTAGAAAACAATGGCTTAATTGGAAAACCATTACGACATATCTTCGAGTTTCTTAAGCAACCAATCATTGTTTCCAGAATGTTGCATAATGGCGAGGTAATTACCCCTACACCCGATTTGATATTACAAGAAAAGGATATTCTTTTGGTAATAACTACAAAGAATCAATTAAAGCATCTGAAGAGTTTAATAGGTTCAGAAAGTAATATTAACCTGAAAGAATCTGCAGAAAGCAATTTGATTGCAAGGGATATAGTAGTAACAAGAGAAGAAGTAACACATAAACGCTTGGGTGATTTGCAAGAAGTACATCAACAAAATTTCACTTTAACCCGTCTCAATCGTGCAGGAATAGAGATGGTAACCAATGGCAATATTTATCTTCAATTAGGGGATACCGTAAAAGTTGTTGGAACCGAGGAAGGGGTAGAAAGGGTTACAAAAGCATTGGGTAATTCAGTAAAGAAGTTAGATTTCCCTTATTTGGCGCCCCTGTTTGTTGGCATTGCGTTAGGCGTAATTGTAGGAAGTATTCCCTTTCACATCCCTAATATGCCGGTAGCTGTAAAAATTGGCATTGCAGGAGGGCCATTGATAGTAGCTTTGATTCTTAGTAAGTTTGGAGGATATATTTATCTCAACAACTATACTACCAACAGTGCAAATCTGATGATGAGAGAATTAGGCATTACTATCTTTCTTGCCGGTGTGGGATTAGGTAGCGGACAACACCTTGCTGCTGCTTTCACTAGCGGTATTGCCTTTAATTGGATCTGGATGGGCATTTGTATTACAGTTATCCCATTATTAATAGTGGGAATAATTGCGCATAAATTCTTTAAGAAAACCTATTTTGAAATATGTGGACTACTATCAGGCGCTCATACGGATCCTCCGGCTTTGGCTTTTTCATTAAAAATGGCTGGATGCGATATACCTTCCGCAACTTATGCAACAGTATATCCCTTAACAATGATATTACGTATTATAGGTGCACAACTTTTAGTATTGTTTTTTTTGTAGTATTACAGGACTCATATAAAAGGCAATATAACAAGCACCGGTATCCCTGATTTTTCATTATTTTGTTGGACAGTTTTTACTTCAACGAGATCTCCAATATAATATTCCAACTAATAAACTAAATTATCTATGGCAGAAATTGAAAATACGCCCGATGTAGAAGAAATGAAAGAGATGGCAGATGTACTGTTAAAAACGGGTACACTTCTAATGAGTGCGGGTGCTAATACGGGTAGGGTAAGGACGACCGTGCACAGAATGGCAGAAGCATTTGGATATTCTATAGACCTGCAAATAAGTCAACGTTCCATCTGGCTTACCATGCTAAACGATCATGGGGCCTCTATATTCACTATTGTAAGAGTTACACCATCTCACATAATTAATTTCAGAACCATATCTGGTATCAGCAAAATGAGCTGGAGCCTATTCGAAGAACCTTGGTCTATCCACCAGCTTAGGGATGAACTCCAACGACTTGAACAATTACCCCGTTTTCCCAGATGGTTGGTTCTCACCTTAGTAGGTCTCGCAGGTGCGGGTTTCTGTTCCTTGGCGGATGGTTCTCCCATCGAATTGGCTTTTACTTTTGTGGCATCTTTTCTTGGTCTTTATGTTCGGCAAGAAGCCTTAAAGGGCGGATTCAATCCCTACGTTTCTGTTTATTTCTCCGCTTTTACTGCGTCACTCATAGCAGGATCGGCGTCTAAATTAGGCCTGAGCGATAGCCAGAACCATGCTTATGTAACTTCAGTGCTGTTTCTTATTCCCGGTGTACCACTCATTAATTCATTCTCGGATATCTTGGATGGTAATGTACAAAATGGTGTTACCCGAGGGTTTGTAGGCTTCTTAATTTCTTTTTCAATTGCATTAGGTATACTTACTTCTGCTTTAATCTATCAATTTTAAATTATGACTTGGTTATTAATCATATTATACAAATCTGTTTGGGGAGGTATTGCCGCATTAGGTTTCGCAGCATTGTTCAATGTCCCTGTTCGTAGTTTCTTCCATATCTTTTTATTTGGCGGAATTGGTGTTTTTATCAAGTTCACCTTATTACACTTCAACTTCAATATTGCCCTTTCCTCATTGGCTGGTGCAGTGGCAATTGGATTTCTCAGTATCCCTGCTGCACATTATAAACATACGCCTCCTCTTATATTTTATATACCGGCAGTAATACCAATGATTCCCGGAATACTAGCTTATCGAATGATTCTTGGCTTAATTTCACTAACAGGCAATCCAAAAGTAGCTACCTATGGTGCAACGCTCTCTGAGACCGTAAACTATGGTTTGAAAGTAGTTTTTATACTCATCAGCCTCTCTGTTGGTGTCGTTATTCCCATGTTATTATTACGTAAAGAATCGGTAAAGGATATAAAAGTTCCCTTTACCAGAAAATAGATCTTACAAACTTCTTTTCACAAAAAAACAAACAGAATGAAACAGTATAAACTTCATTTAAGGTTATGTATTATCAATATGTTATTAATGATAATGACAGGTAGCAACAACCATCTTCTGGCACAAGTAAAGACCAGAATAGTAAATAACCAGACACAATCATGGTTTAGTGTAAACAGCACCCAACGATATACAAATAAGTGGGGCATAGTAGCCGACCTACACTATAGGGCTAATCAGATATTCGCTAATCCCAACTTCTTTTTTGCACGTGCCGGTGTTAACTATTGGCTGACTGATAATATTACTTTCACATTGGGATATGCCCACATGTGGCTAGCCCCTACTACTGCAGGTTGGCATACCTACTCCAATGAGAATCGTATTTATGAGCAAGCACAAATAATCTCTAAATTAGGGAGCGTAACGATGCTTAATAGAATTCGAAATGAACAAAGATGGCAGGAAAAAATTGTGGCAGACACTAGTACACACACCAATAAATTTACAGACAGAATACGCTATTTAGCTAGTTTCACCATTCCTGTAGTTAAAAAACCTTATTGGCCGGCCTTAGTTATTTCAGACGAACTAAGTGTTCAAACTGGTAAGGAAGTGGTATATAATGTATTCGATCAAAATAGGTTCTTTGTAGGAATAAAGCAAACAATTAGTAAACGGCTGAGCTTCGATTTAGGGTATATGCTGATTGACCAAGAAAAAGCAGACGGCTATCATTACGACCAAAACCATACACTACGTTGTTTCTTTTACTATATGCCTGATTTTAGAAAGATCTAATGAATGGTTTGAATGGGCATCAAATTAATACATAAACAAAAAAGTGCAGCTACTACTTATGTGTAGGACTGCACTTTTGAGATTAAAGGTTAAAGGAACAATGGTTAAAGGAAACCAATCACTAGCATCTCCCTATTTAATATCTGTATTCTTTTCTTTCTTCTTATACAGCTTTTTGATGCCATAAGAGGCTCCCGCACCAATCAACAAACTCAAACCACCATCAATAGGTGCACCACCACCTCCACCCGGAGGAGTATGGCGGCCTGCGAAGATAATTGTCGTTGTAAACAGCATACTGCCCAATAATATGATTGATTGTACCAGTTGTTTTTTCATCTCTTTTGTTTTATTGTTTAGTTAATGAAAGATTTGAAAGATTTGACAACTTTCTTAAAGTTGTCAAATCTAAAGTTTATTTATTCCTTCACCATGCCAACAGTGCTTACTTTACCATCTGTCGTTTGTATTTTCAGGCGATAAGCACCTGTTGCCAATCCACTTAAAGACAAAGTTGGGTTCATTGCATCTTTCAACGAAACAACTTTCACCACCTTACCCAAATTATCTACCACCTGAACAGAAGCTATATGACTTCCATTAACAATAATATTGTTCTTACTTGGGTTTGGATATACTGTCAACGGTAATCGGTAAACGGTTGGCTGCTTAAATACCAGACTGTATCTACCCGCTGTTTCCTTTGCCGTTGTAGTAATGGTCGTTGCTACTGACAAATCGGTGTACGTTCCAGTTACTGCATCCTTCAGGTAAACTGGCAAGTTGATGTTCTTTGTATTAATCGCTAACGTATAAGTCCCCGCTTTTGGCGTGCTGATGGTTATCGGCAACTCCGTTTTACTATCAATAGAGGTCAATTTATTGATAGCTGCTTTTTTTCCTTCTACCTCAAACGCTATCGTTGCATTGGTTGCACCTTCGGGCTGTGCAATCTTCCTAGAATACCCTGCTTTGTAATTCGTATAAGCCACTGCTTCATCGGTTGTACCTGCTAGTTCATCCTTAATGGATAGTCTTAGGGTATTGGTTGTTGCTGACTTGCTACCGAATATCTCCGGACTTAAGAAATCGTAGGTTCGTACACTGTTATCAAACTTCAACGTACCACTTTTGTCTACATACACAAAGAAGCCCAAGCTTGAGTTGATCACATCTCCTGCCCCATTTACCCCTACCGTACCATCGTAGGTAGACCATATACCATCTATTCCTTTACCTGAAGCTTTCCACAGGTAACAGGCATCGTCACTAGCAAATAAATCGGAGTTTAAGGCGCGCAAGGCGGTCCAGCTAATAGGTGATGGGTATGGATTACCCACTAAGTTCCAACCCTTAGGGTCATTACTTCCCGCAGAATGCGTAACCGGTATACTTAGTGGCCCATTGTTTGGCGTACCAAACGAGTTGAGTGTAGGTAAGCTATTGAGGCGTGCGGTGTATCCTTGCCCTACCACCAATGTATTGGATGGGTTGGTATAATTGTAATACCCAGAATCCAATACAGAATACCCATTATTTATTTCATCGTAATACTGCAAGGTTCCTCTTTGACTGGACCAGGCGGGCGCACCATCTGGCCCATCTAATGGGAAGGCTCTATTCCCCCACATACCCACAATACCATCACTAATAGGGCTACTAAAGTGGTGGTAGCCAAAGGCACCAGAGGTAAAGTGTTGTACGTAGGCTTTACCTGTTAAACTGCCTCCTTCATCATCTATCATCGCAGAACCTGTAGCAGTAGAGAGTAGGGTTAGTTTATCATTCGTAATTAATGTATGATTCGACTTAATCAGTTTTTCGGTAATAAATACCTTATCACTCGTTGCTGTACCTATAGTATAAGCACCAATAACTTCTAGGTTAGCAAAGGTATCTGTACCACTAAGTGTACCTGTTTTCTTCAACACTACACTGCTGCCACTGCCACTAGCAAAGCTGCCACTATTGGCAAAGTTGCCATACATATTTAGAGTACCATTGTTGGTGAGTATTGCCCCATTTTCTATGACAACACTATCTGCAGATGCCGTACCCGTATTACTGATAAGGGGTTGATTGATTGGTGCAGCAGGGATGATAGCCCCAATGGTGCTAGTAGGCACACCCACACTCCAGTTACCAGCATCATTCCAATCGGTAGAGGTTGCACCTGTCCAAATGTTATTTTTCACGGGGAGGCTGTATTTCCATAAATCATTCAAAAGAGCAAATCTTCCACTCGCGGCATATCCATATCCACCCATCAACCACAGGTTGCCACTTGCATCTGTCCAAGTGGCACTAAGATACCTTGCCCCTAGCTTGTTTGCTGCTGCGGCAGTACCCTGCGTGCCATACACCCCCTTTTGATTGATAATGCTATCTCCACTCACCCATGTCCATTGCCCAGTAGTGGTGTTGTATTTCCATAAATCATTCAATAAATCTAGACCACGATTAACATCATATCCAACCCCACCCATCAACCACAGGTTGCCACTGGCATCTGCCCAGCTAATACTATTATATCTTGCCCCTGGGCTATTGCTTGCCGCAGCGGTACCCTGGGTGCCATACACCCCACTTTGAGCGCTGGTATTACTGCCACTAACCCAAGTCCATAATCCAGTGGCGACATTGTATTTCCATAAATCATTCAATAAATCTAGATCACGATTAACATCATATCCAACCCCACCCATCAACCACAGGTTGCCACTCGCATCACTCCAACTAATGCTATTCTGCCTTGCCCCAGGCTGATTGCTTGCAGTAGAAGTACCCTTAGTACCATACACCCCACTTTGAGCGACAGTATTACTGCCACTCACCCAAGTCCATAACCCAGTGGCGACATTGTATTTCCATAAATCATTCAATAAATCTTCATTACCATTAACATCATATCCAACCCCACCCATCAACCACAGGTTGCCACTGGCATCTGTCAAAGTAATACTACTATTTCTTGCCCCTGGCTGATTGCTGGCAGCAGCGGTACCCTGGGTGCCATAGACCCCAGTTTGAGCGAAAGTCTTACTGCCACTCACCCAAGTCTATAACCCAGTGGCGACATTGTATTTCCATAAATCATTCAATAAATCTAGATCACGATTAACATCATATCCAGCTCCACCAAATAACCACAGGTTGCCACTTGCATCACTCCAACTAATGCTATTCTGCCTTGCCCCAGGCTGATTGTTGGCAGCAGCGGTACCCTGGGTGCCATAGACCCCAGGTTGATCGATGGTATTACTGCCACCCATCCAAGTCCATTGCCCAGTATTGGTGTTGTATTTCCATAAATCATTCAAAAGATTAGCACTACCACTTGCTGCATATCCTTGGCCACCAAATAACCATATGTTACCACTCGCATCCGTCCAGCTAATACTTCCCTGCCTTGCCCCCGGCTGATTGCTGGCAGCAGCAACACCTTTGGTGCCATAGACCCCATTTTGATTGGTGGTATTACTGCCACCGACCCAAGTCCATTGTTGGGCAATTAGTTGGGTAGTACTAAAGGCTAAGAAAAAGCATAGCGCGCAAATGCGTTTGTTGAAGAAATGTTGCATGGGTTAACTATTTTTTGCAATATTACTGTTTATTTTGGAGTATTATTCTGTACCATGATTTGTAGGATTTAAAGGATTAGAGTGACTTGTCTGCCTACCACAAGGAGATTTCTCCTAACGTTACAATGACGTGGATTATTTTCGATAAGATGTCTCCTATCGTCGACATGACGCTCATAGGGCTTAGGGTAGTTTAAACTAATAATTTATTGATTTGCTTCGCAAATAAGACGGATTAATATCCAATGTCGTTTAGTTAAGCATTTGCCACTAATTGCACTAATAAGCACGAATGTGCTTTATTGGTATTTATTAGTGCAATTAGTGGCAAAAACTAGTATCTATTTGTGCAACTTTATGCCTTTGAGTCTTTGTGGCTAACGCTTAACTAAACGACATTGGATTAATATCCGTTTTTACAAGTTCACGTCATTCCTATTTATTTCTACTCAACTAGTCCATGAATCTCGAAGTCTGTTTTATGACTCTGACATGGACTGCTTGTTACTAATACCTTCCATCTTTGTAAGGAAAGCTTCGCTTGAAGCGAGACCTTTCTGTTTGAGTAGGTGGCTAATAGATTTGACAACTTTCCTAAAGTTGTCAAATCTGAATGCCGGAGCTGTTATTTGTAATGCTTTCCGCCCCCTCCTTCCAAAAAAACAATGAATTATACATCATTTAGTAGCAATTGTGTAATACTTACAGGTAGGTTGAGGCAAACCTTTGTGCTTTCT